>CASEWR010000183.1 GCA_949291675.1 uncultured Desulfovibrio sp. | reverse complement strand
CTCTGAATTGACCTGATTCTCAAAGGGATTACGACTACATAACAGTACTGTAGCAACTCTTTTTTCAACAGTCTTTCAATGTACTATAACTCTTAGAGATTGTATTACAAACCAAATAACATCCTGGAGTTTTCATTGATAGTATATGTTACAAGCCAGGGAGCAAAGATTGAAAAAGAAGGGCGAAGACTGATCGTTCATGGCAAAGATTTCCGCCAGACACTGTTCGCAAGCCATCTTGAACAGCTTGTCATTGTAGGGAATGTCTCCATTACGACTCCGGCCATGCATGTTCTGTTTGCTCAGGGAATAGATACTGTTTTCATGCGAACAGACGGCAGATTCATTGGCAGACTGGCGCAGCAGGAGCCTGCCAATGTGCTGCTGCGCAAACGGCAGTTCGCGCTGTGCGACGACATGCCCTTCAGGGTCAAACTCGGAAAAAGCATCATCATGGCCAAAATATGTAACCAGGCGACTGTCCTTGCGCGTATAAAACGGTCCCGGGACAAGCCGCAGGCTCTCACCGCTGCAAACAGAATTCGTGAACTTGCCGGCAGCCTTGAGCAGGCAACAAACTGCACTGCCCTGCGAGGTATCGAAGGCAAAGCCGCAGCCATCTATTTTGACCATCTGCACCTTGGCTTCACAAAGGACTGGGGATTCAGGAAGAGAGTTCGCAGGCCACCGACAGACCCGGTAAACTGTGTGCTCTCCTTTCTCTACACGCTGCTGACCAACCGCTGTTATGCGGCCATCCGACGGGCAGGACTTGACCCGCAGCCTGGAATTCTTCATGAGCTCTCCTACGGCAGAGCCAGTCTTCCTCTGGATCTTGTCGAAGAATTCCGTGCTCTGCTTGCAGACACACTGACGCTTTCCCTGTTCAATCTGGGCATGCTTCATGACAGGGATTTCAGCTCTCCGAAACCTGTGGCACCACAACCTGTGGTCTGCGAAGAAGACAGGCATAACGAAGCGTTGAAAAAGGTCCTCTCCGATCCCATCGGGAGTATGTCAGATCAGCCCATGGCTGCAGAGGACCAGGGAGATCCTGAAGAAGGCACAACACTGCCGCACATTCAGGAAAAGGCAATTATTCTGAGCCAAAAGGCCCTCAAGACTGTTATCTCCGCGTTCTCGCAAAAGATGGAGACAAGCTTCTTTCACCCCCATGCCAGCAGGGACATGACATACGCTGAAGCCATTGTATACCAGGCACGGGAACTCAGAAGAGTCATTGACGGCGCTGCAGAGACCTATGCCCCCCTGACTCTGAGGTAAGGCCGTCATGCATGCAGTTATTGCTTATGACATCAGTGACAACACCAGTCGCACCAGGGTTTTCAAGATTTTGAGCGAGCTTGGCATCAACAGCCAGCGTTCTGTCTTTGAGTGCGAGCTCACCACTGACGAGATCCGAACACTTGTCACCAGACTGACGCCATACATTGACCCCGAAAGTGATTCCCTGCTCGTCTACCCTCTCTGCGCAAGATGTGCCTCAGCTGTTGCCATCCTCGGTCAGGGTGTCGCGTATGTTCATACAACCTGGCAGGTCATCTGAGAAACACGGACAGTGATGCCATGAGAAGCCTCTATTGCATTGTGTACGACATCAGAAACGCAGCCAGATTGAGAAAAGTGACAAAGATTGCCGAGAACTACGGTCTGCGCAGGCAAAAATCTGTCTTTGAGGCAGAGTTATCCGTCAGCGAACTTGCGCAGATGAAGCGTCAAATGCTCGCCGTCATTGCCCCGGAAGAAGACGGCATCAAGATCTTCCATCTCTGCGAGGCCTGCGAAGCACGACGCACCGGCACAGGATCTGGCAGGCCGGAGCTTCCTGACAGGGCCTGGCACATTTTCTGACGGCTTGCCAGCACGCAGCCAAACGGGGATACTGACAACTCTCATCCATGTATCCAGAAGGTACCCGAAGGTTTCCAGAAGGAGTCAGCTATGTCGCTTCGCGGAGCAAAAGAACAGATATGCCTTGTTTCCGGACAGAATCTGCCCAACTACATGGGCGTCCATGTTGCAGACCCCAGACCAGAGACTGTCCACCTGCTTGTCACTGGTCCCATGCAAAACCAGGCTGATATCCTGGAACAGGCAGTCAAACGCCTGGGATGCACTGTCAAACAGCATTCTCTTCCCTCAGCCAATCCAGGTGACGTCTTTGAATGTTTGTGCGCCATAGAAGAGCACCTCCATGACTCTGCAGCCATCAATGTGACCGGGGGTACCAAGCTCATGGCACTTGCAGCTGTGGAATGGGCTCACCTCAGTGAGCACAAACCCGCTATCTTCTACATTGACACCCAGCAGAACTGTATTTTCCAGCTCTCTGGCGAACATACACAGGAACCGCTATCCTGCCGGCTCTCCATTGCCGAGCTTCTTTCCGCCGGCTCGGGATATATCTTCAGCAGCCCGGAAAAGGAGTCCTTCTCAAAAGAGCGATTCACATGCCTTCAGGAGCTGCTCACTCTCTTTATACAGGATTCTCATGCACTGACACTGTTCAACAAAGTGGCAAAAGAAGCAAAGCTATGGGGCAAGGACTTACTGATTACGAACATGCCGTGCGCTCCCTCTGCATCTTTTACAAAAGCCATGGACATTGCACAAAAGCTGGGCAAGGTGGAAGTCCTGCCGGAAAGAATTGTCTACCCCTCTCAGGAAGCTCGCAAATGGTGCAATGGCGCCTGGCTGGAAGAGTATGTCAGGGAAGTCCTTGCATCAATCTATGATGAAGGCGACATTGACGACTATGCTGTCAATCTTGAACTTTACTATCGCACTGCTGTGAAAGGCAGTACAAAAGACGCAGTTCAGAATGAAATAGATGCTGCTTTCAGCAAGAATGGCATGCTCTATCTTCTGGAATGCAAGACAAGTGTTCTTGAACAACAAAGAGATGAAATACGAACAACACATACCATGGCAGCTGAGACACTGTACAAACTGGACTCTCTGAAAACTACCCTTGGCGGAACCTTCGGCAAGGGCATGGTTGTCAGTGTCCTGTCCCCCAGAGCGGAGGACAAGAAGCGAGCTCAGGAACGTGGCCTCAGACTCATCCATGGCGCACAACTGCTGGGCCTGAAAAAAGCTCTCTGCGGCTGGATCACAAATGAACGCTGATATCTTTGTCTGTACTGTAGGTGGCAGCCCTGCCCCGATCATCTTCTCTTTGCAGCAGCATGCCCCGGGGCACGTGCTCTTCATCTGTTCTGCGTCTTCGGCTGCTGCAGTTCAAGAGCAGATTCTGCCTGCGCTGTCAGACGCAGGACATACCCTTAGGCATAGCGTCGAAGTGCTGCACAACGAGCAGGATCTGCTGGCCTGCGTACGTGACATTCGTGCAGCCGTCGAGCGTGCCAGAGCAGTCTGGGACCTGCCGCAGGCCTCGCTGCTGGCTGACTTCACAGGCGGCACCAAGGTCATGTCTGCTGCACTTGTGCTGGCGCTCATGGAGTATGACGTTGCCTTCACCTACATTGGTGGCGGCCAGCGCAGCAAAAACGGCCTTGGCACAGTGCTGGACGGGGAAGAGCGCGTCATGCAGCTGGCAAACCCCTGGGATGTGCTGGCCTTCTCTCCTGTACAGCAGCTGGCTGATGCCTTTACCTCCTGTCAGTTTACCACGGCTGCCCGGCTGGCAGCAGACCTTGCTGCCAGAAGTGAGCAGGCCGCCTTCTTTCATGCCCTGGCGCTTTTATGTGAAGGCTACGCTGCCTGGGACGGCTTTGACTACCCCACAGCCCGGACACTGTTCCCAAAGGCTCTCACACAGCTTGCAGCTGCAGCCCCTGCCCGTCTGTCCGCCTTTCTGGACACTGTCAGGGAAAATGATGCAGCCCTCCAGGCTGCTGCCCGGGAGCTTGCGGCCTTTACAGAGCAGCGCTCGCCCTGTCCTGCCTATCTGCAGGACCTGGCAGCCAATGCGCTGCGCAGGGAACAGCAGGGGCGCTATGATGACGCAGTAGCCCGCTTCTATTGCCTGCTGGAGAAGGCAGCGCAGGTTGAGCTTTGCTGCCGCTATGGCATCGAAACCAGCAATGTCAAACCTGAACAGCTTCCCGAGGCTTTCTGCAGAGAAACACCTCCCCTTGTCAGCCATGACGGCAGAATTCAGCTGCCGCTGTTCAGGGCCTACAGCCTGCTGGCCTGTCTGCACAACCCTCTGGGCCAGACGTTCCTGGAAAATCAGGAAGAGCTGACTGCAGTCCTTGCAGCGCGCAATTCCTCGCTGCTGGCACACGGCTTTTCTCCTGTCAGTGCTGCTCTCTGTAAAACCTTGCGCCAGCTTGTCCTGCGCTTCCTGCATCTTGAGGCGTCCGTCCTGCCTTCCTTCCCGACGCTTGATCCGGCTCTGCTCAAGTAGTCCCGGACAGCACAGCGCACGTTTCAGACGGCTTTCCAGGCCGTTTCCCCGCCCGCCTTTGCCCCATCTTGGCAGTCTCTGGGAAAAGATCTATGGTGCCCACTGCTTTTTGTCCCCTTCAGGCAGCGCCTGACAGCACCTGACAGCACCATGATCGCGCATTTTTGCAGAGGTTTCCTTGACCACTAAGGCTCCCAAGATTCTTGATCCTGCAGCCATGGCAGGCCCTTCTGCGCAGGAAACACGCCTTGCAGTCCTGCGCGGGGTCTTCTGGATCAGTATCACCATCCTGCTTGCCTTCGG
>CASEWR010000182.1 GCA_949291675.1 uncultured Desulfovibrio sp. | reverse complement strand
ACTATTGGGTGACTGTGGGGCAGCTGTGGGGTCACTATTGGGTGACTGTGGGGCAGCTGTGGGCTGACTATGGGGTAACTGTTGGGTAGCTGTGGTATGTTCCCCCACAGCTTTTTGCGCGTAGTGGAAGACAAGCACGACATAACCGCCCCCCAGCCTGTATTCGGGTGTCGGCAACCCGGCTTTGCGGCACTCTTCCTCCATCAGGCTGATGCCGCGCCCCCAGTTCTCCAGCACTTTCCTTTTGTAGAGGACACTGGCAAGGATGGGATTCTGAGGTTCCGAACGGTGCTTGGATGCCATCTTTTCCACATCCCAGCCATACGGAAAAGAGCCGGGATTTTCTATTTCCACACGGTCATCGAAGATGGCGATGCCGACAGAGCCACCGGCTTCCCTGTAACTTCGATGAGCAAGCGCGTTCAGGACACCTTCCCGTACAGCTTTGTAGGGGACAGTCAGGTGTTCTTCACGCTCCAGACCTTCAATCCTGCCGGACAAGGAAAGGTGTTTGAACAGGAAAGCCATTGCAGCATCAAGCAGTTGGAAGATATTGCCATGGATGCGCCGGCTGTCCAGGAATTCCATCCTGTTCGTTCCCTTGAAACGCGCCAGGCGCAGCAGACATTGAGGATAGTTGTCCGGCATTTCCCTGTTGGCAAACAGGATGGCGGCAGCGTGGTTCAACATTCCGTTCCTCATCAGGCTGAATTTTTCAAGGATGACAGGAATATCGTTTCCCGTATTTTCCGGCAGGCGTCCGCAGTTGATGCCCAGACGGACGGTTTTAAGCACCTCGTTCTCGTCTATGTCATTGAGTGTCAACTCCGGGTCATCGAACCGTTCCCAACGGTGACGCACATCGTCGTGGTTGAACAACAATTCCTTGTATTGCTGTTGCGGCATGGCTACCGTGGTGCTTTCCACGCGCATATAGGGACGGTTCTTGTATGTGAACGGGCGTTGCTTCCTTGCTTCCTCGACATGAAGAGTGATGATTTTCTTTTCACTGCCGGGCAAGGGCAGGTATGAGACCTGTACCGTAGCGACCGGCTCCAGTCTGCCGATGGCTTCCGCTATATCCCGTTTCGTCCTGTCGCTCACTTCCTGCCCGATGATTTTTCCGTTGTCCGCCACACCGAACAGCACCGTGCCCCCCTCTCCGTTGAGAAAGGCACACAGCGTTTCCATGCCTCGCTCCAACTGTCCGGTGGTCTGCTTGAATTCAACCCTGCCGCCTTCCTTTCCGGCTATGAGGTCGTATATGAGAGTGAGATTGCCTGTTTCCATCGTTTTTCTCCTTGGTCACATAACAGCTTTCAGGAGGACGCGCCATGACGCTGCCACAGACAGGGCAGCCCGGGAATTGTCAGAAAAGAACCCGGGTGCTATGCGTCGGCGTTTTGGAACCCGCGAATGGTATAGTTCCATTGTGCATACTCGCCCAGCGGGGTCACATCGATACTCGCCATCTGCTTCTCTGACACGCTGCTCCCTTTCCTGATCGGACGTTCGTCACCATGGCAACTGACATCGAGCCCGGTATGTGTCGTTGTCCTGCTGATGCACTTCACGACAGTCCGGATATCAATGAGAGGTTTTCCCGCACAGGTGCGACTGACATAACAGAAGAGCCGATGTCCAACCTTATTCCATTTTGAGGTTCCGCAAGGAAAATGGCAAACCGTACTCTCAAGCCCTGTCTCTTCTGCAAGGAGTGCAAGCTGCTCCTTCCACAAGCGGTGGCTGCAGCCAGTGCTCCCGCCACCATCGCAGGTGACAAGCAGCCGTTTTGCATTGGGAAAATTCACTTTTCCAATGCATTGCCACCATATGCGAATGCTTTCAACAGCAACTTCACTGCTGTCGCTGCATGACGTCAGGTTTGCAAAACCGGTAGTCTCGTTCAGCACACAGACGCCGCCGGGGGTGACGTTTCCCAGTTCTTTCAGTGCAAACTCATGATCCGGACACTGCCGGGCGTCTTCCTTGCAAGGAGACGCACTGCCATTGTCCGCCAGGTTGCCCAGAAGCTCGTTCTTCCTGCAATCCACGGAAATGACAGGATCTCCGGAGGCAAGATATGTCTCTGCCAGCGAAGCAATCAGGCGAAACTGACTGTCACGCTCAGGATGAGGAGAACATGCCTGCAGCATTTTCGGGGGTTGCTGCCTGCTGTACCCGAGGGTCTCCATAAGACGGGAAACGGTCACTCTGCCCACTTTGAACCCCTGTTCAGCCAGCTTTTTCTCCATCTCGCGCAGACTGAGCGTAGTCCAGAACAGGACTTTTTCCTGTCCGCCAGAGGCAGTGTCTTCCAGTATCTCCCTGACAGCTTCGACAATCCCTGGCTGGCGTACTTCTACTGGTTTGCGCCCTCCTCCAGGGCGGCGAATACGGTTGGCTGATGCACTGATCTCCTTACGACCAGTGAACTCAGCCTGTCCGTCACCGACAGTATTTCTGGCGACCTGGAAAAACTGAGCCACTTCCTGCCCGCCACCGCGTCCGCATTGATCTGCCAGCATGCCCAGAAAGAGCCGTCTCTGCTTCTCATTGAATTCTGCCAGTTCCAGGAATCGCTGTATGGCTTCCCGCGAAAGTGTTACCGTCAGTGCGCCTGCCATTTCTGTTCTCCCGGGTCCGCTTGACCATGTACTCCTTGGACTCAGGCATGGGGGCACGTCGCTTCGCGCCTGATCCTGAGCCTGAGCCTGAGCCTGATTCTGACCCTGATCTTTGTCAAAATATTTGCCAAAGTTCTTTTCTGCCAATGCCTCAGCGCAAATGTTCCGCAAAGAACTTGCCCATCTGGGTGAAGTGAAAGACTGTCTCAGGGGCTGTGAAGGAGTCCAGATACTGGGCATGGGAGAGGCCTTCATGGACAATGAGCCTGGCATCCACGCCCTGCTGCAGCATCCTTGTGTGCACGCGCACCGTGTTGCTCAAAAAGAGATCCCTGGTCCCGGCAATGAGCAGGGAGGGCGGAAAGCCTGTAAAGTCCCCGTAGACAGGGGAGATGAGCGGGTCTTTCACGTCATGTCCCTGTGCATAGGCCTGTGCTGCACCGGAAATCCAGCCCTCATAGCGCACCAGGGCATTGTCCAGGCCTTCACTGGTGAAATAGCTGTCGCCGACCTTGCTGATATCAGCCCAGGGTGTGGCAGGCACAAGAGCGCCCGGCAGGGGCAGGTTCTCGGCCTTTGCCCGCAGGGCCATGGCCAGAATCATGCTGCCGCCTGAGGACGTGCCAAAGAAGCCAATCTGTGCAGGCTTTCTTGCCTGCAAAAGCTCCTTGTAGACAGCCATGCAGTCATCAAGGCCTGCAGGATAGGGATGCTGCGGCGCCAGACGATAGTCAATGGAAAGGCAGGGGATGCCGCTGTAGTGTGCCATGTAGATGGCTTCCCCGGCACCAATGAGCCCGGGATAGAAGACATAGCCGCCACCATGCACATGGACAAGGAGCATGTCCTTCTTCGCGTCTGCAACCTTGTTCGGGGTGACAGCAATGACAGGCACGCCGGCAAGCGTCTTTCTTTCAATGCGCACCCCGGCATGCTCTGCCAGGGAGAGGATCCTGGCATCACTGCCCTCGGTGGCTTTGGCAAGCATGGCAGCGTATTCTTTGAGAGACAGGGGCTTTTCAAGCCATGCGGCAGGATAGGGACGGGCCACGCAGGCCTGCATCCCGGGGCTGACTGTGTCAGGCACAGGGATGGTGCGTGCAGGCAGCTGCAGGGCAGGCAGGGCCTGGGCCTGCGTGGTCTGAGCAGTCTGCGTGGCCTGAACAGCCTGTTCGGGTCTGGTTGTGTCGCCTGTGTCAGCAGCAAGGGCCGGTGTGGCAAGGGAGCCTGCCAGCAACAACACTGCTGCCAGACGGGAGAGTGTGCAACACGAGGAGAGCATAGTTCCGGAGAGCATAGTTCCTCCGATGTGTGCAGGGGGCAGGCCCTGCGTGCAGAGAACAGGGAGCAGACAGCAGAAAAACAGGGGTGCAGCCAGTGTCAGGCGCAAGACAGGCCGTCAGCCTTGCCTAGGGGCTTTGACAAAGCAGGCACCCTTCTCTATTGCTTTGGCGTGTCTGTGCCGCTAAAGCGCACAGCATGCCGGGAGAACACTATGGCCAATGCCTTTTCCATCCTGCAGACCATTGCCGAGGAGCGCATCAGGGAAGCGCAGCGCGAGGGCGCCTTTGAGAATCTGCCAGGCAGGGGAGCACCCCTGCAGCTGGAAGATGACAGTGCCATCCCCGAAGAACTGCGCATGGCCTACCATGTGCTTAAGAATGCCGGCATGGTGCCCCCGGAGGTGCAGGAGCGCAAGGACATTGCCAACCTGGCAGACATGCTGGAAAAGGGCTGTGACGAGCACGCAAAGGTCAGCGGCATGCGCAGACTCGAAGCCCTGGTGCTGCA
>CASEWR010000181.1 GCA_949291675.1 uncultured Desulfovibrio sp. | reverse complement strand
ATTCAGAGCCCGTAGAGGGCACCTTCTTCATTGTCAGCGCCTTGTGTGCTGCGTCGTAATCCCTTTGAGAATCAGGTCAATTCAGAGGTCTTGTCGGATGCGGAATCTGCGATCAAGCAGATCGCAGTCGTAATCCCTTTGAGAATCAGGTCAATTCAGAGCTCTACCGAAATTTTTGACAACGCACTGGCCACCATCGAAGCGTCGTAATCCCTTTGAGAATCAGGTCAATTCAGAGGAGCGCGTCCAGCGCGACGCTGCATCGCTTGAAGAGCGTTTCGTCGTAATCCCTTTGAGAATCAGGTCAATTCAGAGAGTACCCAGAAATTCTAAGGTAAGTACCATTGGTTAGCAAGGCATTTTCGCGAACCTCCTCGCCCTGGAGTGAAAAACTGGAAAGAATGAGTGCCGTGTTTTTGTAACATGTTGTAATCATAGAGAATTTGTTGTGCGCGAACCTGTTTGAAGCGATTTTTGCTAACTACTTGAAAACATGTACATTTTACATATGTCGCAAACAGGTCCTCCAGGTTCGCGCACAGGTCAGCTTTCCAGCAGTGTTTTGACCAGTTTGATCTTTTCCTGCTGCTTCTTCGATTGTTTTCCGCTCCACTTGCCAAGAGCTGACCAGCAGTCCCTGAGAGCTTCGGCAGCTTTGGACTTCATTTCTGCAGGCCAGGATTGCATTTCTGCATAGATCTGCATGGAAAGAGCTTCATCCTTGTTTTCCTGCAGCTGTAAAAGTCGTGCTTCTTCAGGGGAGAGTTCTGCCATGCGACGGGCAAGTTCTGCCTTCCTTTCTTCTTCCTCCCTGCTTTTGCGTTCAGCAGCCTCACGCTGCCTGGCAAGCTGCGCTTTTCTCTCCAGAGCCTGTCTGGCAAGTTCTTCTGCCTGATTGCGCTGTTCAAGCAGGCGTGCAGCTCTGCTGTCAGCCTCTCTGGTCAGAGCCTTTTCCATACTGGCAATGCCCTCATGATAGTCTTCATGGGAACAAAAATGCAGCAGAACCCAGCCAAAAGGCCAGACGCCGTTTGCCAGCGTCCTTGTTGTCCCCCAGGGCATGGGCTTTCCATCCCTGCCCTTGCGGGTAGACGGCTTGTTGTTGTCTACAGTCACGCTTTCGACATGGGAGTAATGGCCTGCACGCAAAAGCATGGTACGGCTGCTGTCAAGATGCTGCAGCCTGTCGGCAATCTGCTGCAGCGCCTTGCGGGTCTCTGCAAAGTGCGGCAGCTGGTAGAACCGGCTCATTTCCCGCTCAAAGCGTGCCAGATAGAAGTCATTGCACAGTTTTGCGAGCTCAGAGAGCGTGATTGTCTCCCCGTCAGGCAGGGTAATGGCAGGCGTTTTGGGCGAGCAGTCAAGCATCAGGCGCCCCCACAGGCTGGCCCCGCCAGGCATGATTGCCTCGCACGGATCCTTGGGCGTGCCCTGCTTGTCTGCCTTCCGGCTTCTTTCCACAGCACGGACAATGGCGCAGGATGCGTTTACCGTCATGCAGTCGGACACTTTCAGAGCCTGCATGGCATGGCTTTTGATGTCGCCGAACATCTCTGTCAGGACAGCGGTGCAGCTCCCCCGCTTGTCCTGTTCCATGCAGCTTCTCAGAGACTCCCTTCCCTGAGCTGTTCGTTTCTGGTCGAGAGAGTTGATGAGCGGCGTGCTGATGGCACCCTTGAGGGAAGAACCGGGAATGCAGGGGCAGTCACTGACAGGGTTGCGCAGCATGCCTGCCACATTGCCGGTCTTGTTCCTCTGTCCGGAAGAGCCTGTCGTTATGCCGTAGGCCTGAAGGAGACGCTGGGCAAGGCCTGCATCCGCAATGCGGGTTGCATTGAGCGCGAAGACAGCAGTATCCACCTTCTCATTGAGCATGTTGCGTATGCTCCCGACATCGCCTGAAGCAATGATGCCCTGGACGGAAGGATCGCTGCCGTGCTGCATGAGCCATCCCTGCAAATCAATGCGGCAGAGCCAGTAGCTGTTATCCTTTTTGCGGATGACATAGTCCAGGGGCGAAAGAAGATCGCCTGCGCCGATGTGGACAGGTGTGAGCACTTCGAGCCGGAAGGGAACAAAGCCGCGTTCCTGCCAGGTGCGGGGCTTCAAGTCAGGCATTGTCCACCTCCTCGTCCAGTTTGCAGGGCAAAAGCAATGGCTGCGTTATCTGCACAATGTCCGGGTTGGCATTCAGTCCCTGCAGCACAAAGGGCCCTTTGGGCAGCGATGTGAGGACTGCGCCTTCATGGACGCTCAGAAAAGGACTCTTGTAGGGATTTTTCCCGCAGATGCCCTGTCCTGCCTTGCCTGTCTTGACCTCAACGGCATACCAGCCCTCAAGGCCGCACATATCTTCAGCAGCGAGCAGGGAGAGAAGCAGGCCGTGGGGCAGATCGTCCTTTGGCGGCACAAAGTCTGTGTCCTCTTCAATGGTAAAGACACCCTTGCCGGTACTGCTGTCCCTGCCAAAGCCCAGCACGCCGATGCGCCTGATGCGTTCGAGCAGGGCGGGGCTGTCTGAGGTCTGAGCATAGAGATGGTAGCGCATGCCGGGAGCAGGCCAGAAGGAGTGCGAGACAAAGAGCCCCTGGTCCAGGGCAGCCCCGGAGTTTCTGGCAATGGTGACGTGCATTTCCTGATGTGGTGTTGCAGATGGTCTCTCCCAGTCTTGCGGATGTGTGCAAAACTCGGCAAAAAGGGCTGCAGAAGAGAGCCTGTGACGATGCTTTTCCCAGACACAAAGCGGCAGAAAGCGCTTTTTCCGGTATGTTTTGAAGGTGCTCAGGGCCTCGAAAAGCGTCAGTTTCCTGCCAGATGCATCACAAAAACATCCCTGCTCTGCCATGCCGGCAAAGAGCTTGCGGGGCAGCGGGGGGAGCTTCGGCGCAAAGACAGTGTCCGCAGGCATGGCAGAGGAAAGCACAAAGGGAGGTCTGCCTTCCATGAAGGCTGTTATTTCTGCCTGCAGCGCTGTTTCGCCCTCGTCCTCGGCAAGCCTGTAGAGCAAAAGTCCTGCCAGGGTGTCGCTGCGCAGGGGCGTTGCCCAGGCAGACTGGGGAGTGAGTATGTACCGGTGCAGAGACATGCTACCTCCGCTAAAAGGCTCGAATTCCCTCAAGACTGACAGGTTTGCCGTCTGCCTGCAGGTCTTCGAAGACAACCTGACCGCTGCCTCGTGAACCGCCACCACCAAGTGCATCAAGCTCAATCAGCTTCAGTCCCTTCCAGACATAGTCGAGCAGGTCATCTTTGTCGCCCTCGTAGACTCTGAAAGCCATATTCAGGCTGAAGCAGGTGCCTGCAGGAACGCGTTCCAGCGGCCTCGGGTGCTCTGCCACACCCTTCACACGGTGGATGATGTTCTCGGTCTTTGACTCCATGGGCAGAAGGCCATTGACAAAGAGCTCCCTGTACCTGTCCGTCAGGCAGGCATCGCGCACCAGCAGACGGGAGGGACCGAGCGTGTCCTCGCAGTCCTTTGGTGCCGCGTGGGAGCCGAAGATGGTGCAGGCAGGGCAGGTTGCCTTGCCGCATTTGCAGGGAAAGCCCTCCATGACCCAGTGCCTTGTCTCGGGATTCTGCATGAAGACGGATGTTTCCAGAAGGGAGCGCAGCTTGCCCTTGAGAGAAGAACCGGGGATGTAGGGTTCTCTGGTAACAGGATCCCTGATGATGGGCTGATCCATGCCGCCGATTTCGACACTGTCCTTACCAGCGCCAATATGAAGGCCTGAGCGCAGGCGGATCACACCGTTGATATTCCTGATGGCAACAAGTCGCATAACAGTCCCCCTAATCCTTCAGTCCTTCACCATAGCAGAAGCCGACAACAGCTTCAAAATGCAGCAAAAAGGCAGCGAAGTCCTGTTGGGTTGCGATGGAATCAACGTGTTCGCTGAGCCAGGAGGCAAAGACTGGTGGCACAACTTTGCGCTCTCTGGCATAGGCAACCTTGGCCTTGAGTATCTTGATCTGGGGCAGAATGCCGAGAAAGGCAGTCTCGCTCTTCTGCTGATTGATCCAGATATGCTCAAGATTCTTCACGTCGCTGTAAAACTTGCGCAGCTGTGAACTCTTGATGCTGCGTTTCTGATCCACTTTTCCGTCATACCCAGGCACAACAAGCTGTTTCGCCATGCTGAGCGCGTTCTCGTCCACGAGCCTGCAGTCCATGACACGCCTGCCGGTCTCGTCCTGTATATAGTAGCTGATCATAGATATCTCCTGCATAGTTCCTGCGCATGTTCTGCGCCTTCTGCGTCCCTGAGACTGTCCTTATACGGTCCTACTGCGATGTTCTGGTTCTGTACAAGGCCCAGGTGACACTCACTTCCATGTCTTTAAAGCCCTTGTCATGGCAAAGCGCATGCAGCCTTGCCCAGTCAGCAGGGGTAAAGTCCTTCTCCTCGCTGATATTGCGGCTCATGTCATAGATCATGTGGGATCTGTACATGCCACTGGCGATGTCGCCGCCGGCAAAGGCCCTGGCCTGTCTCGAATAGCCGAGCAGCCTGCGCACAAAGCCCTGGCTGACAAGACCGTCAAGGCAGAGCTGTTCCAGCCACTCTCCCTGGGCAAGGCGGGAGGCAAATGCTGTCCACGGGCAGGTCACGCCAAAGAGGGTCACGGCATTCTTGGCGGCTTTGCTGCGCAACGTTTGTCCTGCCTTGCCTTCTGGGGCGCCGGCCTTTGTCTCGCTGCGCCCCTTGGAGGCTTCGAGAGCTTCCTCTGCCAGCGCCTTGATCACGCGCATGGGCGCACCGGGTTTCGCCAGGGCAAGACCTGCCGAAATGGCCACATCGGCATTGGCGCCTGTGAAGGCAGTGAAGGTTGAGTGCAGCAGGGCTGCGAACCTGATGATGTCGCTCCATGGCCCAAGCACAAAGAGATCGTCGCCCCCTGCAAAGACAACATAGATGTTCGGGAACTCCTTCCTCATGATCTCAATGAGGCAGGAGGAGAAGAAGTGATGCAGCATGCGCGAGAGCATGGCAAAGCGGGACAGGGAGAAATGATTGCCTTCGCCGTGTTCGAGGCCTGTGCCGAACAACAGCCCCAGGTTGTCCACATCTGCCTTGCAGGCAGCAAGGCAGGCAATGGAGCGAAAGCCCCGGGGCGTGGGGAGCTTTGCCTCGCTGGCCAGCATGGTAAAGGTCTTGGGGGCATTTGCCTCCCAGGGATCGTCCTCAGTTTCCCTGACCTGCCCGAAATCTGTCCAGCGCTGTATGTCTTCTTTGGAAATTCTGGGCACATAGCCTGCCACAGGTGCTGCGCTGTAGGCCATCCTGTCCTTTAAGGAGAGGATATCAAGCGCCCGGGCATCGCCTGCATCCAGGGTTTCTTCAAGGCGCAGGTTGAGGCCTGCAAAGAGAGGAAATCCTCCTGCCTTTCGTGTCAGAAGCGCGTAGCGGGCCGTCGGCAGCCTGCGTCCTATCTGCTGGATCAGGGTTTTGCAGAGACTGCAGCCTGCCTCCTCTCCGCTCTCGCCTTCGGCAGGGCGCAGATCGCAGAAGGGGCAGGTCCCGAATCGGGCGTACTGTGCACTTGCAATGCCCAGCACAGGCGAGAAGCTGTGCTGCATAAGGGGCGAGAGCGGGCGCAGTTTCGCCTGCTCAAGCTTGTCATTCAGCTCTTTGTAGACATCCGGGAAGGTGGTGATGTGCAGCGCCTGTGCCGGGAAGGCATGCCTGGCAAAGGTGACGCGCACAATGCCGTTGAAGGCCTGCAGCACGTAGCGCAGCGCCTCTGCCTCAATGGTGTCCGCTTCCCTGCGTACAGCTTCTGTGTCAGGGAGCAGGAGAATGAAGCGTCCGCCGGCATCCATGATGCGGGCAACAGGATTGATGCCGCAGCGCTCAAGCAGTGTCCGCCAGATGGAGCGGGTGAGCATCTGCAGACTGAAGGAGCGCGCCCTGAGCAGTTTGCTTGCACCCCTGTCTCCCTGCTCTCCCTGCCCGAAGATGAAGTTCTGGATGCCGGACAATTCGCCGCCGAACAGGAGCAGGCTGGTCTCGGGCAGTCTGCTGACAGGCTGGGGGCCAAGGAAGAGCGCCTGGGCAATGGCTGCAGTGGTGTAGCAGTGATCGTAGAGACTGATGTCTGCCCTGGTGCCATAGGTGGAAGAGGGAATGCACCAGGCAAAGCGCTCCAGCACGGTCATGACGGAGGAGAGATAGTGGGCTGTGCCCATATGCACGGGAAGGGCATGCACAGCCTGCAGAAAGGCGGCATAGTGCTCCTTGTAGGAGGTCTGCCGGGCCTCTTTGGCGCTGACAGGGAAGATGGGAATGTCCGCATCGTCCAGTGCCTTCAGGGGATAGCGCAGCAGCTCACTGCTCTGCGGGCCCTGGGCATCGCCCCGGGCATCGTGCAGCCGCACTCTGGCAAACACGGATTCCAGTCTGGCTGTGCGGTAGGTGTCCGTACTGTCATCGGGAATGCGGTCATTACCGGAGGAGAGCCAGTCTCCCTGCTGCAGGCATTTCTCAAGCCTGTTGTCCTCATCCGGCTTGTGATGCACGGAGGCTGTGCGTGCAAGCAGGCTGCGCCTGCTTTCCAGCTCCCTGGGCAGGGGCAGTTCCTGTTCGATGAAATAGTCTGTGTACAGCACGTGCTTGTGCGTGCTGCCGTGCGGTCCATGGGGGCAGCAGGTGTCCTCCATGGCAGCACTGAACGGTGCTCCTGCCCGCTGGGCAAATTTGCCCACATCATGCAGAAGACCAGCCAGGACAAGGAAGTCCGGTTCCTGTTTTTCCATAGGCGCACCTCTTTGGGTTGTCTGTGCTTTGTAACGTGTGCCTGTTTTCCGGAAGATACGGAAAAAGAGGGGTCAGTGTCAATTTCCTGGAAAGATACTGTTCTGCCAGCACATTGCCTTGCGGACATGCTGTTGCATTGAGACATGGGTTGCGACAGCTGTTCTTCGTTTGGGAACAGCTCTCTTTTCCAAAAGCTGCGTACCACAGCAGACTGTACCTGTTTGTCTGCAGTCCGACAGAGACAGACCTCTGCACGAGAGGACAGGTGCAGAAGCATGCTGGTACATTTGTGCTTTGGCAAAGATGCCTAGTGCTGCGGGCAGGAAATATGCACTTCGCCAAGCCCGAAGCTTGTCTGCTTGCCAAGATGCACTTTCTCAGCCATGGCAAGAAAGGGCAGAAAGGGCGCAAGAGCGCCTTCATAGAGGATCTGTCCCTGCAGTCCCCCGAGCTGCATGCTGGTTTTCTGGCGGGAGGAGTACCTGGTCCAGTCTGTCCAGGCCAGGGTGGAGGACAGGGTGCGCACGCTCTCTGCCTGGGTCATCATGGCATGGAAGTCCTCGTAGCGGACATTTGTGCCTTCCAGTGCCCAGAGGGCGCGCAGCCTGCGCACAATGAGCAGCACAAGCTGTTTGAAGGGCAGGTCTGCGGCAAAGCGGTTGCCTTCCTTGAAGCGGCAGGGTGTTGTCAGGGTGACGGCAAGGCGCTGTGTCCGGCCTTGTGTACTTGCTTGTGCGCTGCCCGCCCACTGCGGCAGCTGCAAAAGCTCTCCTTGCGGGGTATGCACCTTCTGGCGTGCGGCATCATAGACAGATCTCCCCTGCCAGGTGATGTCTGCAAGCTCATAGGTCCCCTGAGCGCCGTCTGCCCGTTTTCCCATGCCGTGCCTGCCTGCCAGCACAAAGGCATGGGCAAAGAAGGGCAGAAAGGGAATGGCATAGGCAAAGAGGTGCAGCCCGAAGGTGAACATCTCCCCTGCCTCGTAGTCGGTTTTGCCTGTGTCGCCAGGCAC
>CASEWR010000180.1 GCA_949291675.1 uncultured Desulfovibrio sp. | reverse complement strand
AGCCACAGTGCTTGTCGATGTGAGCAATGACGCCTGGTTTGGCGATACCTCGGCACCCTGGCAGCACCTGGCGCTCACAGGCCTGCGTGCCCTTGAGCAGAACCGCTACCTTGTGCGCTGCACCAACTCAGGCATTTCCGCGATCTTTGACAACAGGGGCCGACTTGTGTTTGAAGGCCCGCAGTTTTGTGCAGGAGCCCTGTGGGCAGAGGCCGCATCTGTTTCCGAGCCCAGCCGCTTCCACAGATACTTCTACCATATCCCGCCTGTCTGCGCAGGCCTCCTCGCAGTTCTTCTCCTTATGGAATACCTTCATGCGCGTCGCCTGAGCCGGGCCGCAGCAGCTTCCACATCTTCCGTCTCTTCCGGGACAGCCCGCACAAAAAGGACACAGCAGCCACACAGGACACGGCAACAAGCAGGCAATGCGCCAGCAGATGAGTCGTAACATCGACTCATACGACACAGATCCATGACAACGGCGTCTGCAACGCCGCGCAGCACAACGAACATATAACCAGAAGTACACAGGACCAGATATCATGCAGCAGCTCAGTGAACTCCGCCCTCGCTGTCAGGAACTGACAACACGTTTCCAGACTCTCTGGGGGCGTCTTTGACGTCGATAAGAACACTTCCAGACTGGCAGACATAGAAAAACAGCTTGCCAACCCCGATGCCTGGGGCAATCACGAGGAATTGCGCCCTGTGCTGCAGGAAAAAAGCAGGCTTGAGGAAGACATCGAGCGCTGCAGGGCCCTGCACGCCTGCTGGGAAGATCAGCAGGCCCTGCTGGAACTGTGCGGCGAGGCTGACGGCGCAGATCTGGAAGAACTGCTGGACAGCCTGAAAGAGCAGTGCGACGAGCTGGAAAAAAAGCTCGACGACACGGAAATGGTCACCCTGCTTGGCGCAGAGGAAGACAAGCAGAACGCCATCATCGAAATTCACTCCGGTGCAGGCGGCACAGAGGCTCAGGACTGGGCCGAGATGCTGCAGCGCATGTATCTGCGCTGGGCTGCCAGGCACGGCTTCAAGGTGGAGGAACTGGACTTCCTCCCCGGCGAAGAGGCAGGCATCAAGCGCGTGACCTTACGTATTGTGGGTGCCTATGCCTTTGGCCAGCTCAAGTCCGAGCGCGGCATTCACAGGCTCATCCGCATCTCGCCCTTTGATGCCTCAGGCAGGCGCCACACCTCCTTTGCCTCCCTGGACGTGATTCCCGACATTGGCACGGACATCAAGCTGGACATCAAGGAATCCGACCTGCGCATTGACACCTTCCGTTCCTCCGGCCCGGGCGGCCAGGGCGTGAACACCACCACCTCGGCAGTGCGCATCACCCACATTCCCACAGGCATCACAGCCCAGTGTCAGAACGAGCGCAGCCAGCATCACAACAAGGACAGCGCCATGCGCATCCTCATGGGCAGGCTCTACAATCTGGAGCTGGAAAAGCGCGATGCCGAGCGCCAGGCAAGCTATGCCAGCAAGGAAGCCATTGCCTTTGGCAGCCAGATTCGCACCTATACCCTGCAGCCCTTCCGTCTGGTGAAGGATCATCGCACCAATTACGAGTCCACAGACGTGGATGCCGTGCTTGATGGTGACATTGACGGCTTCACCCATGCCTGGCTGCTCTACAGATATGCCCAGAGACACGCTTCAGACTGAGTTGCTGGCAAAAACCGGGCTTCGCCCTGCTCTTGAGGCAGAAGCCCTGCGCCTGGCACGAGGCTGCGAGACAACGCAGCTTCTTGTGCTGCGCCTGTTTGCCTCATGCTCAGCCACGGCAGCAGAGCTTTTGCAGGGCACAGGCCAGGCCTGTGACACAGTCTTTGCCAGCTCTGCTGACACAGCCGTGCTCATGCTGCCCCGCTGCAGCGAGGAGCACGGAGAAGAGCTTGCCGGCATGCTGCTGACAGCATGCCCTGTGCCCTGCGCAGTGCTTGTGTGCAGTGTGCCGGACCTTGTCCTTGCCCACAGGGGCACTGCCAGGGGCGTGGCACGGGGCGCTGACAAGGTGCTGGCTTCCCTGGAAAAGGCCCTTGCCAGTGCACAACCAGGCCCTGCCCCCGTCCTTGTGCGCCTGCCCGGACAGCGGCGCGAGGATGAGGCCAGAGTCAGCGTGGAAGAGAAGAACTTTCTGTTTTCCTGCTGCCTGAGGACGCGTTAAGGAGGATTGCCATGCCAGTAACAGACAAAGAGCTGCGTGCATCAGGCTCGGGAACCCGCAGCGCAGGCTCAGGCAGAACAGGAACTGCAGCACGATCAGCTGCAAGCCAGGCAGCAAGATCAGCGGGAACGGCTGCCGGCACGGCTGCAAAGCCCCAGGCCAGGCCTTCGGCAGGCACGCTGAGCGTCGCTGTCTTAAGCGGCAAGGGCGGTGTGGGCAAGAGCAATGTGACCCTCAACCTGGCCCTGGCCCTGCAGAAGACAGGGGCAAGGGTCCTTGTGCTGGACGGAGACCTGGGGCTTGCCAATGTGGACGTGCTGCTGGGCTTCAGCCCAGGCGCAACACTCTGGGATGTCTTGCAGGGACGCACAACCCTGGACAAGGTGCTGCATACGGATGTCTCAGGCCTGCACGTGCTGCCTGCAGCCTCAGGCACAGGCTGTCAGGCCCAGCTTGATACAGCCTCCTGCCAGCAGCTCATCAAAAGCGTGCGTCCCCTGGCTGACAAACATGACTTTGTGCTGCTGGACCTTGGCGCAGGGCTCTCGGATACCGTGCGCCTGCTGGCCAGGGCCTGTGCCCTGCCCCTGCTTGTCACAAGCCCCGAGCCGACGGCCATTGCCGATGCCTATGCGCTCATCAAGGTGCTCAGCAAAAGCCATCACATCGACAACGTGCACATTGTGGTGAACAATGTCTACTCCGAAGAGGAAGTTGCCATGACCAGGATCCGCCTGGTCAATGCCAGCAAAAAGTTCTTGCAAATCACCCCAAAACTCCTGGGCTCCATACGCCATGACCCTGCCGTGCAGGAAGCCGTGTGCAGACGCGTGCCCCTGCTGCGCCTTTTTCCCGAGACAGCAGCTGCCCAGGACATCACTGCCCTGGCAAAAAA
>CASEWR010000179.1 GCA_949291675.1 uncultured Desulfovibrio sp. | reverse complement strand
CGAGACCTCGGTTGGCCGCATCTCCAACAATGCCGTGACCATTGTCTGTCAGGTGCAGCGCGTGCCTGCCACGGACTACCCCCAGGGTGTGGCCATTTCAAGTCTGGTCACCACCAAACGCATTGCCCTGCAGCAGTAGAGTGGCAGCAGGGCTGCACCGGCCCCGCACTTTAAGGTGCACACGTCCTGCAGGATGACGCCCAGGTCCCCCAGGCACTGCCTGCACATCTGCCTGCGCTTTCTGCACATGCGACTGCACGTCTGACTGTACATGTGGCAGCACGTCCGGCTGCACCCCTCAGCACATGTGGCAGCAGGCCATAAGGCAACAAGGCTCAAAAGCTGCGCAGGGTGAGGCGCGCGCAGCCACACAGACTCCCCTTCGGCAGCCAGTTTCAGCCGGCATCAGCCAGCATCGTCAGCCACCATCAGCAGCATTCTTCATCCACAAGGGAAGACCATGTCCTGGGAACGCTTTTTCACCTCACTTGACCGCATGTCCAGCGGCCTGCAGGATTTGCTGGGCATCACCCCCACCTCCCTGTGCCGTCTGCATACCTGCGATGACGGCATCCTGGTCTGCGACAATGCCGCCATGGTATCCGTCATTGCCGTGCACGGCTCGCTGCGCCTCATCGGCGCAGAGGAGTACGAGCACATCTGCAGCCGCCTTGCCGCCACCCTGGCCACACCCCTGTCCCGCGAGGGCCATGCCGTGCAGGTGGTCTTTTCCTGTGACCCGGAGCAGGCAGAAGAAGACATGGCCCGCGCCCTGCATCCGCTGCATGTCACAGCCCAAAACCTGGAACTGGACCTTGCCAGAGTGCTTGATGACTGGGAAAAGACCCTTGCCGGCTACTGTGCCACCGAAAGGACGTATCTTGTGCTCTGGACCATGCCCTCCATCTTAAGCCGTGCCGAGCACAAGGCAGCCCTGAAGGAAAATCGTGCACGGGAGGCGCCCTTTGTGCGCTCCCGCGAGGCCATGGCCGTCAACGTGGCCATTGCCAGAATGCGTGACGTGCACATGGCCTTTATGCGCGAGGTCTGTGACCTGCTCGCCTCCCTGCATCTGCGCATTGAGGAGCTTGCCCCGCACAAGGCTGTGCACGAAATCCGTGTCCTCAATGCCCCTGCGTGCACAGGGCCAGGCTGGCGGCCGGTGCTGCCAGGTGACAGGCTGCCTGTGCGCATGCCTGAGCCCGGGTCCGGCCTGCAGGATAGGAGTCATGTCTTTGCACCCACCCTTGCCAGACAGATCTGGCCCTGTGCAGCCCATGTGGCTGGCAGGTATGTGGAAGTGGCAGACAGGCTTTATGCGCCCTTCTTTCTCTCCCTGCCGCCCCAGACCCTGCTGCCCTTTGCCTCGCTCTTTCGCTCGCTCCTCTCCGAGAACCTGCCCTGGCGGGCCTCCTTTCTGCTCACAGGCGACGGCATGAAGGGCCAGGCCCTCAAGTCTGCCGCAGCCTCCATTCTGAGCTTTGCCTCGCCCTCAAACAAGATGCTGCAGCAAAGCTACAGGGAACTTGCCGAGCGCGCCCTGCAGGGCGGGGTGGCTGTGGGCTTTCAGGCAAGCTTTGTGACCTGGGTGCGGGCATCAGCCTGCGAGGATGCCGCCTCCTGCAGGCAGCTTCTGGCCAGGCGTGCTGCCAGACTGGCCTCTGCCGTGCAGGCCTGGGGAGCCTGTGACACCAGTTTCTTGAGCGGTGACGCCCTGCAGCTCTACACAGCCACACTGCCGGCACTCTCTCCCACCCAGCCTGCCGTCAAGGCCATAGCACCCCTGGAGGAGGCTGTACGCCTCCTGCCACTCTTTCGGCCCACCTCGCCCTGGTCTCATGCTGATGTGCCCCTGCGCACCTCGGACGGCAAATTCATGCCCATGGGGCTCTTTCACTCCCAGCAGGCAAGCTGGAATGAGATCTGCTTTGCCGGCATGGGCTCAGGCAAGTCCTTCTTTTTGAACACCCTGAACTTCTTCTTTGTGCTGCGTCCGGGGCAAACCAGACTGCCCTGGCTCACTGTCATAGACATCGGCCCCTCCTGCTCTGGGGTCATTGAGCTCATCCGAGCAGCCCTGCCGGCAGACAAGCGCCATCTGGCTGTCTTTGCAAAGCTTCGCAATGTGCGTGAGGCTGCCATCAATCCCTTTGACACGCCCTTAGGCTGCTGGCGACCCCTGCCCAATCACGAGAACTTTCTCATCAATCTGCTGGCACTCCTGTGCACGCCCCTGAATGAGACAGCCCCTGCAGACGGTGTCATGGACCTCTTGCGTGAGGCACTGGATAGTGTGTACAGGCGCATGGCGCCTCAGGGGCCTGCACCGCGGCGCTTTGACCGCTATCCGGAGCCTGAGATTGCTGACTGGCTTGTGCGGCACAGGGTGCGCCATGACCGAACCACCTCCTGGTGGGAAATTGTGCGCGAGCTCTTTTGTGCCGGGGAAATCCCCCTGGCCATCCGGGCCCAGCGCCATGCAGTACCCCTGCTCACAGACCTCCTGGTGGAGCTCAACGATCCCCTGATCCGGGACCGCTTTGCAGGCATACGTCTGCCAGGCTCAGCCGAGAGCATCCCGGAAGCCTGTGTGCGCCATCTCACCACTGCCATACGTGAGTATCCCCTGCTTTCCGCACCCACGCGCTTTGCCCTGGGTGCAGCCCAGATCACCGGCCTGGACCTCTCGGAAGTGACCCCGCGCGGCGGCCCTGCTGCAGAGCGTCAGTCCGGCATCATGTACATGCTGGCACGCTTTGTGGGGGCAGGGCACTTCTTTTACAGCCCTGCAGACGTGGACCGTATCCCCGAGCTCTACCGCTCCTGGCACAGGCCGCGCTTTGAGGCCCTGGCAGCTGACCCCAAGAGACTGTGCTATGACGAATTTCACAGGGCAAGCTGTGCGGACATGAGCAATCCCCTCTCCAGGCAGATCCTCTCGGATCTGACCACTGCCAGCCGCGAGGCCAGAAAGCAGAACCTCTCCATCTGTCTCTACTCCCAGCAGCTGGGGGACTTTCCCTCGGTGCTGGTGGACCTTGCCACCAATATCTATGCCCTTGGCGCCGGCAATGCCAGGGAGGCTGCAGACATTGCAGCCCGCTTTGGCCTCAATGCCGCAGCCAGGGAAGCTTTGCGCAGCATCACCAGGCCCACCAGGGCAGGGGCTGGCTTTGTGGCGCTCTTTCGCACCTCGCTGGGTGAGTCCATACAGTATCTTACCTGCACGGCAGGCTCTTATGCCAGGTGGGCCTTTACCACCACGGCTGAGGACATGCGGGTGCGCAACCGCCTCTATGAGCGCCTTGGCCCTGCCAGGGCCCTCGCCTGTCTGACCAGACGCTATCCTGCAGGCAGCATCAAGGAGGAGCTGGAGCGCAGGCGTCAGGAGATGGAAGTGGCTGCAGGGGAGAAGGCCAGGGATGTGACTGAGCTCATCATTGAGGAGCTGGAACTGGAGGCGGATGCCAGGGCAGAGCAGGGAGGTGGC
>CASEWR010000178.1 GCA_949291675.1 uncultured Desulfovibrio sp. | reverse complement strand
CCGGCAGCCCCAGACAGCCATGCCCTTCCTCGGGACAGCCAGACAGCACCTGCAGGGCTCTGCCGATCCAGCCAAAAGCCTTGAACTGGCAAAGCCCATGCGCACCATGGAAGCAGACTCCGAGACCTCGGACGGAGCCTTTCTGCTCATTGAGGATGCTGCCCAGAAGGGCAATGCCGAAGCCATGTTCCTGCTTGCCCAGTTCTACGACCCGGCAAACACCCTGCCTCGCGGCTCCATTCAGCCTGATCTCGCGCAGGCAGCAGAGTGGTACGCACGCGCAGCCCGGAACGGCATTGCTGCAGCTCAGGAAGGTCTTGCCGCAGTCAAGACACAGCTTGAGCAGAAGGCAGCCGCAGGCGATGCTGAGGCCGCACGCATTCTGCAGGGGCTGTAGGCTCTTACACTACGCGTTTTCTGAAAGACTTGTTTCATGACAGTCATTGCGGAGGCATACATGCATCGTCTGACAGTTTTCCTCCTGCTTGTTTTGAGCAGCTTCTGTGCTCTTGTCGCCACTGCACCTGAGCTGCAGGCTGCCCCACTGCTGCAGGAAGGCAAACGCACCCTGTATCAGCGCGTCATCAGCCATCCTTCAGCAGTGCTCCACGCTGAGGCCAGCGAGCAGAGCCAGGTTGTGAACAGGGGCCTGCGTCCCTTCACACCGCTCTACGTCTATGAGCGCGGCCAGGGCTGGCTCAATGTCGGTGTCAGCACCAGCAAAGCCGACGGCTGGATCCGTCAGGACCTGACAACTGCCTGGAACCAGTCCCTTACCCTGCTCTTCTCCAACCGCTCACAGCGCGATCCTGTCATTTTCTTCAGAGACACAAAAGCCCTGCAGGAGATCTGCGATGCTCCTGACATGAATGAACGCCTTGTGGCTCTGCAGCTTGCTGTTGCCCGCAAGAAAACCGGCCCGGAAGTTATAGCCTCTGAGCCTGTCACTAGCTCTGTGGACCTTGAGCGCTTCTACCTTATGCCCATTCTGGAGATGCAGGAGCCCTATGAGGGCACCAAGTTCCTGCGTGTTGCCTCCATTGATCCGGGCACAAACCCTGGTTCACAGTATCGCCAGGGCAAGAGTGGTGCTGCCTCTGCAGATGGCACACCAGGCGCCCGGAAAGCTCCTCGTACTGGTATTGCCATTGTCATGGACACCACTGTGTCCATGCAACCCTACATTGAGCAGTCCAGATCTCTCATCAAGACAATCTATGATCGCCTGCAAAAGAATAAGCTCACGGACCATGTGGGTTTTGCCTTTGTGGCCTTTCGCAACAGCACAGCTGCTGTACCGGAACTTGAATACACCAGCACAGTCGTCAGTGACTTTGTCACTGCCTCGCGCAGAAGTGAGCTTGAAAGTCGCCTGAACCAGGTTCGCGAGGCTAAGGTCTCCACCCACAGCTTTAATGAAGACAGCCTGGCTGGTGTCTACAATGCCATCGAATCCTTAAGCTGGGAAAACTACGATTCACGTATCATCCTTCTGGTGACTGATGCAGGTCCTCTGCCCAGTGACGACCGCTATCGTTCTGTGGCCATGGAGCCGCAGGAAATGGCTGACTTTGCCGGACAGAAGGGTATCTGGATTGTGGCAGTGCATATCAAGACGCCTGCCGGTGCCAACAACCATGAGTATGCTGAACAGGCCTACAGGGCCCTGAGCATGAAAAACGGCACTGCTCAATACCAGTCCATCAAGACCAGCAACCCTAAGGAGGGTGCCCGCTACTTCGCTGCTGTTGCAGAATCCCTGGCCAAAACCATGGAACAGGTAGTGACTATGACATCTCAGGGCAAGATGCTTACCAAACCTAAGGATGAGGCCCCAAAGACTCCCGAGGACAACGCCAGCCAGCTTGCCCAGCGCCTTGGCTACGCTCTGCAGCTTGAATACCTCGGCCGTGCCAACAAAACACCTGCACCTGAGGTAGTGAGCAGCTGGATCACGGACATGGACCTGGCACATCTTGCCAGAGGGCAGCGCGTGCCCAATGTGGAAGTGGCCGTACTGCTCACCAAGGCTCAGCTGAGCGATCTGCATGCCCAGATTGGTGCCATCATTGATAATGCCGAGCGTACCAAGAAGACGGACTCCACGGACTTCTTCCAGGGCATTCTTTCTGCTTCTGCACGGGCTGCCAGAGATCCCAATATGCCCACTGCAGGCAAGACGCTGGCAGAGCTCGGCGTACTCGGAGAGTTCCTTGACGGTTTGCCCTACCGCAGTGAAGTCATGCTGCTCACAGAGGAAGACTGGTACCGCAAAAGCGTGGGTGAACAGACAGCCTTCATCAACAGGCTCAAGTCCAAGCTTGCCAGGTACGAGGAATATGACCGCGACCGCAAAAACTGGGAGACCTTTGGCAGCTATTCAGCCAATGACTGGGTCTATCGTGTCCCCCTCAACATGCTTCCGTAAGGATGCTCCCTATGGCAGTCTTTGATCTGGCAGCCTTAAGCAAATCCCGCCCCGATGCCGAGCAGTACAGACTTGTGCTGCGCCGCTTCGTTGTACAGCAGGGAGAGACGCTGGCCATCGTAGGACCATCAGGCTGCGGCAAGTCCACAGCTCTGGACCTGCTGGCCTGCGCCCTGCGCCCGGATACACCCGGACCAGAAGCGCACTTTCTCTTCACACCTGAAGAACGCAGTATTGACGTACTGGCAGCCTGGCAGCGGGGAAATATCTCCTATCTTGCTCAGGAACGCATGCGTCATACAGGCTATGTGCTGCAGACGGGTGGTCTTCTGCCCTTTCTTACAGCACGGGACAATATCACTCTGGTCTGCAAGGTTCTGAACACAATGCCTGCCAATATTGCAGCCATGCACAGGACAATTGAGGCTCTTGGCATCAGCCACCTGCTGGGCAGATACCCGGCTCAGCTCAGCGTGGGAGAACGTCAGCGTGTGGCTATAGCAAGGGCGCTTGCCCACGGTCCTGCAGTCATCCTGGCAGACGAACCCACGGCTGCGTTGGATCCTGCCCACTCGCGTGGTGTCATGGAGCTCTTCCTGCAGCTGGCTCGCAGCCAGGGCAGCACAGTCATCATGGTCAGTCATGATCAGGCACTGGCAAAGGAGGTGGGCTTCACCCTTGTGCCCATCACAGTCCGAACTGACGAGAACGGCGTTTGTGCCGAACTCGACTGGTCTGGGGAGGTCTGATGCGCACCCTCATCCATGTCCTGCTGCTTGCCCTGGCGGACTATCGCCATGAAAAGCTGCTCTCCTTCTGTGCCATTTTCGGTCTTGCTGCAGTGCTTGCGCCTCTGCTTATCCTGTATGGCGTCAAGTTCGGAGTGCTCAACACCCTGACAGAGCGTTTGCTCTCTGACCCCAATACCCTGGAGATTACCCCGGTTGTCTCAGGGCAGTACATAAAGGAAGACCTGAACAAGCTAGCTCGTCTGCCCGGAGTAGCCTTTGTGCTGCCACGAACGCGCTCCATTGCAGCGACCATGACTCTGGCTGCAGAGGGAAAAACTCCGCTGGTCGTCTCTCTGGAGCCTACAGCAGCAGGAGATCCCCTGCTGGAACGCTATAAGCTCCCCTCGGTGACCATGGTAGCGCAGCAAGGTGCAGAAGCTGCTGGCAACGCTGGATCTGCACGACAGAATCCTCTGCTCAGAAAGCGTCCCAGTGCCCAGGATCCGACTTTACGCGAGGCTGGAGCCATACTCTCTGACATGGCCGCACGCAAACTTGGCCTGCAGGCTGGGGATGTCGTGCTCGGCATTGTGGAACGCGCCTATGGCGGCGTTATCTCCAGCGCCTATGTCCGCCTGCGTGTACATGGGGTACTTCCGCTGGCAGCCCAACAGAAGGAGACAGCCTACGTCCCTCTGGAGCTTGTGGAAAGCTGTGAGGACTTCCGCGACGGCAGAGCTGTGCCTGAGCTCGGGGCAGGCAATGGCTGGAGCGGTGAGCCACGCCCGGACGTTCCCCGTGAATATGCCAGCTTCAGACTCTATGCCGGCGACCTGGCCTCAGTATCTGCACTGCACGAGACACTGGCCAGACAGGGAACAGACACCTACACCCATGCGGAGGAGATTGAACAGATCACCACGCTTGAGCGTGGCCTGACGCTCATCTTCTCGCTCATCTGCCTAGCTGCCATGGCAGGCTTCTTCTTCTCCACTACCAGCAGCGTGCTGGCAGGCATACGCCGCAAGCAGCGTACCCTGGGCCTTCTGCAGCTCACAGGCTTCACAAGGCAGTCTCTGCTGCTCTTCCCTCTGACTCAGGTAGTGCTCACGGCCCTTCTTGGCACAAGCATAGCTGCTGCGGCCTATCTTGTTGCTGCCCATTTCCTTAACCAGGCCTTTGCAGGCTCCCTGCAGGGACTTGAGCAGGTCTGCAGGCTGCTGCCTGAACACTTTGCCTGGGCCTATGCAATCAGCACTGGTATTTCCCTTGCTGCAGCACTCGCTCCTGCCTGGCAGAGCAGCAAAATTGAACCATCCGAGGTCATTCGCGATGTCTGATGCACTCCGTACAGGAAAACACCTGAAATACATGCATAGTATGTCTGCCATTGGGTCAGGCATCAGCCTGGCGGCCATTTTGCTTATCCTCCTTACCCTTGTCCTGCCTGCTCCAGAGGCGCAGGCAGCGCTGAAGCGCAAAGAAGAAGTCAGTCTTGCTGATACCTGGAATCCGAAGCCTGATGGGGCAGATGTTGTCTTGCCCATGCCCGGTGGCATAGGCATGGTTTTTCGTGTGGTGGCAGTGCATGCCAACGGCTTTCTCTGGTCCCAGAACCTGGACATGGGCATTGCAGACTCGAATGACCCGTCCCGTTCGTATTACGACAGCAGCTACAGGACAACATTATCAGCTCCCTTCTCTGCCCTGGATGTCCCTGCATCATGGAAAAAGAGTCTTCCTGCCAATGCAGATGGAAATTTTTACTACTATCTCATTGCCAAATATGAGGTCACAAGGCTGCAGTGGCGTGTCATTATGGAAGGCAATGCAGACCTCTCAAAGCTGACTCCTGATGACGCAAAGCCCATGACAGACATCAGCTGGTATGAGGCTATGACCTTTACCCAGCGCTATACAGACTGGTTATTGCAAAATCACCCGGATGCCCTGCCATCATTCAAAAATGACACTCGCAATACAGGTTTTGTGCGTCTGCCTACAGAGGCCGAATGGGAATATGCTGCCAGAGGTGGCCAGAAAGACTCCATCAATTACAGGCAGCAGGATTTCTTCAGTATGGCTGAGGGCACAACCTATGGAGACTATGCAGTCTTTCGCATGGAAGGGACATCCCATGGTGCTGAAGGTCTGGAGGCCATAGGCTCACGTCTGCCCAACCCTCTTGGGGTGCATGACACAGCCGGCAATGCCGCAGAAATGACCCTGGATGCCTTCAGGTTCTCCATTGGCGGACAGCTGCAGGGCTCTGCGGGCGGTTTTGTGCGCAAGGGTGGCTCCTATCTCTCCGGCAAGGATGAAATCATGCCTGGTCGCAGAGAAGAGATGGCCCCTTTCCTGAAGACCGGTGCCCTGCGAACCAGAGATCTTGGCTTTCGTCCTGTCGTCTCAGGTGTGAACACACCAGGAGGCACGCGTCCTGATGTGCTCAGGCAGGAATATGCTTCCCTGAGCGGCCGTCTTGCAAGCCAGCAAAGTACTGCCGCAACTAAGCGTCCTGCCAGCAAGGGGAATGTTGCTGCCGCAAGCACGCCTCTGGCAGAGCTCAATCGCCTGATTGAGAGTGCGCCACGTGAAGACATACGTAAAAACCTGGTTTCGTTGCGCGGCCAGCTTGAACAGAGCAACATCCTGCAGTCCAAAAACAGAGTGGCCATGATACGCTCACAGCTGCAGAACTGCGCCATGTATCTTGAGTCAGTCCGCAATTATCTCTACAGGAAAACAAACCTCCGCAAACAGGCATATGAAGTCAAGACTGAACTTGCCAGAATGAAGGAGAAAAATATCCCCGCAGACATGATGGAACGGGCAGACAAGATAGTGAAGACTGCTCTTGCGAATATTGAGACAGCTATGAAGACGACTCTCTCCTACTATCGTAATGACATGCAGGACATTGCAGAATTGGATCAAAAGGATGTACAGGGTGCTCTTCAGGAATTACAGCAACTCTATGCAGGCAAGGATTTTTATAACAGGCGTATGGCTGCGAATCTCAATATGGTAAAGCGTCATAATGCGACACTTGCCAGGAACCAAAAGCTCAATGACAAGAAGATTCTTGAGGATATTAATGCCTCACAAAAACTTTAGCCGACGTATCCATTCAGTCGTCCACTTTGCCCACGACCCTTTGGCTCTGTGAGGCAGATGAGGCTAGCCCATAAAACTCTTGCCCTTTAAGGAAATACTTTTCTCTTTAAAAACGATAGTATTTTAGACACCCATTTTTGTTTTTCAATAAACAATATGGGAAGCTCTGAATATTTAACATTGTTTTTAAGT
>CASEWR010000177.1 GCA_949291675.1 uncultured Desulfovibrio sp. | reverse complement strand
CAATTACCTGCTCGTGCGCACAGCCACCAATAAGCTTGCCATCACCCTCCTGGGTATGATCCAGAGAGGCATCAAGGAGGATACGGGCAAGCAGATCTCCCTCAACCTGCTCAAGGAAAGTTGTTCAACTCCTCTCACATGTCTTGAATATCTGTCCAAATATGTGATAAAGTCATGATGACTCGTCAACCTTGGAATCCCATCCAATCGACGTGCAGAATGGTGCGGGGTGTACCGTACGTATCGCTTCGGAGGCATCGGCTGGCATGACGGTTGCAACGGGCCGCAGCGCTTTCAGATCAAAGAGCTTTCAGAGCCCAGAGTTTTGGGATCACAGATCTGCAACACTGTCATCCGCCAGCAACAAATCAGAGACATCGTCTGCCGCTGCAAACATGTCCCCTGCTGCATCCCTTGCAAAAATGCTCCGTCGCAGGCACCGGGACATGCAGGACCTGAAAGAGCTCCATAGCTGTGAAGAAAACGGTGGCAAGTCGTAACTTATTGAATCTTTGAAAAAAAAATGGAGATTCTGCGCAGGAATCCTGCCAGACCGAGCCAGATCCGTACAATTTGCGTTGTTGCCGCAAAAATTTTCCTTGCATATTCGGGCAGAGATGTGTATTTCTCTCTTTCGCGCCGAAGTGGTGGAATTGGTAGACACGCTAGGTTCAGGGTCTAGTTCTCGCAAGGGAGTGGGAGTTCGAGTCTCCCCTTCGGCACCAGGAAAGAAGATAACAGGTTGGAATGGCAAGACCATTCCAGCCTTTTTTTGTGCCCGTGTGCAGGCTGGCCGAGCCGTGCCGGCCAGAGCTTGCCAGCGCACTGTGCAGGCCAGGACGCGAGGGCAGGAACAGGCCCCGCCCTGGCAGGCGCCCTGTCTGACGTCGTTCGCTGTCCCGGACTTCTGCGCTTTCAGCGGGTGGCGAGCCAGTCCTGCCAGGCATAGAGACAATCCAGCAGGGGCTCATCAAGGCGTGCGTACACTTCGTCCTGCATGGCCCTGGGCAGCGGACCGTAGAAAGCCTCGGCAATGCTGCCTGCTATGGCTGCCTGGGTGTCGCTGTCGCCGCCAAGCCAGATGGCAGAGCGGATGGCGTCCTCGATATCCGTGCTCTCCAGGAAGGCTGTGATGGCCTCGGGCACAGAGCCCTGGCAGGTGACATCAAAGGAATAGGCGGGCTTGATTTCGGCAAGCGTGCGGCTGAGATTATAGCCATAGCGAGATGAGACATAGTCTCTGATGTCGTCTTTTGACGCGCCGGTTCTGGCCAGGTAGATGGCTGAGGCCACGGAGCATGCCCCCTTGATACCCTCGGGATGGCCGTGGGTGACACTGGCCGAGATGGTGGCAAACTCTTCCGTTTCCTCAAGGCTTGCACAGGCCCAGCCGACAGCTGAAACGCGCATGGCAGAGCCATTGCCAAAGCTGTAGCTTGGGTGTGCGCCATTGCTCATGAGCCAGGCAAAGAAGTTTCCGCCGTAGCCGGCACTGGGATAGCGGCGCCCGAAGGAGAGCATGCACTCCATCACCAGAGCAGCGGTGTTCTCCCTGTCCGGATAGCCCCTGCGCAGGGCATCGCCAATGGCAAGGGTCATGATCGTGTCATCAGTTGGGCGGCAGTTGGCAGAGAACAGAGGGAAGTCGGTTTTTGCCCCCTGCAGCGGTCTGCCCTCGAAAATGGAACCGGCAATGTCTCCGGCAATGGCTCCAAGCATGCAAGCACCTCCTGATATGGTGTCGTATGGTGTCAGTTCGGCGCGTGTTCTGTCCAGTCTCCTGCCTGCGCAGCGCTCGTGTCCCGCCTGCACAGGCCCCCTTTTTGTGGCCGTTTGTTTGTGGCCGCTGAAGACAAGCCTCATGCGAGGCTTCGCTGTCCCGGCAGCGTCTGTGCCGCAGCAGGGACACAGTTCTGTTCTATCCTGACGGCTGAAGAAAGTCATCTGCTGCAGAACGCGTCATTCCCCCTGTTGACAATTGTTCGATATCGAACTATCTAGCCACTGTGCTCCTGCAGAGCACGTTTTCCCGTCTCAAAATTGTTCGATATCGAATCAAAACACGGAGCAAATCATGACTGCTTTCTCCCTCACCCATGTTGATGCCGCTGCCGGCAGAACCGAACTGCACGAAGCTCTGGCCCTCACCGGTGCTGAAATTTCCTGTAATCTCCTGCCCGCAGGTGCAGCTGTTCCCTTTGTGCATTCCCACAGAAAGAACGAGGAAATCTACCTTGTGCTGGAAGGAAAGGGCCAGGTCTGGGTGGACGGCGAGGTCCATGACCTTGCTGCCGGCGACTGCTTCCGCATTGGCACAGGCGCAGGCCGCGCCATCCATGCAGCTTCCGACAGCGCCCTGCGCTTTGTCTGCATTCAGGTGCGTGAAGGCTCCCTTGAGGGCTATACCATGACAGATGCTGACGTCTGCACACCTGAAAACGGTCCTTCCTGGCTTGCATAACAGACGCAGTGGTCATCCTTTGTGCAGGGACAGTGCGCCCTGCAGGCCTGACAAAGCAAAAGCCTGCCCATCCTAAGTGCTGCAACACGTTTCGGAAGAGCAGGCTCTTTTGTTGCTGTCCGGACTGTGCGTACCGGCCTAATGGGCAAGGCCCCAGTTCTCGCCAAGGCCCCAGTCCACCTTAAGCCTTGGCTCAAAGGGCACGCCCTTTGGCTGCACATTCTCCATAATCTGCACCACAAGCTCGCCTGCCAGGCGGGCATTGCTCTGCGGGACTTCCAGTACGAGTTCGTCATGGACCTGCAGGACCATTCGTGCCCCCAGAGCACGCAAATCGGCATTCTGCCAGGCTGTGCACATGGCAATCTTGATGATGTCTGCAGCCGAGCCCTGAATGACAGTATTGATGGCCTGTCTGCGGGCCAGGGCCTGCTCCTGATTGTTATTGGAAGTGATATTGGGCAGGGGGCGGCGTCTGCCGGCAATGGTGGTCACAAAGCCGTGCTCCTTGGCCTCCTCTTCCACCCGCTCATAGAAGGCCTTGAGGCCTGTGAGCTTTTCAAAGTAGCGGGCAATGAAGTCCTTTGCCTCAGTGGTGCTGACGCCTATTTCCCTGGCCAGCTTCTGGGCACCCATGCCGTAGATGAGGCCGAAGTTGATGGTCTTGGCATTGCGGCGCTGGTCCGGGCTCACTTCTTCCGGGGCAAGCTCGTAGATGAGGGCTGCAGTTCTGGTGTGAATGTCCTCATCCCTGGCAAAGGCGCCCAGAAGTTCCGCATCCTGGCTCATGTGGGCCAGCACGCGCAGTTCAATCTGCGAGTAGTCGCAGCTCACCAGCAAAGAGCCCTTGTCTGCCACAAAGCAGGTGCGCATTCTTTTGCCCAGGGCGCCGCGCACAGGAATGTTCTGCAGATTGGGATTGCTGGAGGAGAGTCTGCCTGTGGCAGTGGCCTCCTGGTTGAAGGTGGTGTGCAGGCGGCCCATGCGGTCCGTGAGCCTGGGCAGAGGTTCAAGATAGGTGGAGCGCATCTTCTCCAGCTTGCGGAAGCGTAAGATGGCGTCTACCACCGGGTTGCCTGCCAGGCTTTCCAGGGCCTCCTGGCTGGTGGAGGCCTGGCCTGTGCGTGTCTTGCGCGAGGAGCGCAGGCCGAGCTTATTGTAGAGGATCTCGCCCAGCTGCTGGGAGGAGCGCAGGTTAAAGGTCTCCCCTGCCTGTTCATAGATGCTCTGGGTCAGGGTGGAGATCTCCTGGCGCACCTCGCCAAGGAAATTCTGGAAGGCAGCCATGTCAATGGAGATACCTGTGTCCTCCATGTCTGCCAGCACTGCCGTTAAGGGCAGTTCCAGCTCATGGTAGAGCCTGGCCAGACCGTCGCGCTCCAGGCGCTGCCTGCCCCAGGCCTCAATGGCCAGGGCCACGGCACCGGGACTGCTTGCCACGGCGTCATTGGGCAGGGAGGCCTGGCCCACAATGCGCTGCCAGGTATATCTGTCCTCTTCGGGGTTGAAGAGGTAGGCCGCAAGGCCAAGGTCATACAGGCCCTTGGTGGCTGCACGCAGGCGCAAGTTCTCGCGCCACACAGAGCCGCTCTTCATGAGCTCCTTGGCGTCTGCCACCACCACAAGCCAGGCAGCCTCGCTCCAGCGGGCAAGATCCGCCATGGGGCCCTGCCAGAGAAAGTCAGTTGCAGCATGGTCAGCACCATGCTCAGCACCATGCTCAGCATCCCGCTCAAGGGCCACAGCGCAGGGGCCGTTGTGCCCCTCAGGCCAGATGATGGCCAGACGTGCACCCTGGCAGGAGGGCAGGGCTGAGGCCGAGTTCAGGGTCGCAAGGCTGGACACAGACGAGCTTCTGGCAAGATCCAGCAGGCTTGCCCCCTGACTGGCCCGCAACATGTCGTTCTCATCCCCTTCCGTGCCTGCAGACCCGGTCTTTGCTGCAGCAGGCTGTGCGCCTGCCCTGGCAGGAGCCCGGGACGTGAGGGTGAGTTCGGGGCCGGCATCAGGGTCCTTTCCGGTGGCTTTCGTGCGCCCGAGAGCCATGATGTCCTGCATGAGCTGACGCAGCTCAAACTCTCTGGCCAGAGCCAGGGCAGCATTGAGGTCCAGGGGCCGGACGGCAATGTCGTCCAGGGTGAGGTGGGTGCACTCCTTTGTGGAAAGGGTGGTGAGGGTCCGGTAGACGAACATCTCCTCCAGGTGGCCCACAAGCTTTTTCTGATGCTTGGGGGAGACCAGGGAGAAGCGGTCACGGATGTGCTCAAGGCCCGGGAAGACCTGGAGGATCTCTCTGGCTGTCTTGGGGCCAATGCCCGGCACACCGGGGATATTGTCCACGCTGTCGCCGGTCAGCGCCTGCAAATCAGCCCAGATGGAGACAGGAATGCCTGCCTCTTCCTCAACGCTCTTTCTGGTGTAAATTTTGCTGTCCTTTGCCGCAGGGTCCCACATGATGACATTGTCGCGCAGGCATTGCTTCAGGTCCTTGTCTGCAGAGACAATGACAATGGGATGCTTTGCCCCGAACCTGTCTGCCAGGGAGGCAATGCAGTCATCTGCCTCGCAGCCCTGCGATTCCTCATAGTGCAGGCCAAGGGCCTTCACCATGCGCTCAATGGGGGCAATCTGGTTTGCCAGGGCCTCGGGCATGGCCGAGCGGTTGGCCTTGTAGGGCGGATAGGCCTCGTGGCGGAAGTTCTTGCCATGGCCGTCCTTGAAGAAGGCAAAGTAGGCAGGCTTTTCCTGGCGCAGGATGCGCACCAGGATACGGCTCACCACCGTGAGGGCACCGGTGGGGAAGCCATCCGAGCGCTGCAGGGAGCTGTTGGCGTAAAAGCCCCTGTACATGTAGGCTGTGCCGTCCATGAGGAAGATGGGTCGTTCGGCTGAGGAAAAGGGGAAGGGCAGGGGCATGGGCAAACACTCCTTACAAGACCTGTCCGGCCTGTCTGTACAGCCTGCAGCAGACAGGGGCTGTCCTGTGGCCGTCCTGTGGCCGTCCTGCGGCCAGAGCACTGGCCTGCTTCGGGCTGTCCCGGTGTATGGCAGGCAAAAGCCGTCTTTTGACAGACGCGCCAGAATAACGTTACTTTCCGTGGACTACACAGCAGAAACTTTTCATCTGCCTGCCCCTGTTTGTCAACACTGAAGCCCTGCATGCGGGCGTCGGCTGTCCGGGGCAGAGACTCGCCGAGGTCTGCATGAACGAGAGCAGCACAACGCAATCCGGCGCATCCCGCACACTGTACGACACTGACGCTGCAGCACATGACGCACACAGTACACCTGCTGCCCTTTCCTGCGGGCTGCAGGAATCTCTGCTTGTGGTAGAGCTCTCGGGGTCCTGGGAGCTGGACGGAAAGCTCCCGGAAGAAGAGATGGCACAGGTCCGGGCACGGGTTGCGCAGGACAAGACCATCACCGCCCTGCGTCTGCAGACAGGGGCGCTTGGCGAGTGGGACAGCAGCCTTCTGGCCTTTGCTGCGGACCTTGTGGTCCTGGCGCGCACACGCCAGATCCCCTGTGAGCTGCGCCTGTCCAAGGCCATGCAGGATCTGCTCAGCCTGGCCTTTGCCGTCAAATCCAGGGAAGGCTCTGCCAGAGAGAAGAAAAAGCAGGGTTTTCTGGAGGCGATCGGGGCACGGGCCCTGCAGCTGCCTGCCCATGTCAGCGATTTTCTTGAGTTCATTGGTGACGTGGCCCTGGGCTTCGGCAGGCTTGTGCGCGGCAAAAGTGCCATGCGCAGCAAGGATTTCTTTGCTGCCATGTATGAGTGCGGTGTCAGCTCCCTTGGCATTGTGGCCATCACCAATCTGCTCTTCGGCCTTATCCTGGCCTTTGTGGGGGCTGTGCAGCTCATCTCCTTTGGTGCCCAGATCTATGTGGCAGGCCTGGTTGGCATAGGCATGCTGCGCGTCATGGGCGCCGTCATGGTGGGCGTGGTCATGTCCGGTCGCGTGGGCGCAGCCTATGCGGCCCTGATCGGCACCATGCAGGTCAATGAGGAGGTGGACGCCCTGGAGACCATGGGCATACCTCCTGTGGACTTTCTGGTGCTGCCGCGCATGCTTGCCCTGGCAATCATGACGCCCCTGCTCACAGTGGTGGCTGATCTCATGGGCATGGTGGGCGGCTTTCTCGTCGGCATCACCATCCTGGACCTCACCCCTGCCCAGTACATTCATTCCACAACTACCATGGTGAACTATGTGCACGGCCTGGCCGGCCTGTGCTATGCCACCTGCTTTGGCATCGTCATTGCCGTCTTCGGCTGCTATCACGGCATGCGCTGCTCGCGCAGTGCCCAGGGCGTGGGCCAGGCCACCACGACGGCTGTGGTGCACTCCCTGGTGGGTATCATTGTGAGCACAGCCATCATCACCATTGTCTTCAACGTGCTGAAGATATGAGCAGGCAGCAGGGAAAGGAGAAGGGCATGACTGAGCAGGTTATCTGTGCAGAGCAGCTGACTGTGGGCTACGGCAGCTTTGTGCTCATGCGCGAGGTGAGCTTTGAGGTGAAGAAGGGAGAGATCTTCTTCATCATGGGCGGCTCAGGCTGCGGCAAGTCCACATTGCTGCGCGTGCTCATGGGCCTGAAAGAGCCGCAGCAGGGCACAGTCACCTTTCTCGGGCGTCCCTTCTGGCCGGGAAGCACAGCTGACCGCTACACAGCCAGACGGCGCAGCGGCGTGCTCTTCCAGGGCGGCGCCCTGTGGTCCTCCATGACCCTGGCCGAGAACGTGGCCCTGCCCCTTGAGCAGTACACCAGCCTCTCGCCTGCCGAGATACGCTCCCAGGCCCGCCTCAAGCTGGCGCTCACCGGTCTTGCCGGCTTTGAGGACTACTATCCTTCCGAAATTTCCGGCGGCATGCGCAAGCGTGCCGGCCTTGCCAGGGCCCTGGCCCTGGACCCTGCAGTGCTCTTTCTGGATGAGCCCTCTGCAGGCCTTGATCCTGTGAGCTCCCGCCTTCTTGACGATCTCATCCTTGAGCTGCGCAAAAGCCTGGGCACGACCTTTGTCATTGTCTCCCACGAACTTGCCAGCATCTATGCCATTGCAGACACGTGCATCTTCCTGGATGCCGCCACCAGGACCATGACAGCAAGGGGCAATCCCAGGACCCTCCTGCATACTCAGGGGACGGACCCTGCTGCCATGCGCTTCCTCACCCGCGGCGACTCGGATGGTACCGTGCCCGATCAGGGGGGCCCCGGGGAGCAGGGGGCTTCAGCCGGCCTTGACCGCACCAGGACAGCGTAACACCTGTCTTTCTTCCACCTTCTGCAGCACCGGTGCATCATACGTGCTGCCCGCCCGGGGGCAGCCAGCAAAGCCGGTGAGGAGGAAGCGCTATGAATCTTGAAAAGCACAAGGCCGGCGTCGGCCTCTTCATACTGGGGACCCTTTCCCTGCTGGTCGCAGGCATCATTGCCCTTGGCGGAGGCAGGTACTTCAGTCATGACACAGAGTACGTGCTCTACTTCAACTCCTCTGTGAGCGGCCTGACCATAGGCTCACCGGTCATGCTCAGAGGCGTGCCCCTGGGGACTGTCACCGGTATCACCCTTGTCACTGATGCCAGTGACAGCGGTGTCACCACGCCTGTGAACATTCGCATCAATGCGGACAGACTGGTCATGGCCAGCGGCGAGCGGGTAAAGGACGAAATTGCAGAGCAGGAAATCGTGCGTGCCATGATCAGCAAGGGCATGCGTGCCCAGCTGCAGACCTCAAGCCTGCTCACAGGCCAGGCCCGCATCCAGCTGGACTTCTACCCTGACCAGCCTGCCAGGTTCCAGTCGCCCACTCCCCTGCTGGAAATCCCCACTGTGGGCTCGCCCATTGAGAACCTGCAGCGCTCCATAAGCAAGCTGCCCCTGGAAGAGATTGCCCACCGCCTTGCGCACTCCCTGCTGCTCATAGACGAGTTTCTGGCCAGCGGCAGTGCGCAGCGCACAGTGGCTGCCATGGAGAGCACCCTCACCACTGCCAATGAGCTGTTACAGGGCCTGAAGGGGTCTCCCGAACTTGTGGAGGCCATCCTTGCCAACCTGGCTGGCACCACTGATGCTGTCAGGGAGCAGACCCCTGCCACGCTGGCTGACTTCCGCAAGGCGCTGCATGACTTTGCCACGGCCACTGCCGGTCTGAAGGAATTTGCCGCTGCTGCCACGGAACTGGTGTCCCCGGATGCTGCTCTTTCCCACAATCTGCAGCGCCTTTTGCGAGACGGTGCAGCTGCTGCACGCTCGCTGCGCAACTTTGCCGATACCCTTGAACGTAATCCTGAATCCATTTTGCGCGGCCGTCAGGGCGCCTATTGATGAGGACTTTTCTATGAAGTGCACCCGCACCCCCCTGCTTTTCCTTCTCTGTGTCCTCATGGCAGGCCTTTTGAGCGCCTGCTCCAGCCGCCCCACGGAATTCTACATGCTGGCTGCGGACTCCACACCACTGTCCGCTCCCTCCATGCCTGAGCCCACCATGGCTCTGGGCATCCTTACTGTGCCTGGCTATCTCGACAGACCTGGCGTGGTGGTCCTTGCTGCCGAGGGAACAGGCCTGACTGTCCCCCGCTTCAATGTCTGGGCTGAGCCCTTGCAGCAGGGCCTGCGCAGAGTCATTGCCAGCATGCTGACAGAGCCTTTGTGCCATGCCGGTGTCACAGTGACCCCCCATGGTGCGGAAAGACCTGGTACAGACTTTGTCCTGCATCAGGAAATCGTGCGTTTCGATGCGGATGCCAGCGGCAGGGTCGTCATGGAAGCCCGCTGGTCCCTGTTCAACAGAAATACCCGCCGTGTCTGCGGCAAGGGCAGTTTTGCAGCCAGGGAGCAGGTGAGCATGCCTGCCTTTGGCTCGGAAGCCATGTTCAACACTGTGGTGGCAGCCGAGAGCAAGCTGGTGCAGGCCTATGCCCGCGCCATCACGCCTGAGCTTGTCCGCCTGGTGCAGCAGGAACTGGCAAAGCCTGTGCGCGAGCGCTTCCCTGAGTAGGCTGTTGTTCCTGGAAAGATGGGGCCGGGCCTCACCCAACACACCCTGGTCCGGGAAACAAGCGTACTGGCAGGCACGAACCGGGGAAGTTCCCCTGTCTGCCGGCATTTCTGACAGCGTCCGGAACACATGCCGCGCCCTACTCTCCCGAGCAGACTGTTGTTCTCTGCTTCAATTCTGTCGGTACGTCAGCACTTGTTCCTCTGACACTTTTGACACCTGTGACGTCTGACAGGCGTCTGGCAGACGTGCCGGATCGTTTGCTGCATCAGAGCAAAAGAAGCCATTGTTGTACCTCACCAGCCTGTGCCGGACTTTACAACCAGAGCGTACTTGCAATGGCTTTTTTTGCGTCCTGGGCAGAGGTGCACTGGTGCGCGCCTGCAGGCAGGTCATCATGCAGGCCGTCATGCAGACCTTCGTGCAGACCTTTGCAGGGAGCTGCTGAGAAAAGAGCCGGGAAAGAACCGGGCAAGAGCCTGGAAAGGGCAGGGATAGAACTGAGAAAGGGGAGAGGGGAAGCCGGGACAGAGACAGTGTCAGGCTTCTGCCTCTGGATGCAGAAAGGCCCCGGAGCCGAAGCAGCCGGGGCCGTGACATCAGGAGAGAGTATGACTGAAGAAGAGAGACGTCATGGAAAGACGTCATGGAAAGGCGTCTTAGAGTGACGTCTTAGAGAGACGTCCTGACGACTGTCTGGTTTAGAAAGCCTGCTTGTAGATGGCGGCAACAGCGGCGTCGCTCATCTTGCGGGGGTTGGTGAGACCGCAGGCGTCCTTCTGGGCGTTGGCGGTCATGATCGGAATGTCGTCTTCGCTCACGGTCACGCCGTACTTGGCAGCGCAGGCGCGGATGTTTTCAGGAATTTCCACGTCCTGAGACAGGGTGCGGATGGCCTTGATGGCGAGGCGGGAAGCTTCGTCAGCGGTCTTGCCCTTGGTGAGTTCGCCGAGGAGGGCTGCGATGCGGCCGAAGCGGCGACGGCTGGAAATACGGTTGTATTCGCAGACGTAGGGCAGAAGGATGGCGTTGCATTCGCCGTGAGGCAGGTTGTAGAAGCCGCCGAGCTGGTGAGCCATGGCATGCACATGGCCGAGGCTGGCGTTGTTGAAGGCCATACCGGCGAGGTACTGGGCGTAGCACATACCTTCGCGGGCTTCCATGTCGCTGCCGTTGGCCACTGCGCGGCGCAGGTAACGGTTGATGTATTCCATGGCCTTTTCAGCGCAGGCGTCGGTCATGGGGGTGGCGGCAGTGGAGACGTAGGCTTCCACGGCGTGGGTCAGAGCGTCCATACCGGTGGCAGCGGTCAGTGCCGGGGGCATACCCATCATCAGAATGGGGTCGTCGATGGCGACGGCGGGGGTGCAGCGCCAGTCAACGATGGCCATCTTCACCTTGCGGCTGGTGTCGGTGATGATGCAGAAACGGGTCATTTCAGAGGCCGTGCCTGCAGTGGTGTTCACAGCGATGTAGGTCGGGAAGGGCTTGCTGGACTTGTCCACACCTTCGTAGTCGTGGATTGTGCCGCCATTGCTGACCACAAAGCCGACGCCCTTGGCGCAGTCGTGGGAGGAGCCGCCACCGATGGAGATGAGGCTGTCGCACTTGTTGTCATGGTAGGCTGCAGTGGCTGCTTCCACGTTCTTGTCAGTGGGGTTCGGCACAGTCTCGTCGTACACTGCATAGTTGACGCCGGCTGCATCAAGAATGTCGGTGACCTGCTTCAGAATACCACAGGCAACGATACCTTTATCAGTAACAATCAGGGGCTTCTCGCCACCGTTGGATTTCAGTCTGTTGGGGATTTCCTTGGAGCAACCTTGTCCAACCAGAGTAACAGTGGGGATGAAGAAAGATGTAATCTGGCCCATGTGCATGCTTTTCAGTTCAGAACTCATGTGGTTCCTCCTACAGAACTCGCGTATATAAAGAGTATGTTACAAGGAATTTTGGGGGTTGGTAGAAAATTTCCTTTGATGATCAACAGTGTTCAAGCCAAAATGCAGGCGTAAACCATCCGTGCATTGGATGTAACTTGAAGCTTAGGTTCCTTGTAGCTCACTTTTGCATTGTTGGCAATATGGTCTGAGAAATTTTCCATCAACTTTTGCTCAATTTTTGGCAAAGTACAGTTGTGATAATTGGTACAAGCAGCAAAGTTCGAGATGGCAGAATGGAAAAAGTCATTTGTGAATCGGGTAACTAGCTGGAAATGCACAAAAAAAATATCCCCTGGAGACTGGCTCGCAGGGGATATGGCACGTGCTTTTTTGCACAATGCACGACAGATTTTGTTGTCCGGGCTGCAAAAAATTTTTTTCAGCGCTTGTTCACCATGACCTTGGCAGGGCGCAGCAGTCTGCCCTGCAGGCTGTAGCCGCTCTGCATGACGCGGGCAATGCTGTCACTGGGCAGATCGTCGCGGCTCTCGGTGCCGATGGCTTCGTGCAGGGCAGGGTCAAAGGTATCGCCTTCCTTGCCGATGCGCTCAAGACCGTGGCGACCCACTGCCTCAAGGAGCAGCTTGCTGGTCATCTCCACGCCCTGGAGAAGACTCTGACATGCCTCATCCTTGGGACCGTAGAGAATGGCCAGCTCAAGGTTGTCCAGGGAAGGAATGAGATCCTTCATGACATTCTCGGCAGCGTACTTGAGGTGTTCGCTGTGTTCGCGGTTGAGGCGCTTCTTGAAGTTCTCGAGCTCAGCCAGGTTGCGCATGCGCACATCACGCAGCTGCTCTTCCGTCGCTGTGCGCAGAGCTTCCATGGCAGCCTGCAGGTTGCTGACCTGTGTCTCCAGCTCCTCATAGGAAGGCTTTGCGGCTTCCTGATCTGCTTCCTGAGCAGCTGCTTCCTGATCTTCTCCCTGAGCCTCAGTCTGTTCGCCGGCCCGGGCCTGTTCGGCAGCTGCTGCGCTTTCTTCTGCAGCTTCAGGGGCAGCAGCCTCTTCGGGAGCCGGAGCGGCCTGTTCTTCAGGCTCTTCGCTGCTCACGATCTCCACAGGGATTTCCACTGCGCCTTCAGGAATATCCTGATCCATTGTCTGTGCAGAACCTTCTTCAGCTCTGTCACGGGTTGTGGTGTCTTGTTGTTTCTCATCCATGGCTGCCATCCACCTTTAGCAAGGCGTCCGGGCATGCGCGGCATGCCTGACTGCCTGTTCTTTGTACGTTTGTTTTGTGCGATGCTCTCCGGCATCCTGACAGGGAACGTGCGCCTGTCCACGGGCAGACTGAAGAGCCGTGGCGTCCTGTGACGTTCACGGTCCCCGGGATACCCCGGGAGGCCGCATAGGATCCGCGAAAGATCCGCGAAAGATCCACAGGAGAGCCAGGCAGGATCCTGCGAGGCCCATGAAGGCTTCAGAAAGGACCCGGAGAGGACCCGGAAAGGATCCGGGAAGGACCCTGTGGGGAATCTGCCGGGCGCACGAAAGCAGCGTGTCCTGTGCGGGCAGGCTGCAGTCCCAGAGTCTTTTTCTGCAAAGCAAGCTAAGGCTGCTTTGCTTTTTGTCTAGACGTGCCTGTCCCGGACAGCAGGCTTTCAGCACAGGGGAGCGAGTCCCAGGTCCAGGTATTTGTCTGCCAGGTCCTGGCAGGAGCGGGTAATGGAGATGCGCCGCACGTCTGCTTCGGGCAGTGAGGCAAGCCAGGCATGCACCTGCCTGCCAAGCGAGCGTGCCTCGTCCTCCTCTGCAAAGAGGGAGGCAGGACAGACCTTGTAGAGGTAGAGCCTGCCATTGACGAGCACATAGGGGAAGATATTGCAGGCAAAGGGGCGCAGGGCATTGTCGAGCCTGCAGCCGCAGGGGCCGAGGGCTCTGCAGCCGCGCTGGTCAAGGGCGGCAGTGTGCTCGTCAAGCAGATAGAAGTCGTCCTTTGTGCGGGCAGAGACCTGGGAGTCGAGCAGGGCCATGGGAAAGGGCTCTGTCTCTTCCTGGGGACCGCAGCAGAAACGGCACTGCGGGCAGTAGGGATTGCTGACAACACCATTGGCAAAGCCCATGGATAGCTTGTCCGGGAAAAGGGCTGCCCATTTTTCCCTGTATGCTGCCAGTCTGGCACTGCCCCCGGCAGAGCAGGTACAGGCTGTACTCATCTGTGTGCTCATAAGCGTCTCTCCCTGACGGACATGTGAGCCTGCCTGAAACAATGTGACAAAGCTCCCGTGCCTGCCTGTGGCAGGGCATGACAGGCCCTGTCACGCGACAAATGGTAGGTACAAATCCCTGTCTGGCAAGGGGGAGATGCCGCAGGATGCAGCCGTAAAGCCGCAGCAGCTGTCAGTCAAAGTCTGCCAGCAGGCTGTCCATATGCATGCACTGAGGCACCTTGTCTGTATCCAGAAGCTGAGTGGTGAGGCGGAAGAGGGCATTGGTCAGCGTCCTTGAGGAGATGCCGCCCATAATGGATTCATAGGCCTCCAGGTAGGCTCCGAGCAAATCGCAGGCCTTGACGATGTGTCCATCGACAGGATGCAGGGCGGTGCTGTTGCGCTCGCGGTGCAGCTCGGCAAAGTCCGGTATGGTCAGCACCTCGCCGTCCAGGAAGACGCGCTGGGAGAACTCGGAGCCTGCATCAAGGCCCAGGTAGTAGCGCAGGTGTCGCACCAGCACCTCTTCCCCGGCCCTTTCCAGGGGATCCAGGATGCGTGTGCGCAGCTCTTCGTCCTCACAGGCCCTGATGAGCCTGGCAAGTTCGCTGGAGGACTGCTTCACAGGGGAGATGATGTCTCTGGTGAGCAGCTCGGGCAGGTCATGGTAGAGACCGCAGAAGAAGTTGTTGACCAGGCGGGCATCGCAGGCAGGGAAGGTCAGTGTGAAGAGATAGGCCAGGGAGCCGACCAGGAACATGTGGCCCAGCACCGAGGTGCTGGGGATGCGCGGTACCTGGGTCCAGCGCACCTGAAAGCGCAGCTGGCCGCAGAAGCTGGCCAGATGGCCGATGGCCTTTTCCTGATCAAGAATGTCGGCAAGCCCCGTGACCTCCGGGCAAAGCTCCTGCAGCTCGCGCTCCATAGTGGCGGCTATGGCCGGAATTTCCCTGTCAAAGCCGTTGAGGGGCGCAATGAGCTGGAACTCCCAGCGTGAGGCAAACAGATGCGCTGCCCGCAACATGCTACGCGCCTGCGGGTGCGAGTCCCTTTCCCTGTGCCAGCGCTGGAAGCGTTCCCAGAAGCCTTCCAGCGGGCTCAGCACAGGGGCAAGGGTCGAGATGACATAGTCAGTGAGCCGTGCGTAGTGCTCCTGCTTTTCCTGGATGCGGTAGAAGAGGGGCGGCTTGATGTCGGTGATGACTGTGCGATAGAGATAGTCAAAGAGGGCACCTTCAATGATCTCCCTGGCCAGGGCATAGTCCTGTTCCGAGGGCATCGGGGGGCGGCAGGTCCTGCTCCAGAGCAGATTGGCCACCAGCATCTTGTGGCCCTGCTTGTCGAGCTCGGCCAGATGGCAGGGACGCAGCTTGTCGTTCCAGCGCTGCATGCAGGCGCCGCTGAAGAGCTGGCGCAGCAGGCCCTTGCGCAGCAGGGCAGGGGTGGTGAGAGACTGGGACATGGCGTTCATCCTTAACTGTGAAACCTTAACAGTAATACCGGGACTGTGATACCGGGATACGATGCGATGTTGCGACACGAGGTTGCGACAATCACGGACATGAGAGAAGGTAAGCAGCCCCGAGCCAGTGGAACAGAGGCAGCAGGAAAAAAATCTGCGAACGTGCACGGGAGACGCGATCAAGTCTTGACAAGGCAGGGAAAAGTCTTTAGTGGATGCCGTTCGAGGCTTATCCCACTGTCCCCGTTTAGTGGTCGCCTTGCATCAAGGACAAGAAATTTTCTATCGAGCGGCAGCCTTATTTTTCTGGCGCCGACGGAGTTTTGATCTATGAAGACCTTCAGCCCCACACCCAAGGACATCGACCGTAAGTGGTACGTTGTTGATGCCCAGGATCAGGTGCTCGGACGTCTGGCCACCCAGATTGCCCATCGCCTGCGTGGCAAGCACAAGCCCGAATTTGCTCCCCACATGGACAACGGGGACTTTATCATCGTGGTCAACTGCGACAAGATCAAGGTGACCGGTACCAAGATGGACAAGAAGATGTACTACCGCCATTCCGGCTGGGTAGGCGGTCTGAAGTCCACCACCCTTTCCGACATGCTGGCTGAAAAGCCCGAGCGTGTGCTCATGGCTGCCGTGAAGGGCATGCTTCCCAAGAATCGTCTCGCCCGTCATATGCTGAAGAAGCTCAAGGTGTATGCCGGTCCCGAGCATCCCCATACCGCCCAGCAGCCGCAGCCTCTGACGCTGCCCTACTAAAAAGGAGTGATCCATGAGCACTGCTTTCCATTACGGCACAGGACGGCGCAAGACTGCTACAGCCCGTACCCGTGTGTACTCGGGCACAGGCAACATTCTGGTGAATGGCCGTCCCTACCAGGAATATTTCAACCGCAAGACCCTGCAGATGGTTGTGAACCAGCCTCTGAAGCTCGTCAACCTTGACGACAAGGTCGATGTGCATGTCAACGTCTGCGGCGGCGGTAACGCCGGCCAGGCCGAAGCTGTGCGCCACGGCATCAGCCGCGCTCTGCTTCTGCTTGATCCGGGCCTGCGCAGCGTGCTGAAGAAGGCCGGCTTCCTGACCCGCGACTCCCGCAAGAAGGAACGCAAAAAGTACGGCCTGCGTGCAGCCCGCGCCAGATACCAGTACAGCAAGCGTTAATTTTTGCTGCAGCAAGCCTGCGCGAAAAAACGATATCACAAGGACAGCTCTCAGTGGGGGCTGTCCTTTTTCGCTTTTCGTTGCGGGCAGCGCCCATTTCCAGGCTTCGGGCTCCCCTGTCCCAGGTCCGCATCTTCAGGCCCTTTCCCGCAGCGCTTTCTCTGCGTGTCTTCTCTGACTGCCTGAGCTCCTTCCCCCGGGCTCCTTATCTTCAGTCTTCCTCAGCCCGCTCCCTTCCCTGTTTCCAGGCCCTCACCATCCTTCTCTCCCCACTCTCTGCCTGCACGCACACCATTTTCCTGGCAGGACATGTCCTGCCGACATCCCGTACAGGGGGGCGGAACAGCGTGCTTTCCTTGACAGGAGCCTGTTCTCTGTCTATAGGCCTTGCACGCTGACCAGACCCTTGCGGGCGAGGTTTTTCCTTCATCCCCTAACTGAATAGGTACTGCACTGAGAGAACCTGTCCCTGTATTGCTGAGACATTGGCACGCAAGAGCAGACCAGGCACCAGTCAGGCGCCAGTCAGGCGCCGGGTGCGGACTGCATCATCGACTGTATCATCAGAATATATCATTGCAAAAGGACAGGCTGACTTCTGGCGGTCCCTCCTAAGGATATTCCCATGACATTGGATCCCCGTCAGGTTCCGGACTGGCAGATTGCCCTGGACGCTGAAAAACGTATGAAAACCATTGAGACCATTGCCGGCGAGCTTGGTCTTGAGAAGCAGGAAGTTCTGCCCTATGGCCACTACATCGCCAAGATTGAGGATCGTGCAGTCCTGCGCCGCCTGGCAGATCGTCCCAACGGTAAATATATTGATGTGACTGCCATCACCCCCACACCCCTCGGTGAAGGCAAGTCCACCACCACCATCGGCCTTGTGCAGGGTCTTGGCCTGCGCGGCAAAAAGAGTTCTGCCGCCATCCGCCAGCCTTCTGCCGGCCCTGTCATGGGCATGAAGGGCTCTGCTGCAGGTGGCGGCCTGGCCCAGTGCATTCCCCTTGAGCCCTACAGCCTCAACTTCACAGGCGACATGCATGCCATCACCCAGGCCAACAACATGGCCATGGTGGCCCTCACTGCCAGAATGCAGCATGAGCGCAACTACACGGACGAGAAGCTCATGGCGCTGTCCGGCATGCCCCGCCTGAGCATTGACCCCACCCAGGTGAAGATGACCTGGGCCATGGACTTCTGTGTGCAGTCCCTGCGCAACATCATCCTCGGCATTGAGGGTGAGGGCAGGCGCAATGACGGCTTCATGATGAACTCGCACTTTGTCATCACTGCAGCCTCTGAAGTCATGTCCATCCTCTCCCTGGCAACGGATCTCGCTGACCTGCGCACGCGCCTCGGCCGCATTGTTGTTGCCCTGGACAGAAACGGCAGGCCCGTCACCACCGAGGATCTGCAGGTGGCAGGCGCCATGACCGCATGGCTGACCAATGCCATCAAGCCCAATTTGATTCAGACCCTGGAAGGGCAGCCGGTCTTTGTGCATGCCGGTCCCTTTGCCAACATCTCCCTCGGCCAGAGTTCCATCATTGCAGACAAGACTGCCCTGAAACTCTCCGACTACCATGTGACCGAGTCCGGCTTCGGTTCCGAAATCGGCTACGAGAAGTTCTGGAATATCAAGTGCCGCAGAAGCGGTCTTGCTCCCGACGCAGTGGTCATCGTGGCCACCATCAGAGCCCTCAAGCGCCATGGCGGTGCTCCGGCCCCCGTGCCCGGCCGTCCCATGCCCGATGAATACACAAAGGAAAACGTTGGTCTGGTGGAAGCCGGCTGTCAGAACCTGCTGCGCCACATCGGCATCGTGCAGAAGTCCGGTGTGCCGGCAGTGGTCTGTCTCAACGCCTTTGTGAGCGACACCAGGGAAGAAATTGCCGCAGTGCGTCGCTTCTGTGACAACGCCCATGCCCGCTTTGCCGTGTCCGAACACTGGGCAAAGGGCGGCGAGGGAGCCCTGGAGCTCGCTGACGCTGTGCTCGACGCAACCAGCGAGCAGGCTGATTTCAAGCCCCTGGTGACTCCTGAAACGCCCTTTGCAGAGCGCATCAGCACCATTGCCACCGAGGTGTACGGCGCAGAGGGCGTTGACTTCACCGAGACAGCAAAGCGCAAGCTTGCTGACCTGCAGGCCCGCGAGGACGCAAAGGCGCTGGACATCTGTATGGTGAAGACCCAGTACTCTCTTTCTGACAATGCCAGGCTGTGCGGTGCCCCTACAGGCTGGCGCCTCTCCGTGCGTGATGTGCTCTTCCATGGCGGCGCAGGTCTGGTCATTCCTGTTGCCGGCGACATGAGCCTCATGCCCGGTACGGGTTCCCGTCCTGCCTACCGGAACATTGACGTGGATGTGGAGACAGGCACTGTGACTGGCCTTTTCTAAGCTCAAGGCGCAGACAGGCTCCTCCCATGTCTGACAATACGGGCCGGCAGGTCGATTCTGCCGGCCCTTTCCTTACCGGTCAGGTTCAGTACGGCAGGGCATTGTCCGAAACACAGCGAGGATGCTTTGTGAACGAAAATTTCGACAGAACCTTTCACTACTTCAGGGCTTTTGCGATTTTGTCCGTGCTCGGCGCCCATATGTGGATCTCCCCGGAAATCGAAGGTCTTGAAGACCGCAGGCAGTTTCTGGAATGCCTGCGCAGCGTGCTCTTCCATTCAAGTACCCTCTACTTCATCTTCATTTCCGGCTACCTCTTTGACTTTGTCTACAAGTCGCGCCCCTTTGACCTGCTCAGGTTCTACAAGTCCAAGGTCCGCAACCTGCTTTCCCCCTATCTCTTCCTCTCTCTGCTCTTCATTGGGGCTTCCATGGTCTTTGAGTACGTGCCCTCCCTGCAGGTTCCGTACTTCATCAATCACAGCAAGGCCATTCTCACCCTGCCTGATGCTGCCGATGCTCTTCTTTTCGGCAAGGCCTGCATTACCTACTGGTATATGCCCTTCATTTTCACTGTCTACATTGTCTCTCCGCTACTCTTTCACATCAAAGGCAGGGTCTTTATCGCCCTGGTTTGCATCTGCAGTCTGATACCACTCTTCATACAGCGCGGCGAACTGACGGATTTCTTCTGCAATTACGGCTTTTTCTATCCTGTTTTTCTGCTCGGCGTCTTCTTCTCCCGCTACCGTGAAGCCTGCCTGAACTTCATCAAGGCCAATGTCGTGCCCATTGCCTGCGTGGCAGTGCTGACAAGCCTGCTCCTGATCAGCGACTATTACGATCCGCACTTGCCCAGCCAGGAAATCGGCTATTACATTCAGCGACTGGCCCTTGGCGCTCTGGTCATCCATGGCCTGGAAATGGTGACCTTCGATATAGAAGTGCTGGATGTACTGGCAACATACAGTTTCCCTCTCTACTTTCTGCACGACCTTGTCATCTATGCTGTCCAGTCCGCACTCTTTGCCCTTGGTCTGAAGATCAGTCCGGACGGCATGCTTTTTGTCACAATGTTTACATTCTGCGCTGAACTGCTCATCAGTCTGGCCCTGATTATTGCTGTGAAAAATATTTGTGGAAAATATTCGCGTCAGATCATCGGAGGATGAAGCGGTCAGATCCTGTTTTTGAGAAAAGTTACAAAGAAAATCAAAAACATTGAAAATGTCTGACGGAAACTGCGTACTCCGTCGTCCGGGGAACAGTGTGGACTGCACAAGTTCCCCGTTTTTTTTAGCTTGCCTGTCAGGCAGAAATACAGCTAATGTGAAAACGCCTCATCAAGCTGCGCTTTTGAGATATTTTCGAGGTCAATATGAGTTATCTGTATACAGAATTACCTGCTGTTCCTCTGCCTCCCGGTGCGAAACCTGTGTCTGACGCAGGCGACGCCAATGTCTTCTGCAAACCAAGTCGTTCCCGCAGCAGGACGATAGTCGGCAGGCTGGCATCGGAAACAACGATGCATGTCAACAGCAACTATCGTTTTCTCTTCCCGAACCTCTGGTACAAGCACTACGCCAGGTATCTGGTACCGGGCGAAGAGGTCAGAGTCGGCCTCTACAGCATGCTGCTCGCCCTGGGCTGGAAGAGCCGCTACTATCTGGCTCTGGCCAGCCAGCTTGGCTGCGAGTGCGCCAATATCATCATGGACTGCGCCACAAGCGCCCTTGTTGCCCAGGGTGAAGACGATGATCCGTCTGACAGCTGCGCCGAGGAAGGCTGCGGCCTTTCTCCCCTGTGGGCTCGTCTGCGCAGGCAGCACTTCTTCTCAGTCACCTGGCCCGGGGAAACCTGGTTTGCGGACAAATTCTGCACCCCCGGCAGGGTTGAGAGTCTGGAGAGCCTGCGCACAACCTGGCTTGCACAGAGCAGGCGGAATCTGACAGTGCCGCTCATGCTTGTGCTCGGCCGCTCCGTGCTCGACAGCACAGGCGAGCTGGCTGCTGATGACGAGGACGATGGCGCTGCACAGGCAGACTATCTCTGTGCCATTGATGCTGCCACCTCCACTCCTGTGTTCTGGCAGGAACGCAAACCCGAACAGAGCACACGCGAGCTTGTTGAGAACTTCCTTGGCCTGCTTGGCGAAAACATGCTCAGCGCCGACACCATTGTTCTTGAGGAAAGCCTTGCCTCTGAAGAGGTGCGAGCCTGCCTTGCTCAGACCCAACTCAAGTGCATCACGCTGCTTGACACAAGCTCCGAGCTCTTTGCCGACATGATGCAGCGCAAGGCAAAGGACCTGGAAGGCAATGCCTCCCGCCTCATGGTGGAGGACGATGTCTTTGGCGTGGCTGAAACTGTGCCCGGTGCCGAAGGCAGGGACGGCAGCGCAGCTCTCTACTTCAATCTCCTTGAGGGCACAGGCCAGCGCCTGCAGCTCATGCGCGACGTGCGCGAGGAACGGCGCCGTCTGCTGGAGCAGCTGCCTGCAGAGCAGGGGACAGTTGCCATCAGCCCGGCCCTTGAGCGCTACCTCGAGTTCAGCATTCAGGACGAGCAGATTACGGATGTGCAGTATGTCTATCCTGCCTGGCAGCAGGACCTGGACAGCTGCGGCTTTCTTGCCATGACCTGCTCCGAGGAATGCAGTGCCCAGGAGCTGTACAGGCTCTGTCTGCCTGTCCTGCGCTTCAGGCGTCAGTTTGACACAGTCTGCACCATTCTTGCCGGGGAAACACCCTTTGCTCCCGAAGAAGGGCAGAGCACGGCCATTGCTGTGCGCTGCAGGCTGGACACAGGCGTGGCAGCTGCTGCCATGTGCTGCCTGGTGGTGCATGCCTGCAGAGAGCTCGGCATTGCCGAGTCCGACATTGCCGGCTGCCTGAACACAGTGCGTCTGCGCCTGTTGCCTGGTGACCAGTATGCAGCTGACGAGCTGAGCGACGTCTGCAGAATCCTTCTCAAGTCCTGCGGCATAGCAGAGGGGAATCTCAGCTGCTTTGCCGGCCAGCTCAACGGCTCTGTCTCCATCCCCCTGTCCAAAGCCTGGGAAGAGACCTATCCGCTCAGACAGCTTCCGGGTATGAGACGGCCCAGACACTCCGGCTCAGGGAAGCAGGCTGGTACTGAGGCTGGGGCGGATGTTGAGCGTCCTGCAGACAAGGCCGGGAAATCACGCGTACGCGAGGAACTGGAGGCGCTGGAACCCGGTTCAGAAGAACGCGCGGCAAAGCTTGCGGAACTGCGAGCCCTGCAGGATGAGGAAGCCAGACAGTATGCAGCTGGTTTTCTCCAGACCGGGGGGCGCGTACGCGTGCCGAAGAAGACGGGCGAACGTGTGCCTGGCAGGCGTGGT
>CASEWR010000176.1 GCA_949291675.1 uncultured Desulfovibrio sp. | reverse complement strand
CACAAGATTCACGCGGTAGGTGCGGGCAGCATAGGCCTTTTCCAGAATGGCACCAGTGACCATCTTCGCCTTTTCCATGCGTGCCAGAGCAGCTGCCTCCACCATGTACTCGCGTACCAGGGGGAACTTGAGGGAAAGGCGCTTCTGATCCTCGCTTAAGTGCGAGCCGAGCTCTACCAGCCAGGCAAGGGCAGTGCGGTCAAAGGGCGGCAGATCATCAGCCTGAATGATGCGGCAGACGGCGCTCAAGTACATGCGCACGCCGGCAGCATTCCTGGGCATGACATCCGTGAGCTCAGCCTTGATGCGGAAGAGCTTGCCAAAGCGGTCGTCAGAGTCCAGCAGTCCCTCATAGACAAATTCATCGCCAATGAGGATGACCTTGAGGTCCAGCGGGACAGGATCAGGCAGCAGGCCCTTGCTGCGCATGGCTGTCTCTGGCATGTCCGTGTTCTCGTCCATACGGGCATTGCCGGTGCGTAAAGATCGCAGAAGTCCCTCCCAGGCTGCGGGGTAGTGTACAAGATCGTCCATGCGCAGGACCAGGAAGCCGCCATTGGCCCTGTGCAACGAGCCTGACTTGACCAGGGTGAAGTCCGTGACCAGGGTACCGAGTTCACTCTCGCGCTCAATGCAGCCGAGGAGAATGCTTGCTGTAGGGTGATCCTCAAGCACAATGGGCGCCCCCTTGAGGCTGCCATTGTCCACAAAGAGGTTCACACGATAGCGGGAGAGCACCTCATCTCTGCTCCAGTTGATGCTCTGACCAGGGACAGCAGGCTGGCCTGGATCGAGCTTGGGCTTTGGGGCAAGCAGGGACTGCGTGTTCTCTGTCATATCCCTGGCCACATCTTCAAAGTAGCTCTTCAGGCGTTCAACGGCACTTTCCATGCCCTGGGAAGAGCACAGTTTGTACATGCGATCCGCAAGAGGACGCAGATCCTGGTCAAGCACCTGGGCAAGTACAGCCTTTTCAAGGTCCTTTTCCTTATCCTGAAAGCCTTCCTCAGTGCGGGTCAGCTCCTGCACAAAGCCTGACATGTGCTGGACAAGGTCTGCACTTCTGGTCTTGATCTCGCGCTGCACGCGCTGATCCATGCGGGAGAACTCTTCATCACCCACGCGCTGGCCCCGGATAATAGGGAAGAGGGTAATGTTGCCGCTCTCGTCAAAGTCCAGAGTAAAGCCCTTGTTGGCAGCAAGAGAGTTCATGCGGTCCAGAAGACGATTGCGCTCGCTGTGATAGGACTCCATGAGACGTGCACGCTGCTTCATGAAGCCTGCACCATGCAGCTTGTGATCCATGTGGGCGCAGATACTCTTCATCACATCCTGCATGCTCTGACGGAACTTCCTGCCCTGACCCGGAGGCAGCTGGATAAGCACAGGCCTGTCCGGGTCCTTGAAATTGTGCACATAGACCTGATCCGGAGGCGTGGGAAGCTTCCTGGCCACAGGAGTCAGGTAATTGCGCACAATATGGCTGCGTCCAATATTGGAGGAGCCGGCAAGATAGACGTTGAACCCGGCGGCACGGATGTTCAGCGCCAGATCCAGAGCCTTCATGGCCCTGTCCTGATAGGGAATGCGTCCCGGAGACTGGCTGAGCTTGAACTGTGTGCTGTCGTCAACAGGAATGAGTGCCGGATCGTAGGTCGCGTGCAGACGTGAAGAGGGAAGTGGTGAAGGTATACCCATAGGTCGTCAATCCGCTGCGTCAGAGAGTAAGGGCTGCGGCCAAAGGGCCGTGAGGTAAGAAGGGGAAGGGCGTTGCCGTGCAAGATCGCGTGCAGGGTCCGGAGTTATGCCCCGGGCCCTGCATAGTCAGCGTTTTGGCAGTGGACCAGTTCAGGCCTTGTCCGGATGCTCTGCGTACAGGCGGGCCAGAATCTCTCCGGCACCCTCTTTTTTGAGCTCCCCGGCAAGGGCCAGACCAAGTTCTCGAGCCTTGTCAGCCGGGCCGCGCATGCTGCGCCTGAAAAGTTCCGTGCCATCACATTCAGCCACAAGCCCGTCCAGCGTGACAGTCTCGCCGTCAAGCTCGGCATGAGCGCCAATGGGGACCTGACAGCCGCCGTCAAGGCCGGTGAGGAAGGCGCGTTCAGCTTCCACACATACCCTTGTGGCATGATCATCAAGTCTGCGTACCAGCGCGAGGGTGGCAGCATCATCTGCTCTGCATTCAATGCCCAGAGCTCCCTGGCCCACTGCAGGCACAAAGTCTGCAGGAGCAAGCTCATGCATGTGTGTGGCAGTGAGGCCCAGACGCTTCATACCGGCAAGGGCCAGGACGATGGCGTCAAACTCGCCTTCCTTCATCTTGCGCAGACGAGTGTCCACATTGCCGCGCAGGGAGAGAATCTCAAGGTCAGGTCGCAGTGCAAGAAGCTGGGCCTGCCTGCGCAGGGAAGATGTGCCAACCCTGGCGCCATGGGGCAGAGCCTCAAGACTTTCGTACTTTTCCGAGACCAGGCAGTCCGTGAAGACCTCGCGGGCAGGAATACAGCCCAAGGTCAGCCCTTTGGGCAGGACCATGGGCACATCCTTGATACTGTGCACAGCAAGGTCTGCAGCACCCTCGAGGAGAGCCTCCTCGATTTCCTTCACGAAAAGCCCCTTGCCGCCTACCTGAGAGAGGGGCACGTCGAGAATCTTGTCTCCGCGGGTGCGGATAATGGACAGCTCAATCTCAAGTCCGGGTTCCAGTGCCTCAAGGGCTGCCTTGATATGCCTGGCCTGCCAGAGCGCAAGCTGGCTGCCTCTGGTTGCTATGACAAGTCTGCCCATGCTTAGTGCCCGCAGCTTGAACAATGTCCACCGGAACAGCCGCTGCAGCCGCCGCTGGAGCAGCTGGAGCAGGAAGACGAGCCGCTGCCTGCGCTGGAGCCTGTATGACAGGCGCAGGCGCTCAGCAGGCGCTCAGTGTCCAGGCTGCCACAGGAAGGGCAGGCAACCTTTTCCTCTGCAGAGGCAATTTCTTCAAAAGTTTCATTGCATTTGTTGCAATGGTATTCGTACATGGGCATGGTGATGTTCTCCCTAAAGCCCCGTTTAAGGGCGTGATATCTCAGCTCTCATTACGCGCGGTCGAGATCCTCGCGCAGGGTGGAGGCTCCTGCCTCAAGCATTTCCCTGAGCAGTTCCGGCTTGCCTGAGAGATAGTAGTCCACAAGCTCGTCGAGCAGACAGACGAGCGTCATGTGCGTCTGATGCACAAGGGCCTCCTCGATGCTCGGTACCCGCAGCTCCATATCAAGGAGATCGTCCTGAGCGAGCAGGCCGCCGTCACCACCTGTCAGGCCCACTGTGAACATGTTCTGTTCCCGGGCTGCAAGACAGGCGGCCTTCAGGGCAGGGTGGGTTCCGTCCTGTGTAATCAGGATTAACACATCTCCGTCTGCACAGTGCGCTTCAATCTGCCTGGCAAAGACCTCAGCAAAGTCTGCTCCGCTCTCGTAATCTTCTTCAAGCCACAGGCTCGGAGAGAGAACCTGTACAGGCAGAGAGGCACGGCCATCCATTGTCCGTACAAAGCGCGAGGCAAGGATGGCGGCAAGATGCGAGGAAACACCGAGGCCTGCCACATAGACGTGCTGCTCACTGAAAAAGGCCAGGGCAAGCAACCGGGCCATTTCCTGAATGTCAGAGCTGAACATGTCATAGAAGTCCCCAGTGACCTTCAGGGATGCATCAGCACGCTGGACAATGAGTTCCGGACAATCGTCCTTGAGACCGAGTTCGAAGGGCATGAATGACCTCACTTTGCTTGGCTGCCCGGCTCTGCTGCCGGTCAGGGTCCCTCTGCATATGCCAAATGTGCATCAGGATCAAGGGCATGTGGATATGTGACAAAA
>CASEWR010000175.1 GCA_949291675.1 uncultured Desulfovibrio sp. | reverse complement strand
CTGCAACGTTGCCAAGTTCACCCCTGGCAAGCAGCTCAAGGAAGCCATCCAGAAGTAGTACACTATCACCTGCGGAGGGATGGCAGAGTGGTTGATCGCGGCGGTCTTGAAAACCGTTGAAGGTGCAAGCCTTCCAGGGGTTCAAATCCCTTTCCCTCCGCCACCATATTTGAGCAGTACCTGCGACAAGTGTCCGAAGGTACTGCTCTTTTTTAGTCCCTGACAGGTGAGGAGAACTCCATGATACAGCAGGCAACCATACTTGCCGCGTTCCAGCAGCTTGAGGAGATTGCAGGCGAAGGAACACCCGTGGGCCTGTGCATCGTCGATGAGCACGGCTTTACCCTTGGCTATGCCCAGCAGGACGGCGCCTCGCCCCGCTTCTTCACCATGGCTCAGGCCAAGGCATACACAGCTGCCCGCATGAAGCAGAGCACGGAGGCATTCCACCAGCGCATTCTGAGAGAGCAGTTCTCCCTTGCAGACTTCGCTGACCCGAACATGACCTCCATGCGTGGTGGCGTGCCTGTCTGCGATACGGAGGGCAAGGTCATTGGCGGCGTCGGGGTGTCAGGCCGCCGTCCTGAGGAAGACGAGGCCCTGGCCCTGCATTTCGTCGAGAAGTTCTTCGTGTAGTATCAGCTCAATAGCCTGCAGGGATCTCTGGTAGACCCTCTGCAGGCGCTCCATACGCTGCCGCATACAGCCCTGCCGCCTTACGGCAGAGGCTGAGCACATAGTGGCAGGCAGTTGCAACGTCCAGGACCCGTGAGGGCTGGCGGCCATCGTGAGCCGGGGAGCGTTGGAGCTGTCTGCCTTTTTCTTTTGAACAGGCCCCCTCGGGATGACTTTGGGTTGGTGCCACTCAGTGTCAGCCTGCTTCCTGTGTCCCAGCAGTTGTTGCAGCACGTACAGGATTCAGGATTGTTTCCTTCCCGATTTTCAGCATTGACCTGCTGAAGCAGGAGTGTTCATGGATGAGCCCAGGATTGTCTCTGTCGAGCCTCTGTCGAAGTACAGGCTTCTGTTGCATTTTTCGACAGGAGAAAAAAAGGTTTTCGATGTCACGCCGTATCTAAAAGGGAGCTGGTTTGGACAGCTCAAGGACACATCCTATTTTACAAAGGTGCAAATTATTGCCAATGGCGAAGGAGTAGCATGGCCAGATGGACAGGATATTGCGCCGCATGAGTTGTATGAATTGAGTAGATCTGTCAGTACAGCGTCTTCTAAATATCTCAAACATGGGATTTGTCTAACCAAGGATCTGGATAGAACAGAGACAGCTGTAACGTCTGGTATCTCTGCGGGCTGGCGGTTCTCGTTGACCGGAGAGCGTAGCAGCTGTCGGCCTCTTCATTCCAGGGATTTCAGGCAATGGCAGAGAGGAAGGGCCGGCAGCACCTGTGAGAAAGACACTTCACAGGGCTTGACTTTTAGTGGCTGACGTGGATCTATGGGGCATCCCGCTTCTAACGAGGCCATTGCAGGGCCTGTCTACCCTTCCGAGGGGTAGGTAATCTGCACAATATATTTGTCGCCGAGGATCTTGCTTATTCATAGTTGAGATCTTTGCACATATAGGCAGGCAAACCATAACGTCTGGACTCCGTGAGGACCCAGCGGCTTCGTTAGAGCCGGGGAGCGTTATGTGTGCCTGCCTTTTTTTGTCCCCTTTAATGCTAACGAGGTCACCATGACTAACACTACATTACCCCGAGTTAGTGTTTCTTCATTGCCTTCCAGTCTCTGTCACAATTCCCCGGCAGAAGCCCTGAAAGATGCTTTGGCATTGGTAAGTCTGCTGCAGTGCATGGGGAATCTGCGTTCCCAGTCCAGTCAGCAGGAGGCTGACTCAGGCAATATTGTTCGTGGCCAGGTACTTGTCCTTGCTCTGTTGACGGACAAAACACGGATTGCCAGTGGAGATCTGGCTTTTCCCTTGTGTGCTGCAGCATCTGAACCTGCAGCTCCTTCACTGGTTGAATTGCTGGTGCATGCTCACAATGCAAAGCATGCACGTGTCCTCAACTGCATGCAGGAGAGCCTGAATGCATTGATCTTTGTGAGCGCGGAACTGCAGGACATTGCCAGCAACGAGTCTATTGTTCCGTCGGTGAGTATGAGGGGGTTAAGCCACATGCTGCTGAGATCTGCAGGCGAACTCAGAGCAGTCCTGGAACAGTCTCATGAGACTGCTGCCCATGCAGCAAGGGGGTGGTAGTCCCATGAGCAGATATGATGCAGTAGAAAGGTTCCGGGAAACCATCGCCGAGTACGGGCTTGTCTGCCAGGAACTCATAGCCGACGGCAGGTTGCACAGGTGCGGCACTGAGGGCAAGGAAAGAGGCCGGGATGGTGCCTACATCCTCCACATGGACGACTTGCCAGTCCTCTGGGTCAAGAACTGGCGCACTGGTGCAGAGGGCACTGACAAGGCCGTCAATGAACGTGCGCTGACAGCAGGCCAGAGGAGGGCGCTGCAACAACGCATGGAGCAGGTGCGCAAGGCAGTTGAACAGGACAGGCAGGCGCAGCATACAGCTGCCGCCAGGGTGGCCAGAGCAGCATGGGCTGCCAGCAGCCCTGCTTCAGGAGAGCACAGGTATCTGTGCCGCAAGGAAGTTCCCGCCCTGGGGGTGCGTGAGAACAGGCGGGGAGAGCTTGTCATTCCCTTGCATGATGAGAACGGCTCCCTGGTCTCACTGCAGACAATAGCCCCGGATGGAAGCAAGCGCTTTTTGAAGGGTGGCAGAAAGAAGGGCTGCTGGTTTCACATTCCTGCAGAGGAGGGCAAGGAAAACGCCCCCTTACTGATCTGCGAGGGGTATGCGACTGGCGCAAGCCTGCGTCTCTCCACCGGATATGCTGTGCTTGTGGCCTTTGACGCTGGCAATTTGCTGCCTGTGGCCCGCATGGCCCGGGAGAAGTTCCCAGACAGGCAGATTGTGCTTTGCGCTGACAACGACCTGAAGCCCGAGACCACCAGAAACATCGGCGTAGAGAAAGCGACAGAGGCGGCCAGAGAAGTGCGTGCCTGCCTTGCTGTGCCGCCTGCCCATGAAGGGCGTGCAACGGACTTCAATGACCTGTATTGCTGGTGCAATGGCGCTCTGCCCGTGAAGAACGCTGTTGAGCAGGCAATACAGGCTGGCCCTGTGCCTGAAAAGAAAGACAGCTGGGAGACCCCGGTCGCTTTCGATACGTATATGCTGCCCATGCTCAATGAAGACATGTTGCCGGAAGTTCTGGCTTCCTTTTGCACTGCGCTGGCCCGGAAAGCAGAAGTTCCGCTTGAACTGCCTGTTTCCATGGCTCTGGCTGCTGTCGCTGCAGCAGCGCAGAGGGGCTATATCGTGCAGGTCTTTGAGGGATACGCAGAGCCGTTGAATCTGTACACGCTCTGCGCTCTGCCCCCGGGGAACAGAAAGAGCGCCGTTGTAGGGGCTTGTATGGCCCCTCTGCGGGCCTGGGAAGAGCGTATGGCTGCGGAGATGGAGCCAAGGATCCGCAAAGCCAGGGGAGCACGCGCTGCCGTGGAGCGGATGCTTGAAGGCAGGCGGAATCAGGTGGCACGAGCAGGAGACATCAATGCCGTTCTGGCGGCCTATGACGAACTCTGGAAGCTTGAGCAGCAGCTGCCTGAAGTCCCTGCTCTTCCCCGCCTGCTTGCCGACAATGCGACTCCTGAGGCTGTCGCTGCTCTGATGGAGGAAATGCACGGCAGTATCGCAATTATGACTGCAGAAGGGGGCATCTTTGATATCCTGGCCGGCATGTACAGCCGGGGTGTGCCCAATCTGGACCTGTTTTTGAAGGGACACAGCGGTGATCCCTTCCGTGTGGATCGGCGCGGGGCTGCGCCAATACTTCTGAATGCCCCGCATATCACGATAGGCATTGCGCTTCAGCCGGCTGTCCTGCAGCAGCGCACAGCCGCAAAGGTGTTTCGGGGACGCGGTCTTGACGGGCGCTTTTTGTACTTCATTCCCGAGAATCTGCTGGGTGACAGGAAGTGGGAGTCAGCGGAAGCTGACCAGGCCGTGCTGGATCGTTTCTACAACAAGATCACGGCCCTGCTGCCAGAACAATGGCCGGCCCCATCTGAGCCTGTCAGACTGACCCTGTCAGAGGCTGCGCATGCAAGCTGGCTTCAGTTTGCACGGTCTGTGGAGACGGGGCTTGCAGATGGTGGAGAATTTGAGCATTTGCGGGACTGGGCAGGCAAACTCCCAGGAGCAGTCATTCGCATTGCCGGCCTTTTCCACCTGATGACGCATGACAGGCCGGAGAGGCTGACAATCAGCCCGGAAACCATGGTTCAGGCCATCTACCTGGGCAGCCTGCTTGGTGAACATGCAAAGGCTGCATATCAGCTGATGGGGGCTGATGAGGCTCTTGGGAAGGCGAAGAAGCTGCTTGAATGGATATTGCGAAACAGGCCTGAGCGCTTCACCACCCAGGAATGCTGGCAGGGGATGCGCAGCACGTTCCAGCATATGCCTCCACTGCTTGCGGCTTTGGAGGAACTTGAGAACAGGGGCTTCATCCGCGCCCTTCCAGCGCCGGGAGAACAGAGATCCGGGAGAAAGCCCCGTCCGAGCTATGTCGTGAATCCGGTCGTCCTGAAAGGAGTAGCCAGCTGAGGCTGCCCCATACGCCCTGTTGTTTCCCTGGAGCTCTCGTTGCAAGACAGGAATGAGGGCTCCAGGGACTGTGGATAAGAGGAGAAAACCATGACTGCATACGAAGACGATACCAGAAGTCCAGCCAGCGTGGTAAGCGATGTGTTTCCTCAGGAAACTGCCCATACCTTTGGTATTTCCAGTCCGGACGCAGGAATGCGCGAGAGCGTTGTCAGGTATTTCAGGAAGAAGCATGCCCGTAAAACGGGCCAGGCGCCTTCTCTGCTGGAGCAGACTGATAAGCTGGTTCAGCAGACGTTTGGGTTCTCGCCTTTTGCTACTGACGAGACTGGCAAGGGCTATGGTATCTGGACGGCAGGCGGGTGCACAGCTGGTAGTGGTTCCTGCAGGGCCAGACAGAGGAAGCCGGGAGAGTCGCTTCTGGAGCGGGCCGACCAGCTGGTGCAGGAGACGCTCGGAGTCTCGCCTTTTGCTGAAAGCATTGGCATTGCTGTCTGCGCGGCAGGTGAGCCTGCAGCCAGTGAAAGTCATTTCAGGAATTTCAGGGGTTTCAGGGAAGGGGTATCCGGCAGGAAGAAGCAGGGGCCATCTCTTCTGGAGCGGACAGATCTGCTGGTTCAGGAGACCTTCGGGTTCTCGCCTTTAGCTGCCGGCAGTACCTGCACTGATGTCTGGGCTTCAGGCGGGCTTGCAGCCAGTGGAATTCATTTCAGGGATTGCAGAGAAGGGGTATCCGGCAAGAAGAAGCAGAGGCCGTCTCTTCTGGATCGGACTGAGCAGCTGGTGCAGGAGACCTTCGGGTTCTCGCCTTTTGCTGCCGGCAGTACCCGTGCTGGTGCCCGGGATGTGGGCGGGCTTGCAGCCAGCGGAAGCCATTTCAGGAATTGTAGGGATTTCAGGGATGGAGTATCCGGCAAGAAGCAGGGTC
>CASEWR010000174.1 GCA_949291675.1 uncultured Desulfovibrio sp. | reverse complement strand
GCAAGACACGAAGCCCCTGTTCAGGGGCCTTGTTTGTGATCCTGCAGAACGTAAGCAGAACGTCATGCGGAAGGCAGGAGTGTGCCACAGCAGCACAGCGCGTGCCAGGCAGAGCGAGCGTCTGGCAATGCAGGCCCCTTGCGCCCTGCCGCACAGCCTGCAAGAGCGAGCCCTGGCGCTGACACAGCCCCTGGTGCGGCAGAGAGCGCTGATGAGAGAAAAAGGCAGTTTTCTGGAACAAATGTCTCTGGAACAGGGACGAGTGCAGTGCTATGCCAGAATTCTCTGCAACCATGCCCTGTGTGCAGACTGGGCAGCGCAGGACCTGCAGGCAGGCTGGCTGGACATGGGGCCTTGCAGCCTTGTTTCTGCAGGTCAGGCAAGCTGATCAGGCCGGCCAGGCAGGCCATGCAGGCCGACCTGAGCGTCCCGAGCCTGCCAGCGCGGCCTCGCGCTGGTCAAAGCCTGCTGCACAGAGCCATTCCTCAAAACCAGTGGAGAGAACATGGACTATCGTTGCAATCGTCGCACAAAGGATGTCATCAGCGTGCTTGGCATGGGCACAAGCTCGCTGCCTGCGGGAAGGGAAGGCGCACAGATTCTGGAAGCTGCCGTGGAAGGCGGCATCAACTATTTTGACCTTGCCGCAGCCGAGTCTGTCACCTTCACAACCATTGGCAGGACACTGGCAGGGATGCGCAGCAGGCTGCGCTATCAGCTGCACTTCGGCGCCATGTACGGTCCTGGCAAAAGCTATGGCTGGAGCCTCAACCTGGACAGGATCAAGGCCTCAGTTGCCTGGCAGCTGCAGGAACTGAAGACAGACTACATAGACTACGGCTTCATTCACTGTCTGGATGAAGAAAAGGACTGGCAGACCTATCAGAAGCACGGGGTGTTGCAGTATCTGCTGGATCTGAAGGACCAGGGGGTGGTGCACCATCTTGGCTTCTCCACCCATACCCCCGTTGTTGCCAACAGCATTCTGGACATGGATGTGGCTGACATGATGCTCTTCAGCATCAATGCCGGCTATGACTATCAGCATGGGGAGTATGCCAGAGGCAGCGGCAATGAGCGCATGGCCCTCTATCAGCGCTGTGAGGCCATGGGCGTGGGCATCTCCGTCATGAAGCCCTTCTCGGGCGGTCAGCTGCTCTCGGAAAAGACCTCGCCCTTCCAAAGGGCCCTGAGCACCTGGCAGTGTCTGCAGTATGTGCTCGACAAGCCCGGAGTGCTCACTGCCGTGGCAGGTGCGGGCAGTCTGGCCCAGCTGGAAAACCTTCTCGGCTTCTTCACAGCCAGTGCTGCAGAGAAGGACTACAGCTGCATTGCCGAGCTCACCCCTGTGGAGATGCAGGGGCGCTGTGTCTACTGCAATCACTGTCAGCCCTGTCCTGCAGGCATTGATGTGGGTCTGGTGAACAAATACTACGACCTTGGCAGAGCAGGGGATGCGCTTGCCATTGATCACTATCACAGCCTGGAAGTGCAGGCTGATGCCTGTACCTCCTGTCAGCACTGCAACAAACGCTGCCCCTTCAAGGTGGACCAGGTGGCCCGCATGCAGGAAATTGCGGCCTGGTTTGCGCAGCAGACACACTAATGTTTGCCAGAGCGCCTTTGCGAACACAAAGTTGCAGGCGCTTTGCCCTGCAAAGACAGAACTTTACAGCCCTTGCCACGCGAACATGAGAGACATGGGAGGGACAATGAATCGACGCAGCTTTTTGAAGGCCCAGGCTGCCCTCTTGGGCAGCACAGCGCTTTGTGGTGTGCCACCCCTGCCCCTTGCTGCCGAAGTGCGGCCTGACATTGCCGTGGTGAAGGGCAGCCCTGCTGCGGCCACCAGAGCCGCCGTGGAGCTGCTTGGCGGCATGCAGGCCTTTGTGAAGCCCGGTCAGAAGGTTGTCATCAAGCCCAACATGAGCTTTGTGGCTGATGTGGACAGTGCTGCCAACACCCATCCCGAGGTTGTGCGTGCCCTGCTTGCCATGTGCCTTGAGGCAGGGGCAGGCTCCGTGCGTGTGCTGGACCATGCCTTTCGCAGTGGCACTGCCTCCCTTGAGGCATCAGGCATCCTTGCTGCCTGCAGCGGCATACGCGAGGGCCTGTGCCATAACCTCACCCAGGAGCGCCACTACCGCGAGGTGACGCTGGACAAGGCCAGGGACATGCGCAGCAATGCCGTCATGCGGGATGTGCTGGAGGCAGACGTGCTCATTGCCGCCCCTGTGGCCAAGACCAATTCCTCCACAGGCGTCAGCCTTTCCCTCAAAGGCCAGATGGGCCTTGTCATGGACCGCAACAGCATGCACTGGCGCTACGATCTTGATACAGCCATTGTGGACCTTGCCTGGCAGCTGAAGCCCGACCTGGCAGTCATTGATGCCACGAGAGTGCTGAGCAGCAATGGCCCCTACGGCCCCGGTAAAGTGCTGCGTCCCGGTGAGGTCATTGCCAGCGCAGACCCTGTGGCAGCCGATGCCATG
>CASEWR010000173.1 GCA_949291675.1 uncultured Desulfovibrio sp. | reverse complement strand
CAAGGGGCCTGCATTGCCAGACGCTCGCTCTGCCTGGCACGCGCTGTGCTGCTGTGGCACACTCCTGCCTTCCGCATGACGTTCTGCTTACGTTCTGCAGGATCACAAACAAGGCCCCTGAACAGGGGCTTCGTGTCTTGCGAAAACCTGTTCAGGGGCCTGTCTGCTCGTGTCTGTGCTTTGAAAAGAGGGGATGACTACTTTTCGGGCGACGTATCAGCCTCCTCAGTGTGCTCTGTGTGCTCCTTCTGCTCCCAGAGCGCCATGGCATTCTGGTAGCAGTCACCCTTGCCTGTGCACCGGCACAAAATGGTCTGGAAGTCCTTGACGGGAATGGCGCACAAAGCCTCCACCACTTCTGCGTCAAAGCCAGCATCAGCGCGCAGCTGCTGCAGGGCTTCCTCCACAGTGAGGGCTGTGCGGTAGCTGCGCGGGCTCACCATGGAGCAGAAGGCATTGACGGCTGCGAGCACTCTGGCAGTGAAGAGAATCTCCTCGCCCCGCATGCCTCTGGGACCACGGCCGTCCATGCGCTCGCCCATCTCGTAGACAGTCTCTGCCACAGGCAGGCCGAAATTGAGGCTGTAGAGCAGCTCATAGGCTGCTCCGGGGGCCCTGCTCACCTGGGCATATTCCTCAGGCGTGAGTCTGCCGCGCTTGTTGAGCAGATGACGGGGCACAAAGAGCTTGCCCACCTGGAACAGACGGGCTGCAATGCGCAGGGTCTCATGCTCCTCGCGGGAGAAGTGCAGCAGGGGTGCGAGCATCTCGATGATGGCCATGATCTTTTCGGTATGCCCGCGCAGGCCTGCGTCCACGCTTTCCACAATGATGGAGAAGACCTCGAGAATCTTCTGCACGCGCTGCTGGCTTTCCTTTGCCTTTTTGCGGAACTCGGTGATGTCCCTGAAGAAGACCACGCAGCCAAGGCTCACCCTGCTGGACAGGCCCTCGCTCTCCTGGCCGGGATAGATGGTGACACGGTAGAGGCGCGTTGCGCCCTCTTCTGTCACATAGTCCATCTCAAGGCTTGCTTCCTGACCTTTGACAAGCACTTCCTGCATGCAGGCCAGTATCTGGTCAGCCTGATGGCGCTCCAGGGTCTCTGCCAGATGCAGATTCACCCAGCGGGCGTGACCTGCGGCAGTGAAGAAGTGCTCGTTCATGTAGATAATGTGCCCGTTCTTGTCGAGCAGCACCATGCCGTCCTGAATGGAGGCATTGATACTGTCCAAAATGGCCTTCTGCTCGGCAATGCGCCGGTTCACAAGCGTGCGCACATATCTGTCACGCAAAAGTGAGGCAACAACCAGCACCATGGCCAGGAAGGCCACAGCCACGCACAGCCAGACCACAGTCACATAGCGTCTGGACTGTATGTTCTGGTCAATGACGCCCTGGGGCACCATGGCGCAGAGAGAAATGTCTGCCTCCTCCAGGCCCGGGAAGTACATGGTATAGTAGTTCTGATGGTCCTCGCTCCACAGCCGCTCCGTGTCCTCCTGCAGGACACGCACTGCAGGGGCCCTGACTTCGGCCTGCACGGACTCACGCAGATGGAAGGCTGTCTCTCCCTGCTTTTGCACAGTGATGCGGGCAGTGCCGTTTTCGCGCGCATCCAGCTGCATGAGGGCAAGCTTGCGAATGCCCCTGTGATCCGGGGGCGGGGTGAGCAGCTCGCGGAACTGTCTGCCCAGGGGCAGGGCCATGATCAGGGCCCCGATGGGCCCGGCATGCTCCCCTTCCACAGCCGGGAAGATGGGGACTGCCACATTGACAAAGACCCTGCCGTGTTCGCTGTGAAAGGCGCCCCAGACAAAGCTTTTGCCGGCAATGACCTTTGCCAGCAGCCCCTTCCAGGCTCTGCTGAAGGCAGCAGTGCGTGCTTCGCCTAAAAGAACGTCGCCGTCAGCCATGACCAGCAGCCCTTCCTCAATGGCATGGGAGCTGGCAAAGGTGGCAAACATGTCCTTCAGGTAGGCAAAGAGGGCTCTGTCCTCGTCATAGCCTGTGCCTCCGGGCGTGTTCACAGCCTCGCGGCCTGCGTTGTCCATGGCTGCATAGGAGGAGACTGCCAGCTGCACCAGACTCTGCCTGGCAAGGTCAGTGGCGAAGGTCTCCACGCTGGAGCTCCAGGCGCTCAGGTGTTTCTGGATGCCTGCTTCCTTGAGCTGCAGCTCTGCGGCTGACTCGGCAAGGACACTGTCCCTGGCCTTGAAAATGTGCCAGCCTGCTGTCCCAAGCGCACAGAGCGCAAGGAACAGGCAGATGAGCACTGCAGCCCTGAAGCGGGACTGGCAGCGCTGAAGGGCAATCTGAAGATCGTCTGTGAAGGGAAGATATTTTTGCATGGCTGCAGCCGGTTGGAAGGAGTTTGGGAGGAGTTTGGAAGGAGTGAAGAGTATGCCTGCACTGCGGGGACTTTGGTACAGCCTAGGCACAGGGCGCACAAAGTGCAAGGGGTCTTATTGCAGAACATTGTCTGTTGCAGACACGCTGCCTGCCTGCGCAAGGCCACATGTCACAACTGGCCTCAAGACTGCATCACAGGGCTGCATCACGGGGCTGGCTGCGGGCACAAATGTACGGGCTCAGATGCGGGCTCAGATGCGCGCTAAAGCTGCGCAGGCCCTGGGCAGCGCCGGAATGCTGCAGGCTCATACCGGCTCGCAGCAGGACCACAGCAGCATGCTGCAGGGCACACAGTGCAGCCGAAGCTCAGCCTCATACCTGAAGGGACAGGACCAGACCGGGCAGGAGGCTGCAGGGCGGGACCAGGCAGACGGCAGGCAGGGGGCAGACAGGGCGCTGCAGGGCACGCTGTCAGGCGTCAGACCCGGACAAGAGCTGTCCGCCAAAGCTGCGCATATGCATGTAGGCCCTGGCTGTGGCCATGCGGCCTCTGGTGGTGCGCTTGAGAAAGCCCTGCTGGATGAGATAGGGCTCGTAGACGTCCTCCAGGGCGCGCACGTCCTCGGAGCAGGCCACTGCCAGGGTCTTGATGCCCACAGGGCCGCCCTCATAATGGTTGATGAGCACGGCCAGCAGGCGCCTGTCCATCTGATCCAGACCTTCGCTGTCCACATTCATGCGCGTGAGGGCTCTGTCTGCCACCTCCTTTGTGATGACAGCGCTTCCTTCCTCAAGGGCGTAATCGCGCACCCTGCGCAGGTGGCGGTTGGCAATGCGCGGCGTGCCGCGGGAGCGGCGGCCGATTTCCAGGGCGCCTTCCTCGTCAATGCCTATCTGCAGAATGCCTGCCGAGCGCAGCACAATGCGGGCAAGGTCCTCGGGAGAGTAGAAGTCCAGGTGCAGCACAATGCCAAAGCGGCTGCGCAGGGGCGAGGAGACCAGACCCATGCGGGTGGTGGCACCGACCAGGGTGAAGCGGTCCAGGGGCATCTTCACCGTGGTGGCAGCAGGTCCCTGCCCCACCACAATGTCCAGCTTGAAGTCCTCCATGGCAGGATAGAGGACTTCTTCCACAGTGATGGGCATGCGGTGGATCTCGTCCACAAAGAGAATGTCATTGCGGGAGAGGTTGGTTAAGATGGCAGCAAGGTCGCCCGGCCGCTCAAGCATGGGGCCTGTGATGGTGACAATGTTGACACCAAGCTCTGCAGCCATGATCTGGGCAAGGGTAGTCTTGCCCAAGCCGGGATTGCCGTAGAAAATGGTATGGTCCAGGGATTTGCCAAGCTTTCTGGCTGCACCGAGAAAGACCTGCAGCTGGGCGCGCACATTCTGCTGGCCTATGAAATCGTCAAGGCTTTTCGGACGGACATTGTCGTCCGCTCTGCGGCCCTCGTCTGCCGGCACGCCCTGCATGGCCTTCTGCGCGCCTTTCTGCGCGCTGTCCCTCTGCAGCCCCTTCTTCCCGCCTTTCTGCGCACCCTTCTGTGCTTCCCTTGCCGCGCTGCCTTCCTGCACGCCTTCCTGCACGTCGCTCTGCACGCCCTTCTGCACGTCGTTCTGCATGGTCTCGTCCTGTCTGTTCCTGTCTGTTCCTGTCTTGCGCTGCTGGCTTGCCTTACTGGCCTGCCTTACTGTCCTGCCTTGCTTTCGTATCCTGTGACGTGCCGTACGGGCCTGCGGGCCCTGGCCTGTGTCTGCGGCGTCTGTGCCGGCGCTGTCGTCTGCCGGGGGACAGGGGCCCTGTTGCTCCGGCCTGCCCCGGTCTGACGCCGGCCTGCGCTCGTACGCCCTGCCTACGTTCTGGTACGGCCGAGCTCCTGCAGCGCTGCGCGCAGGGCCGAGGCCACATCCAGGTCAGGCTGGGCGCGCAAAATGTCCTGCAGCACAGGGGCACACTCGTTTTCCGAGTAGCCAAGGCCCTTTAAGCCATCGAGCACGCTGTGATAGACTGTGCCCACAGCACCCCTGTCTGCCGCCATCTGCGCGCTCTCCTCCATCTTGAACTTGTAGGCCAGCTCCCGGCACACTGTCTCGCCCAGACGCTTGCCCACCCCGCTCACGGCTGTGAGGGCAGTGACATCGGCTTCAGCCACAATGCGGCGCAGCTCGGCAGGGCGATAGAGGGAGAGAATGGCCAGGGAGAGCTTGGGCCCCACCTTGGGAATGGAGGTGAGCAGCTCAAAGGTCGAGCGCTCCTCAATGGTCTCAAAGCCGCACAAACGCAGCATATCCTCGCGCACCAGCAGGGTTGTGAACAGCGCCACCCTGCCCCCTGTGTCCGGCAGTCCCTGCCTTGTGCGGGCAGTCACTTCCACTTCATAGCCCACACCGCCGTCGGTCACGACAATGATGGCTGCCTCGGAAACATGGGCAAGACGCCCCTCCACATAGGCTATCACGGGCTCTTCCCCCCTGTTGCTGCATATGCCAGTCGTAAGGTCCTGCTGCACGTCGCAGCAAGGCATGCTGTAAGGACAGGCGGCTTTCCGCAACCTCCTTAACCTGGCGTGAATGACTGTGCCCGGGCCCCATGGGACCCGCAGGCCAAACCTGTCCGTAGCGCTGTGCCGAAAAGGCGAACCATGCGCTCACGCGCCAGGGCCCGGGCTCGGCTTCGTACTCTGGGCCCGCGTCCTGGTCTGGTCCCTAGGCTGGTCCATGATCGGGGCCATGGTCGGGTCCCGAGTCTGGTCCCATGGTCTGCGCACGACCAGAAGGTCCTGTGCACACCCGGGCTGACTGTACGAGGCAATGCCCAAAAAGGCAAACAGACCCTGCCAGGGTGCAGCATGCTGCAGCATGTACTGCAGCATATGCTGCCCTGTGCAAAAGCCCGTCTGCCTGAATATCGCTGCCTGCCTGTGTGTGCCAGGCTGCATCAGGTCCCGTCTGTCTGCCCCGGGGGCCCTGCCGGCCTCGCTGACCTGGCTGACCTGGCCTGCTGCAGACCACACAGGCCCTGCTGCTCTCGCAGTGTGCGGCAGGCCTGTGAGGACCGGCTACTTCTCGTAGCCAGGCAGAACAATGGTGGAATCCGAGTCGCCATTGCCCTTGGGACAGTGCGACTGCAGATGACAGATCTCACAGCCGCCGCGGAAGGGATAGAAGGTCACCACCGCAAAGCGGCGGGTCAGAACGTCAAGATCCTCGCGATAGGCCAGATCAAACTCTGCCAGGGCTTCCTTGAGGGACGCTGTGGGGCGCGGTGCAGGGGCACAGCCCACGTTTTCCACCTGGGGGAGGATGGTATTCACGCTCTGCATGCACAGATACTGGGCCAGGGAATTGGCAAGATAGCCTTCAGAGGGGGTCTTGTCCCAGGTCTCGTCCACATAGGTCTCCACGTCTTCAGGCAGCCAGACCAGAAGATAGGAGAT
>CASEWR010000172.1 GCA_949291675.1 uncultured Desulfovibrio sp. | reverse complement strand
TTTTGCAGAGGTTTCCTTGACCACTAAGGCTCCCAAGATTCTTGATCCTGCAGCCATGGCAGGCCCTTCTGCGCAGGAAACACGCCTTGCAGTCCTGCGCGGGGTCTTCTGGATCAGTATCACCATCCTGCTTGCCTTCGGCCTGCGCATGCTGGAGTGGCTGCAATGGGATGACCCGGAGTTTCGCCTTGGCGAAGAGTGGCTTTTAGCTACGCACGACGCCTATCACTGGGTGGCAGGCGCAGAGGGCTTCAGCTTTGGCGCAGGGCATCCCATGGCCGAGCTGCTGCGCCTCATGGCAGAGGCCTTAGGCACCTATCCGGCAGCTGTGGCCTTCTGGTTTCCCCCTGTGCTGGCCAGCCTTGTGGCAGGCATTGTGGCAGCCTGGGGCTGGGCTCTGGGCAGCCTTGAGGCCGGTGTTTCCGCTGGGCTCATCACCAGCCTTGCTCCCGGCTTTCTGGCCCGCACCCTGCTCGGCTTCTACGACACGGACCTCGTCACCCTCTTCTTCCCGTTGTTCATGACCCTTGCCCCCATGTGCTGGGTCATGCACTACATGCTGGCCCCTGTGCACATCCTGCGCCTGCTCTCTGCCTGGCCCAAGTTTGCCTTCTTCAGGACGCTGTTCGGGGACCCAGTCCAGCCGCCGCGCCTCGGCAATCCCTTACGCTGGCAGTGGGTACTGGTGCTCGGCCTCTCAGGCCTCATTTCCTGGTGGACCCAGGAGTGGCACTCGGTCTTTCCCTACCTTATCCGCTACAATGCAGCCCTCTTAGGCTTCCTCTGCCTCTGCCTTGCCCCGCCAGGACGCCGTTCCCTGCTGTTGCTCGGCGCCCTCTCCTATGTGCTGCCTGCCCTGGCAGGCCCGCCAGGCATTCTCATGAGCATTGTGCTCCTCCTGGTAGTAGGCAGAAAGCCCCATTTGCGCAGAATCCTCACTGACTGGAAGGTCCTGCTTGCCTTATGGCTCATTGTGGTCCTGCTCATGCTGCAGGGCGGCATTCTCACCACCATCGTCAATCACGCCAATGCCTATCTGAAGCTCTCTGCAGATACGCGTGCCACTGGCGGCGCAACGCTCAACTACCCGCCCCTTGCCCAGTCCATCATTGAAGTGCAGGACCTGCCCCTGCAGGCTGTCCTCTCCTACTTCCATCCCTGGATGGAGGCCTCCCTGCTCGGCCTGCTGGGCTTTTGTGTAGTGGTCTATTTGCGCCCTGGCGCGCTCTTTCTTCTGCCCCTGGCAGCCTTAGGGCTTTTGAGCACCAAGCTTGGCGGCCGCATGGTCATGTTCGGAGCCCCGGTTGTGGCCATTGGCCTTGCCCTGCCCTTCTTCTGGCTGTTGCGCCGCATTCTTATCCCGCAGCTGCGGGCAACCTCAGGCATCATCACCAGCATTGTCCTCACCCTGGTTCTCATTGCTCCCTTCACAGACCTTATTTCCGCCATGAGTCAGGGTCCCATGATCAACCGCCGCCACGCCGAGGCATTGAGCAGGCTGCGCACCATGACCCCGGAAAACTCCATGATCTGGCTGTGGTGGGACTGGGGCTATGCAGAGCATCACTTTGGCGGCCGCCCTGCCATTGCTGACGGCGCCCAGCACGCAGGTCCCTCTCTCTATCTGCCAGCCGCTGTCTTTGCCACGGACAATCCCCGCTTTGCCAGGCAGCTCATCCGCTACACCTCAGAGAAGAACAATACCCCTGGCGATGTCTTCAAGGGCCTCAATGCCGCCCAGGCTGAAGCGCTCATGGACAAGCTCAGATCCCCGGACACGCCCCTGGTCAAGGGAAAGGGACGGCAGTTCGTGGTAGTCAGCTACGAGATGCTGCGCTTAGGTTTCTGGATAAGCCACTACGGCAGCTGGAACTTTGTCGCAGGCACTGCCGGGGCCGGTGCCCTCTCCATTGTGCCCCAGGCCCTGGCCTACCAGCTGGACTCAGGACTTGTGCAGCTTGAGGGCTCTGCCACCTCCATTGCCCCTGCCTCCATCAATGTCTTTGAGGAAACAGGCCTGACCTGCCGCAACTATGTGCAGGAATGGTTCGACAACAACCGCACAGCCACGGAAGAGGAAAAGCAGGCCTTCCTGAATACCAGGCGCAATGTGAACTTCTTCTTCAACCGTGTCACAGGTGAGAAGCTCGCCATGGATGCCAGGCTCTACAACTCGGTCATGGCCCAGCTTCTGCTCTGCGACCCGCAGGACCCGCGCTTCTCGCCCTACTTCAAGCTTATCTACGATAACGTCTTTGCCAGGGTCTACGAGGTCCGCTAAGCCACCAGGAGGCTGGCTGCGGGCTGGCGGACTGTCCTGCTAATGGTGATAGGGAACGTGATTGCGCAGGCACTCTGCCCTGTAGAGCTGCTCCACCAGCACCACCCTGGCCAGCTCATGGGGCATGGTCATGGCTGACAGACGCAGCAGAAGGTCTGCGCGCTTGCGCACCTCGTCTGCCAGCCCGAAGGGCCCGCCAATGACAAAGCAGACCGAGCCCTGACCCCTGGCATCTGCCTTGTCCAGAAAGGCTGCCAGGTCCAGGGAGGTCATGTCCTTTCCCCGCTCGTCCAGGACCACCACCAGGTCCTTTGTGCTGACAGCCTCAAGCAGTCGCTCGCCTTCCACGCGCGAGCGTTCCTTTTCCGAGGCAGACACGGCATCCTTCACTTCCGTGACCTGCAGCCTGCGAAAGCGGCTCAGGCGCTTTTCGTACATGGCGCAGGCCTCTTTCCAGCAGCCAAGTTTCAGTTTGCCCACACAGATAAGACGCAGAGCTTTTGCAATCATGATAGCAGACTCCCGGAGATTACAGCACGATGACATGCCCGGCTCAGTGGCTGACACAGCTGCCATGCAGGCCGCAGTGCGCGAGCTTGCGCAGGGCGGCTGCGTTCTCTGTCCCACAGAGACCTATTTCGGCATGGCTGCCTCCATGTTCAGCGCTTCGGGCTGTGCCTGCGTCTACAGAGCAAAAAAACGCCCTGCAGGCAAGCCCCTGCCCCTCATTGCCGCTGACGCAGCCATGGTGCAGGACATCTGCGACCTGAGCCGTGTCCCTGAGCCTCTCCTGGCCCTGTGGCCTGCGCCCCTGACCCTGGTTGTACCTGTGCGCAAGGCGTATCTTGCGAAAGTCGTGCCCTCCCTGCTCGATGCAAAGGGCTGTGTGGCCATACGCGTCTCCTCCCATCCTGTGCCCCGTGCGCTCTCGCGCCTGCTCGGGGCTCCCATCACGGCAACATCTGCCAATGTGGCAGGCCACGAGCCTGTGACTGCAGCAGGACTGCTGGAAGCTGAGATTCGTGCGGAAGGCTTTCTGCTGGACCTTCCCCCTGCCCCAGGCGGCGGGCTCCCCTCAACCATTCTCTCCTTCCCGGAACAGGGGAAGATCTGCCTTGTACGTGAGGGCGCTCTTCCCCGCAGCATGCTTGAGGTCCCGGGCTGCACGCTTGCGCCACAAGCCTGAAGCAGGGCTTTGCAGGCAGCCTTCCAGGCAGCCCTGCCTTGCAGAGTGCGCGAAGTGCACGAGAGGCTTGCCTCTTTGTCTGCTTGGTAGCATACTTTTCCGGTCGGGTCTCTGCCCCGGCACCTTCCAGGCGGCCTGCCGTCTGATGCCACACGTCTCCTGACCTAAGAAGGAACGAGCATTGAAAAAATTTCTTACCTGCCCGTCCTGCCAGGGCAAGATCAGCGTCTACGCCAATCCCCTGCCGACTGCGGACATTCTGATTCACGAACCGGGCCGCGGTGTTGTCATCATCGCCCGCAAGAACCCACCCCTGGGCTTTGCCCTGCCTGGCGGCTTTGTGGATGAGGGCGAGTGGTTCGAGCACGCTGCCCTGCGCGAGGCAAAGGAAGAGACCAGCCTCGACGTGGTGCTCACCGGTCTGCTCGGCGTCTACTCGCGTCCTGACAGGGATCCCCGCAGCCACACCGTCACTGCTGTCTTCACTGCCAGGGCTCTGGACCCTGCTGCCCTGCAGGCCAGCGACGATGCCCTCTCCGCCATCTGGGCAGACCCTGAGCTTCCCCCTGTGCCCATGTGCTTTGACCACGGGCGCATGCTGCTGGACTATGTGGAGGTGCTGCAGGGCAGGCGCCCCTTAGGAGCCCTGTCTGCGGAATGGCTGCAGACTGAGGAAGGCCAGCGCAATCAGCAGCTCATGGCTGCTGTCTGCCGGGGACAGCAATGAAAACAGCCCTCCTGCAATGCAACCCTGTCACTGGCGACATAGTCGGAAACATCGAGCGCATCAGTCAGGCAGTGCGCAGGGCCGGACCCGTTGATCTCTGTGTGACGCCCGAGCTTGCTCTGTCCGGTGTTGCCCCTGGCGAGTTCCTCTCCATGAATGACTTTGTGGAGGGCTGCCGCAAGGGCCTGGACATCCTGGCTGCCCGCTTTGTGGCAGGCCCGGACCTCATTGTGGGTGCACCAGTGGTCAGTGTCTATGACCCGTCCCTGCTGAGCAATGCTGCGGTCTATATCAGCCACGGCCAGTGGGACGTTGTTTCCCGCAAGGTCCGCCCGGAGGCCTCCCTGGACCCGGATGCAGAGTTCTTTGATCGCGGGGTCTCCTGCGGCATCATCAATCTGCACGGCTGGAGGCTGGGCATTGTCCTGTGCGAGGAGGACAGTAACTCCTCCTTCTGGACTGTGCGCGGCACAGGCTACATGCCCCTGCTCGACCTCATTTCCCGCGGTGTGGATGCCATCATCCACATGCGGGCAACGCCCTATGTCATTGGCAAGAGGGCAGATCACGAAGCCATGCTCACCCACGTGGCAGCCCGTCACCACATCCATCTGCTCTCTGTGAACCTTGTCGGCGGCAACGACGGCATGGTCTATGCCGGGCAGAGCCTGGCGCTGGACCCGGCAGGCACGGTCTATGCCAGGGGGCAGGCCTTTGCCGAGGATACCCTCATTGTGGACATGGCCACGGGCACAGCCCCTGTGGCCGCCGTGGGCAGGAGCTGGCAGGAGAATGTCTTCGGGGCCCTGGTGCTCGGCACCAGAGACTTTGTGCACAAGTGCGGCCTTGAGAAGGCCCTGGTCAGCCTCTCAGGCGGCATTGACTCAGGCCTTGTGCTGGCCATTGCCGTGGAAGCCCTTGGTGCCCACAATGTCTCGGCTGTCATCATGCCCTCGCCCACAACCAGCCCGGATACTGTGGCAGGTGCGCTGCAGCTTGCCCACACCCTTGGCGTCAAGGTCACGGTCATCCGCATTGACGGGCTCATGGCAGAGTACGAGCGCTCCATCGCCCAGACCATGAAGGACTTTGGCATGGGGATACCTGAGCCCTCCAGACCGCAGCTGCAGGAGCGCATACGCGGCTCCATCATGACAACCCTTGCCAGCAGGTCATCTGGTCTGGTACTCGCCACAGTCAACAAGAGCGAGTCTGCCATGGGCTATTGCACGCTGAATGGCAGCACCACCGTCGGCTCCCTGTCGGTCATCGCGGACCTGACCAAGACGCAGGTCTATGACGTGGCAGCCTGGCTGCACGAGGATCGCAAGGGCCTCTTCCCTGAGAACATGCTCAGGAAGTCTCCCTCAGGCAAGGGTTCGCGACAGATGCAGGATCTCCCCTACCGGGAGCTGGACGACGTTCTGGACGCGCTGCTGGCAGCACGCCCGAGGCGCCCTTTGCCCACCCTGCATGACAAGCAGAGCGACGTGCGCGAGCGCGTCTTCGGCATGGAGTTCAAGCGCCGCCAGGAGCCGCAGCCGCTCTATGTGAGCGACAGGCCCTTCGGACGCTCCTGGACAGTCCCCCTGGTCGGGCACTTCAGGCTGCCGTAAGCTGCGGACAGCAAATTTTTCAAAGACAGTCAAGGTACAGACGGCGTCTCTACCTCACCAAGGAACTGCGTACTGCCCTGTCCAAAGCTGACAGCGCTCTCTGGCATGCTCAGCTGGTCGAAAGGCACGCTGACAGGCACGCCAGGCACACTGTGCCGGCAGTGCAGTTCCGAAACTCATACTCTGGAGGTTCCAATGGCTGAAGCACCGGAAAGAAATCTGGCAATGGATATTGTGCGCATCACTGAAGCCGCAGCCCTTGCCTCTGCCCGCTGGGTCGGACGTGGCAACAAGGAGGCCGGCGACGGCGCTGCTGTGGAAGCAATGCGTAACAGCTTCTCAACCATCCATATTGACGGCGTAGTAGTCATTGGCGAAGGTGCCAAGGACAAGGCTCCCATGCTCTACACAGACGAGAAGGTCGGCATGGGCGACGGTCCTGCCCTGGACGTGGCAGTGGATCCTGTGGAAGGCACCAATCTGCTGGCATACGGCCGTCCCAATGCCATTTCCGTTGTTGGCATAGCCCCCAGAGGCTCCATGTTCAGCCTGGATCAGTCCTACTACATGCAGAAGCTTGTTGTGGGTGCCAGAGCAAAGGGTGTGGTGGACCTTGATGCACCTGTGCATGTGAACCTTGAGCGTGTGGCAAAGGCCCTGGACAAGAACGTGCGTGACCTCATGGTCTTCGTACTCGACAAGCCCAGGCATCAGAAGCTCATTGATGAAATCCGTCAGGCAGGCGCCCGCATTCAGCTGGCCACAGACGGCGACGTGGCCGGTGCCCTCATGGCAGCTGACCCGCGCAACGAAGTGGACATCATGATGGGCACTGGCGGCACCCCCGAAGGCATTATCACTGCCTGCGCCATCAAGGGCATGGGCGGTGAAATTCTGGCCCGTCTTGACCCGCAGAGCTATCCTGAAAAGGAAAACATCCAGAATGCCGGCTATGACCTGCGCGAAATCATGACTGCCGACACGCTGGTTGCCTCTGATGACTGCTTCTTTGCAGCGACCGGCATCTCCGGCGGTGACTTCCTGCACGGCGTGCGCTACACCTCGCGCTATGCCATCACCCACAGCCTTGTGCTGCGCGGCAAGACCGGCACCATCCGCTATGTCGAGTCCTTCCACGATGTGGACAAGCTGAATCAGCTGAGCCTTGTGAAGTACTAAATATTCTATGCGTACACTCACAGTCAAATATGCCCTGCCTCTGCTGCTGGCAGGCCTTGTCACAGCTGCCCCTGCCCTGGCTGCCGCACCTGACGCTGCAGCTCCTGCGCCCGGGCAGCAGCAGCCGGCATCCCAGGAGAAGAAGGTCTTCCCCCGTCCCCGCAGTACGGCCAATGTCTATGAGAACCAGCCGGACTTCACGGAAGAGGAACTGCTGCGCTTCATCCGCCATCTGCCGGACTTCAGGTCCTGGATGCATCAGCATAACGAAAAGGCATACCCTGTTGTGAAGAAGGGAAAGCCTGACTTCCACTACTCGCCTGCTGCAGCTGAGTGGGTGGAGTTCCGCAGCTGGGATGCACGGCGCTTCTTCTGCATCATGGGACGCTCTGCAGCAGCCCTTGTCCTTGTTTCTGAAGGCGAGCAGGCAAAGAAGCTCTATCGGGATATGCCAAAGCCCTCAAAGGCTGAATGCGATCTGGTCAGCAAGCACATGGGAGAACTGCTCAAGGCAGGCAATGACGTCGTGCAGGATGCAGGCAAGGTGGGCAAATAGCCCGGACTGACAGAGAGACATCAAAGGGGAGCAGACATGGTCTGTTCCCCTTTTTTCGTGGGCTGTGACGTTTTCCAGTGTGTGAAGTTACGGAATCCTGAACAAGGCAACCGGAAACCTGGCTTGCTGCTGGCAGGTGACTCACTGAAAGAGGAGCAGGCCACCTGGCAGCATGGCAATTTGTCTCCCGGAAACCTGTACATCTCCCGCAAACAGCGCACTCCTTGCATTTTTTGTACAGGTTTCCGGTACAACAATACGTAAAACTGCAATCAACAGCTGCCTTCTCCCTGTTCCCCCCTGCTCTTCTGCGACATTTCAAGGCGGGCAAGCTGTACCTTGAGTTCTATGAGCTCCTGGAGCAATGCCGCCTTATCTCTGTTAAGTTGCCTGTTTTCCGCAGCTAGCTCTCTACGCTCCCTGCGTTCGAGAACTAGCTCGGACCTGAGCATCTCAATTTGCTCAAGCTGCTCGCACTCTTTGCCTGGATTAGAGCTGCCATTTGCCACTGTTTCCCCACTCATGCAAGGAGTCTCCGGAGTCTGGGCATTCACAACTGTTCCCGCTGAAGCTGGTTCAGATGACACCCATTGCGGACCTTCACCAAATATCAGCCAGTCAGTGTTAATACCCAGTTTTCTTGTGAACGTATGAATCATGCTGAAGCTTAATTCGCTCTTGTTTGTCTCATAGTTTGCAAGCGTGGTCTGGGGAATTCCCAGGCTTAGGGAAAATTGCCTTTGTGAGGCACTTCCTCTCAACATCTTGATGCGTTCTCCCAGTGTCGTGCTTGTACTCATAGGTAGGGTCTCCTTTTGATGAAATCAGACATTGATGACAGATACTTTTATTAACTATTATTTGGTTATCTAATTCATAAAAATAAACTTGTCAACCATAAAAGCCAGGCATATGACAGCAAACTATGTATTTTGATACCTGTGCGAGCATGTCACTGGTTCAGGATTACCTTCTCCGCACAACAGCAACCCTGATCGTCTCATGCAAAATTTATGAGAGCTTCTTTCAGGGAGTGAAATGGCAGCAGAGCCTCCTCGGGCGCATCCTCGGGCGCATCCTCGGGCAACTGATGTCCTCCTGGATTCACACATTGAGAGAGCAGGTGCATTTGCTGCCTGATTCGCGTCCGGGCTCATTGGGGACTCACACAGGTACACCAGGAAAGTTCGACACCAGACACTTGCGCCCTCTTCCATGACAATCATTCTTCTCTGCGTACTCCCAGATAATTCCCGAAAAAACCTGAGACCGGACAGAGACAACAGCAAGACTCTCGCATGCAAACAGGGACAGATATGGATGGAGAGGTCATGCAGAGGTCTCGACTCTGTATGTTCAACAGCAGCTCATGGCCTGTGGGAGCATGTCCATACCCTCACAGGAATCAGGCAGCTGATGAACAAAGGCTGTGATAGGCAGAAAGCCATCTGGCGTACTACAGATGTTCACAAAGCGCCCCATAAAAACAAATGGCCCTGAGTCAGGGCCATTAGTTGAACGTACTTTTGTACAAAATTTTCAAAAAAGCAGTTTTTGAGACAGACTGCTGCTCACATGCTCTGCACTTTACTTCTGTTCTGCAAGCTTCTCTTCATCAGAAACAACAGATGCTGATTTCTCCTGACAGGAAGGAGCAGCAGCCATGGACATCTCGAGTTTGGCAAGCCGAACTTTGAGATCGGCATTCTCCTGAACCAGGATCATTTTGTCTTTGTTAAGCTGCCTGTTTTCAGCGGCAACTTCCCTGCGTTCCTTTCGTTCAAGGTCCAGTTCCGTCTGCAGTTTTACCAGTAGTTCATTCATCTTTTTGCTGTCACCAAGAGTTTTTGAACTGCTGGAAGTCTTTGTTGCAGCCTTTTTCTGTGCATATTCTTCAGGCGTAAGCCTGTAGAAATTGCCGTCTTCCGATTCTTCACAAGAATCAGCCCATTGTGGCCCCTCACCGAAGACGAGCCAATCGGTGTTCACTCCATACCTTCTTGTAAGCAAGCGAATCATACTGATGCTCAATTCACTCTTGTTCGTCTCATAGTTAGCAAGAGTGGTCTGGGGAATTCCCAGAGCCTGGGCAAACTGCCTCTGGGGCACGGTACCCCTAAGGATTTTGATTCGTTCACCTAATGTCGTGCTTGAACTCATGACGATGTCCTCACATCAGGCTTCAAAAAGTATGCAGGAAAAATTCCTGCTAATTCAATGATTTAATTTCGTAATAGCATTAGCAAAAGTTGTCAAGAGCAAAAAATTTTAAAATTTGACCATAAGACAGCCTTTACAAAACCAACATTATGTCACATATAGGAATCAATCCAAATCAATTGAACCATTATTTGTAACACACACTATAACACCTGGACACGACATGATTTACTACGCTCACAGCTCAAACGGACTCAGTTCCAGCGATTGGCAACCTTTATCTGCCCACCTGGACAATGTCGGCCAGCTTGCTGGTGACTTTGCTTCTGTCTTCAGAGCTCCTCTGACTGGCAGACTTCTCGGCCTGCTTCACGATCTGGGCAAAGCCAGCAAAGCTTTCCAGCTTCGTCTGAAAGGAGGCCCCCGGGTAGACCATAGCACAGCAGGGGCTCTGCATATGCTTCATTCCTGGAGCAAGCTTGCTTCTCCCGTTGAACGCTCTCTAGGGATCATGTTTGCCAGATACCTGGCATACGCCATTCTTGGCCACCATGGACACCTGCCGGATGCCTACTTCGGATATGCCTCCATCGAACGCAGATTGTCCGAAGCCTGGGCGCGATCTCTTCCTCCCTGGGATCAGAGCATTGCTGCTCCTCTCCCATCTCCTATGGATTTGTACAAAGAGCTGCTCCCGCTCATCTGCAGAGAAGGCAGGAAGCTCGACCCGTTTCTCTCAAGTTTTGCAGTACGGATGCTGCATTCATGTCTCGTGGATGCGGACTATCTGGACACGGAAAGCTTCCTGACTCCCAAAATAAGCCGCCTCCGCGATACCCCCACTGACATTCCTGTTCTGGCTGAGCGCCTGGAGTCCTATCTCCAGAAAAAGTCCTACCTCCAACCTCAGAACATCACCCCGGAACAGCTGAGTGCATCTATGGAGGCTCTCTGCAGTAATGATGAGCGCAAGGCACTCATACAGCTTGCCAGGCGCTATGTGCTGGAGCAATGCGGCCTGGCTGCTGACGCTGCCCCTGGACTGTTCTTCCTCACTGTCCCGACAGGCGGAGGCAAGACGCTGTCGTCCATCTTCTTTGCGCTGAGACATGCACAAAAGTATGGCCTGAAGCGAGTCATCTACGTGATGCCGTATACGTGCATCATTGAGCAGACCGCCACCCTCTTCCGGGAGATCCTCGGCGAAGATGCTGTGTTGGAGCACCATTGCAACTTTGACTTCTCGAATGGAGAAGACAGTACAAACATGCAGAAAGGCATGCAGTACCGGCTGAGCACAGAGAACTGGCAGGCAAGTATCATCATAACTACCAATGTACAGTTCTTTGAGTCCTTTTTCTCCTCCAGGCCATCCCGTTGCCGAAAACTGCATAATGTTGCCGGCAGCGTCATTGTTCTCGACGAGGCACAAATGCTCCCAGCTCCGTACATTGCACCCTGTGTTGAGGTTCTGCAGGCACTGGCCGCAAAGTACGGCTGCAGTGTTGTTCTGTGTACTGCAACGCAGCCTGCTCTGATGCAGTCAAAAGCACTTCCCCATGGTTTCGCGCCAGAGTCAGTGCGTAACCTTGTCCCTGATGCATCACAGCCTCTTCTGTTTGCAATCTTTGACAGAGTGCAAGTGCACTTTGTGGGAAAGCTGACAGACAAAGAGCTTGTATCACGCATACAGGAGAAACACACAGTACTCTGCATACTCAACACGCGCAGACATGCATGTGACCTGTTCGCAGGTATGGAGAAGACTGATGAGAATTTGTTCCTGAGTGCCGGCATGACACCTGCCCACCGCAATCAGGTTTTACAGCGTGTCAGAGAACGCCTGGCTCTGGGACTCCCTTGCCGCCTCATCAGCACATCACTGGTTGAATGCGGTGTCGATATCAGCTTTCCCGTTGTGTACAGGGAACGCAATGGTCTCGACAATATCGCCCAGTCTGCCGGACGCTGTAACAGGCATGGGGAACTTCATCAAGGCAATGTCTTTGTCTTTAACAGTGAACATCCTATTCCCAGTGATGCTTCATCACTGTTCAGAAAACTCGAGTCCTGCGCCCTTGTACAGAACGCAGAGAATTTATTTGCACCGGAAACTATGCAGAAATATTTCAGCGATCTGTACAATCGCAAGGAGCTTCTTGATGAGAAATTCATTTTAGATAAAGTTACAATTACTCCTATCTCTTCTGCTAAATCATATTCTCTACCTTACGAATTATACCAGCTCGATGCAGACTTCAGAGAAATTGATCGTGCCTTTAAATTCATTGGAAATCACATGGGAAGCGTTGTTATTGAGTCACAGCTCACGGAAGAGTTACGCAACAGTCTGAATGACAAAAATCTTCTTTCTCCTCAGTTTTTTCGAAGACTGCAGATGTATAGTGTTCAGATCTATCTCAGAGATCGAGATTATCTTTTGAAAAATGGTAAAATTAAGATTATCCATGACTGTATCTACATGCTTATAAATGGAGAAATATACGATTCATTCACTGGTATATCAAGAAAATAAGTAAATTTATCTTAATCAAATATGTATTTTTAATAGTTTAAACATACATATAAGGAGATAATACTATGATCACACTGAGAATATGGGGAGACTATGCTCTGTTCTCCCGTCCGGAAAGCAAGCCTGACCGCTACAGCTATCCAGTTCCGACCCCAACTGCCATGCGGGGAGTCCTGGAAAGCATCCACTGGAAGCCAGCATTTCAGTGGGTCGTAGACAGAATCCATGTTCTCCGACCCATCAGCTATATGACTATCACTACCAATGAAATTTCCCAGACTGGAGCAGGGTTGCCGACTGTCTGGCGAGCAGCAGCCAGGAACAAGCCGCTCTACCAGTATGCAGGTGAATGTCGGCAGCAGCGCACATCTACAGTGCTCTGCAATGTGGGGTACGTCATTGAAGCCCATATCCAGCTGACTGCCACGGCCGGATCAGACACCATAGGAAAACACCTGGACATCTTCCGGAGGAGGGCACGGAAAGGAGCGTGCTTCCAGCACCCCTATATGGGATGTCGGGAATTTCCAGCTCACTTCGAGCTGCTCGAAGACAAGTCGGACATTCCTGTCTCAGATCTTGCCGACGATGAACCACAGGATCTTGGCTACATGCTGTATGCCAGAGGCTACAAGCGCGGTGAGCATCTGAGTTACTATCATCCGTGGCTGGAACACGGAATCATTGATGTGGCCAAATGGTCGAGGAATAACACCCTATGTATCTGACAGAACTCTACAATTTCTACCAGCGCATGTGCCAGGATGCCAATTCAGGCATGGCGCCTGAAGGAATGACCTCCACAAGTATTCATTTTGTTCTGGTGCTCAGTGAAGAGGGGAAGCTGGTCCGCATCAGAGATCTGCGTGACAGCAATGCCAGACCGACACGTGTCGTTGTGCCGGCCGCTGTGAGTAGAACGAGCAATATATCCTCAAACTTTTGCTGGGATCGCTCCTCCTATGTCATTGGCGTTGACATCAGAAAGGAGCAACTCATCAAAACGCCTCAGGAGCATGCAGCATTCCGGGACTTTCATCATACCCGGCTTCAGTCATGCAACTCCAGGCACGCAAAGGCTCTGCTGGCCTTTCTCGACAGCTGGGACACGGAACAGTTGAAGAACTGGTCCGAATACCCTGCAATTGCAGGAAAATTTATTGTCTTCCAGCTCGAAGGAGAAGATGGTTTCCTTCACGACGCACCAGCCATTCGCAAGCTCTGGGGAGAAATCTGGACTGAGGTCATCAGCGGCAAGGATTGTCCTGTCGCACAATGCTGTGTCACTGGAAAGACAGGGCCTATTGCTCACAGTCACCCTGTCATCAAGGGTGTCCCGGGCAGCCTCCCGTCTGGAGCTCGTCTCATTTCGTTTGGGCTTCCCGGCTTCGAGACATTACACAAAGAAGCAGGACTCAGCGCTCCAGTGAGCATCCGAGCAGCCCATGGCTATGCCACTGCCCTCAATTATCTCCTCATGAGAGAGCATGGTCACACAATATCTCTTGGGCCAGATACTCTTGTTTTCTGGACAGAAGATACTTCTTCTCCCCAAATACTGAACTGCCTTTTTGATGGTATGGAGGGCAAGAAGCAAATTGCATCCCCGAAACTGAAACGATCTATACAGGAAGTCCTGTTATCTGGCAGGCTTCCCGGCGACTTTCTGGAAGTTGACCCTGGCCAGCGATGGTTCCTCCTGGGGTTAACTGCCCAGGGAAGCCGGTTGACAGTTACTTTCTGGGAATCGGGTCGCCTTGGAGAACTGCTGTTACGTTACAGTCGCTGGTACCATGATCTCAGCATTGAGCGCCGCTTTAGTACTGACCCGGAGTTTCCCGTCTTATGGGACATGATACTGGAGCTTGCCCCAAAGGACAAAACCAAGGGCTTTGCTGCTGTACTCTGCAGAAAAATTCTTCAGAGTATCCTTACAAGGCGACCATGGCCATACTCTATGTTTGCTACTGCCCTGCAGCGCATCTCCATTGACGGTATGGTCACCTATTACAGAGCAGCATTGATCAAGGCATATCTCTGCAACAAAGGGGGTGGAGGAGCATCCTTTACACTGGATACAGAGGAACTCAACACAGGATACAGACTTGGGCGCCTTTTTGCTGTCCTGGAAATGGCTCAGGAAGATGCTCTCGGCAAGTGTCTGAATCCGCTCCACGAGAGTTGCATCAGCTCAGCATCTTCTATGCCAGGCAATATCTTTCCCATGCTTCTGAAGCAGGCACACATTCATTCTGGCAAAACCGACAGAATGCATTGTGGCTATGACAAATTCTTCAGGCGACTTGTCCGCGAAATCTGGGGAGAGGAGACCCCTTTTCCGAATTGGCTTTCACAAGAGGACAGGGGCCGCTTTTGCCTGGGTTACTACCACCAGCGTAACAAAATGTATCAGAGGAAGCTCGAGAACAACACCACATGTGAGAGGTCCTGCTCATGAAGCCGATTAGCAATTACTACAATTTCGTACTTTTCTTTGATGTCAATGATGGGAATCCGAATGGGGATCCCAACACCAATAACATGCCCCGCATGGACCCTGATACGGATCATGGTCTGGTCTCAGACGTCTGTCTCAAGCGCAAGGTGCGTAATTATATCGACCTGCGCAAGAATGGACGTGACAATTGCCGCATCTACATTCAGGAAGGAACTGTTCTCAATCAGAGGCATCAGGAAGCATACTCAGCGCTATCTCTGACGCAAATCCCAAACAGACTTCCTAAGGATGAAGAAGATGCTCAGGCTCTTATGGCATGGATGTGCGAACAATTCTATGATGTCCGCACGTTCGGAGCGGTTATGAACACGGAAGTCAACTGCGGGCAGATACGAGGACCTGTGCAAATGACTTTTGCTCGCAGCATAGAGCCAATCACCCCAATGGAAATCACAATGATACGCAAGTCCGTGACTAACCAGAGAGACCTGGAAAAGGAACGCACTATGGGCCGAAAGTATATTGTTCCATATGCTCTGTACCGTGCTGAAGGATTTATTTCTGCTCCACTTGCAGAGAGAACTGGTTTTTCTGAAACCGACATCAATCTCTTTTGGGAGGCCCTCAGTCACATGTTTGAGCATGATCACTCGGCTGCAAGGGCGAAGATGCAGACACAGAAGTTGTTTGTTTTCCGGCATGCATCACGTATGGGAAGCGCTCCAGCGCACAAGCTCTTCGAAGTGATACGGTGCAGGAGGATTAGCGAAGGTCCTGCACGCAGCTTTACTGATTACAGTATCACAGTAGATGGCCCCTGCCCGAAGGGGGTCAGCCTTGATGTTCTGCTGTAAATTGAGGCAGATTTTCTAAAACGTCTACGCAAAAATTACCATTTCCATTCAGGAGGTATGGATTCAAGCAAGAACCAGTTTGTACCTGAGCTGTACTTCACGCCCCCAATCGGGCGTGCGGATTCTGATGGCGATCAATGTGTCCTTTGCGTTGTCAGTTATCGCGCCCTTAACCGGGCGCGCGGATTCTGATGGAGATCAGTCTGTGTTTTGCGCTAATTTCACGCCCTTAAACTGGCGTGCGGATTTTAATTGAACTCACGATTCACAAGAGGGTGGCAGAATTTCCTGCCACCCTCTTGTATATCTGATTGTCTCAGAAGGAGGAATTAGTCGGAATTCTTGTCCTTCTTAAGCCAGCTCATCATCTGACGCATTCTGTCACCGACCTGCTGGAGTTCATGCTCCTGCTCAAGACGTCTGGTGGCCAGGAAGCCAGCCTTGCCCTTTGCCTTGAACTCAGAAATGAAGTTACCAGCAAAGGTACCATTCTGGATTTCCTTAAGAACCTGGCGCATGGCGTCCTTGGTTTCCTCGGTAATGATACGAGGACCAGCAGTGTAGTCGCCGTATTCAGCTGTATTGGAAATGGAGTAGCGCATACGAGCGAGACCACCCTCATAAATCAGGTCAGTAATCAGTTTCATCTCGTGCATGCACTCAAAAAAGGCCATTTCAGGCTGGTATCCAGCTTCAACAAGAACTTCGTAGCCTGCCTTAATCAATTGAGAAAGACCACCGCATAAAACGGTTTGCTCCCCGTACAAATCGGTTTCAGTCTCTTCCCTAAAAGTAGTTTCTATGACACCTGAACGAGTTCCGCCAATACCCTTTGCATAGGCAAGAGCATTTTCCTTGGCCTGACCGGAAGCATTCTGGTACACAGCAATGAGGTCCGGAACGCCTGCGCCTTCAGTAAAGGTACGGCGCACGAGATGGCCGGGGCCCTTGGGGGCAACCATAATGACATCAACATCAGCCGGAGGCACAATCTGCTGGAAGTGAATGTTGAAGCCGTGGGCGAACATCAGGGTGTTGCCGGCCTGCAGGTTGGGGGCAATGTCGCTCTTGTAGACATCGGCCTGCACTTCGTCAGGGAGAAGAACCATGATGAAGTCGGCCTTGGCGCTGGCTTCGGCAACGCTCATGGGCTCAAAGCCGTGCTGCTTGGCGAGCTCGTAGTTGGGGCCACCAGGGCGCTGACCAACAATGACGTTCACACCGGAGTCACGGAGATTGAGTGCATGGGCATGGCCCTGGCTGCCGTAGCCGAGGATGGCAACGGTTTTGTCTTTGAGCTGAGCGAGATCGGCGTCGCCGTCGTAGTAGATTTTCAACATTGTACGTGCCTTCTTATCAAAAAAAGTGTGTAAAGCCCTCCCCGGAACGGGAAGGGCTTTACAAGATTTGTGTTTTCACAAGGATTTGTCAAGATCCGCAGGGGTAAAAGTGTTCAGTCAGCCAACTTTTACCAGTGAAGTACTGCACTATGATACAGAATTCAGTTTTCCTGGAATCTGCCCTCTATTCGCTGCGGCGGGATCTGCGCATCACCACAGAACCGGTACGGGCAATTTCCTTGATGCCGAAGCGATGCAGAAGTCCCACGATGGCCTCGAGCTTTTCGTGATCACCTGTGGCTTCAATAGTCATTTCCGTGGGGCTCACGTCGATGACCTTGCAGCGGAAGATGTCCACTGTACGCAGGATTTCACCGCGCATGGCACCCTCGGCCTGCACCTTCACGAACATCATTTCCCTCTCGACAGAGGGGATGTCAGAGAATTCCACGACCTTGATGACAGAGACGATCTTGTGCAGCTGCTTCATGATCTGCTCAAGGATCTGCATATCACCATAGGTGGTGATGGTCATATGGCTTGTGCCCTCTTCAAGAGCAGGTGCCACATTGAGAGAATGAATGTTGTACCCTCTGCCGCTGAAGAGGCCCACCACACGGGAAAGCACTCCTGGCTCGTTTTCCACGAGCACGGAAAGCACATGTCTGTCTTTTTCGTTTTCCATCATTGTCAGCACCTCCTCTACACAAGCAGCATTTCATCAAGAGATGCGCCAGCCGGCACCATGGGGTACACATCTTCTTCAGGTTCAATAACCACGTCCACAATGGCGGGGTTGGGAGAGGCCAGGGCCGTACGCAGGGTAGACTCAAGCTCTTCCCTGGAAGTGATGCGGTAGCCCTCAGCGCCATAGGCATCAGCCAGCTTCACAAAGTCAGGCTGGCCGTGCATGGAGGTGAAGGAATAATTGTGCTTGTAGAACAGTTCCTGCCACTGACGGACCATTCCCAGATAGCCATTGTTCAAGATGATAATCTTGATGGGAAGCTTGTGCTCCACAATGGTGGCCATTTCCTGGATGTTCATCTGGATGGAACCGTCGCCAGCCACGTCGATGACCAGCTTGTCAGGGTAGGCAAACTGGGCGCCCATGGCAGCAGGCAGACCATAGCCCATGGTGCCCAGACCACCGGAGGTGAGCAGGGTTCTCGGGCTGTCAAAATCATAGAACTGGGCGACCCACATCTGGTTCTGGCCCACTTCGGTGCTGATGATGGCATTGCCTTCGGTGATCTTGCGCAGGGTGCGCATCACCTGCTGAGGCTTCACATAGCGGCCGGAGTCGTTCCAGGACAGGGGCTGCTCAGTATGCCAGTTCTTCAGCGTCTCAAACCAGCCCTTGTGCTTGCCTGCCCAGTCCACTTCGGCATAGCGGGTTCTGGCAAGCTCAAGCATGCCCTGCAGGGCGAGTTTGCAGTCAGCAACAACCGGCACGTCCACCTTCACATTCTTGCGAATGGTGGTGGGGTCGATGTCGATGTGCACAATCTTGGCCTTGGGGGCAAAGGTGGAGAGCTTGCCGGTCACGCGGTCATCGAAACGTCCGCCCACACAGACAATGAGGTCTGCGTTATTGAGGGACATATTCGCGGTATAGGTGCCGTGCATGCCCACCATGCCGAGCCACTGCTCGGAGTTGCTGGGGAAGCTGCCGAGGCCCATGAGGGTGCAGGTGACAGGGCAGTGCACCTGGTTGGCAAAATCCGTCAGTTCCTGCGAGGCATTGGCGAGGATGACACCGCCACCGGCCAGGATCACCGGGCTGGTGCTCTCCTTCAGAACTTCCATTGCCTTGCGCAGCTGGTTGTGGTTAGGCCTGTAGTTCGGATTGTAGGAGCGCATGGTCACTTCCTCATTGCTCCATTTGAACTCGGCCTTGCTGATCTGGACGTCCTTGGGCAGGTCGATAAGCACCGGGCCGGGACGGCCGGTACGTGCGATATAGAAGGCTTCGCGGATGATCTGGCTCAGCTTGCTCACGTCCTTCACAAGGTAGTTGTACTTTGTGCAGGGACGGGTAATGCCGACTGTATCCACTTCCTGGAAAGCATCGTTGCCAATGAGCCCGGTGCCTACCTGACCTGTTATAATGACCAGGGGAATGGAATCGCAGTAGGCAGTAGCAATGCCCGTTACCGTATTCGTGGCACCCGGGCCTGAAGTTACCAGAGCGACGCCGACCTTGCCGGTAGCGCGTGCATAACCATCAGCTGCGTGGACAGCACCCTGTTCGTGGCGGACCAGGACATGCTTTAGTTCGGGATATCTGGTGATGGTATCGTAAATGTCGATGATCGCACCACCCGGATAACCGAATATCACGTCCACACCTTCTTTTTTGAGAGACTCAAGAAGGATTTGTGCTCCTGTCAATTCCATTTCTCTACTCCGTCGTTATCTGGCTGCCCTCAACACATCAATCCTGTCGGCGAGGCGTGTCTTGGCATCCAGCTTCTGTTTCTTCAATTGCTTGAGGCTCTGCTCTTCTGCAGGGCTGCGGAAGGGTTTGGACTCAAGCTTTTCTACCTGCTTACTCAAGAGGACATGGTCTTCCCATAGCGACTTCAGTTCAGGATCCTTTTCAGCATATTCCTGGATGAAATCACGTTCTTGCTGGTCCATAATGAGTCTCCTGTGCATATAAGGTTACCACAGTTGTTCTGTGGAAAATAAGGGGATGACCCCTGTTACATGGGTTATATCACAAGTCTCACATTCCCATAGCGACCTGTCTGATGGAACGCACGACAACAAGGTCCACCAGTTCCAGACCGATGATCAGAATCAGGGGCGAGAGATCGACCTGCCCCAGGATACTGAAGGGCAGTTTACGGCGAATAAAGGAGAACACCGGCTCTGTAAGCTGGCTGAGAACACGTACAGCAGGATGATAGGGCGATACGCGGAACCAGGATACAACACATGCAGCCAGCACTACGATAATGTAGGCAGAGATCAGCATATGCAGAATAACAGCTACGGCGTCAATGATATTGGCAACAACGAACACGTCAAACTTCCTGTACGCAGATTATGCCATTCGGGGAATGACAAGCCTTTCCAGTTCTGCCCATGAAGTCACAGTCAGATCAGCATCCAGAGGAGCTGCAGGGGAAAAGGCAACAAAGGGAATACTGGCTGCACGAGCCGTCTTCAGGTCAATGGCGCTGTCTCCGACATAGAGAACCTCGCCTGCCTGACAGTTCCAGGCCGAAAGGATGGAAAGAGCACCTTCCGGATCCGGCTTGGAGCGCGCCCTTGTCGCTGTCACGACAGGATCAAAGTACGGCGGCAGTGAAAAAATGTCCAGAACGGCTTGCATTCCTGCGTCCGTCCTGTTGGTCAGGACAGCCATTCTGATACCATAATTATGCAAAATTTGGATAAAATCAAGGAAGCCCGGGTATACTTTCACCAGGGGCATGATCTTCTGTCTGTAGTTTACAATATCCCTGCCCATGCGGCCAATCTGGGAGTGCAATTCTTTTGGCAGAATGCTTTCCAGTGCCTGGGCAGATGTCGCCATAAAGCAGTAGCGTTCCTGCTCGGGACGCATGGGCGGCAGACCGTAATGCGCAAGAATACAATTGTAGAACTGCCTGTTGGCATCCGTGGAGTCAATCATGACTCCGTCGCAGTCAAAGATGACTCCCTTAAGCGCCATGGTGCCCAGCCTCCGATGCCGCCTCTCCCACAAAGGCGATGCGAACCATACGCTTGGCAGGGACTGCCTGTGAGATGCCGAGGGCCTCTGCCCTGCACTCAGTGCCGGGCACGCCTTCCCCGAGAGCCTCGCTCCAGGCACAGACTGAGGCCTGAGCGGCAAGCTGCTTCAGTTCTTCCGGCACCTTGTGGCACACGAAGACTGTGTCCTGCGGGCAGAGGATGAGCGCTGCCTCAAGGAGCAGACGCACTCCCTGTGAGGAATCATCTTCTCTGGCTACGGCAAAGTCTTCAAGCCCTGCCAGCGCACCGAACTCTTCTGTCTTCTCAGCCGCAAAGCTGGCTTTCATGGAAGCAACGGAGCTGTTGATGCGATCCACAATGCCTGCCATGTCCGCAGCATTCTTCTGCTGCAGCCAGTACCAGGCAAGCAGACGTTGGGCACGGGAGCGCAGCATCTTTTCGCGCTTGCGAGCACTCTCTTCTGCATTTTCCGCATCTTCTCCATGCAGAAGGGCTCCCACTGCGGCACGCTCTTCGTTTGCCCTGTATGCTTCCTCATCCTTCAGGCGCTGCATCTGCGCCTCAAAGAGAGCTGTCTGCCTGGAGTTCTCGGCAAAGAAGCGCTCCAGGTCCAGTACATAGGCAGCCATCTCTTCTGGTGTGTACGGCAGATTCTCCGGCACAAAGGCCGCAGCTGTACTGGGTCTGAACAGCCTGCGCGGGAAGCCGGGCGCAAGCCGCGCAACCCGGGGATAGTCCTGTTCGCAGGCAATGGCGCTGCCTGTGCCATACAGTTCAGGCAGCCAGATGTACATCTGCCCTGCCGCCGTGGTTGTGCTGTCTCCGCCTTGAGCCTGTGCGTCCATGTCCTCACCTCGTCTGTGCCGGGCAGAGGAGGTTCCTTCGTACCCGGCGTGCAATGAAGGGAGTATTTTGCCTGTATGGCCCCTCCCTTGCAAGAGGCCGGACGCATTTTCTGCTACTTTTCCAGCTGTGCCAGCAGACTTTCCACTTCAGCCATACTCTCAGCTGTTTCCGGATCCGCTATCCTGGCCGGCCTGCACAACTGCACCATAGCGCGCAGATACTCATTGCGGTGGCTCAGGAAGAAGGCCAGAGGTCTGGCAAAATCCCTGCCAACCAGCCCGTCCACCATAAGCTGGCTCACCTCACGCTCACGCAGGAGCACCAGCTGGGACATGGCAAGCACCACGCGGTCAGCGGCGGTCAGGCTGCGGATGATGGCCTTGAAGGCTTCCCGTGCCCTGGGCTGGTAGTACCAGATGTACATCATGTCCAGGGCATTGACGATGAAGGTCCTCTCAAGCCTGGCAGCCTGCTCTCCGCCCCTGCCCCGCAGGCCTCCGGGTCTGGCAAGGTATGCAAAGGCCTCTTCCTTCGGAAAGAGCAGCTCAAGCATGGTGTAGGAATCAAAGACCGAGCGCAGCTTGGCTGCATAGTCGGCTCTGCGCAGACGGATATTGACAGCACTGTCTGCCAGACCTTCAATGAGGGCTGCCACTGTGTCCGAGGCGCACTTGGAAACCACACTTGCTGAAGGCACAAGATAGAAGGCAATGTCCGTCACCCCGCAGGTCAGCAGAAGCTGCGTGAAAATACCATTGTAGAGCGTTGCCACGGGAATGGCCAGAATTGCCCGGAACAGATTGCCGACAGCAGCGGATTTCGGGAATCCCCGGTAGATATTGTGCGCAAAGATGTAGAAGCCGTTGACAACACTCAAGGTTGTGAAGACCAGAATGGGGCTGTCCATGACGCTGATCTGCAGCGTTCGCTCCAGAAAGAGGTCACGCAGCAGGTACTCCAGCAGAAAGACACTGATGCCTGTGTACATGAGCGAATCGCAGAGCCTGTTCAGACTGACGTGATCGCGCCAGTGCAGCAGACTGTTGCGGGTCATGCCCTTGGCAGCGAGCACCATCTGCACCACGTTGCGCACACCGGTGATACCGAACCAGATGAAGGCACCGAACCAGGCGAGGAACCACCACTCCTGGGAGTAGAGAAAGGACCAGAAGGCCGGTATGAAGCCCACCAGCACCTTGATAATGTTCATGAGAGCGCTGTTGAGGTAGAAGCGTCCGGGCGAACTTCCTTCCTCTCGCTTTTCTTCCAGAGGGGACGAGGTGATGGGGCCGGACAGATTGACAACGTTCCCGGCCCTGCTCTCCCGCATGCTTCCGCTGGGCGATACCCAGACCTGGGTTCGCTCAAGGCCGAGATTGCTGCAGAAGGGCAGCCCGTGCAGGCTCTGCAAAAAGACATTGAAGGACTCAAGGTTCTCAGGCTCGCGATAGATGGTGTGCTTTTCCACCTGGACGTGGATGGGCACAGCGGGCTTGCCGGCCTCAATCTCCTCAAGATACCTGGCACTGTGCCTGGGCAGGGTGTCCGTGACGACAAAGCCCATGCCAAAGGCTCTGGACCTGTTGCCGGAGGCTGTGCCTATGCGCGACTTCAATGGCTGGGTGCGGTACCGCTCCCAGAGCTCAGGCACGCCAATGAGAATTTTTTCAAACTTTTCAGCACGTTTCAGATCCCCTGCCTCGCGCATGCCGCGGATCATCTGCCGGATCATCTGCTTGAGGCGCGGCGCCTGGCCGGAGTTGAGGGCAAAGCGCAGCTCGCCTATCTCGTGCACATTGTTCTGCCGCCCTTCCATGTAGGCGCGCATGGTGAAGATCTCAAGGTGGGTAATGGCCCCCTTGCAGTCCCAGAGAAGCTCAAGGACGTCTTCAACACTGAGATCGCTGGTGCACAGCACCATGCGACAGCCCGGGGTGACCGTATGCAGCTCGCGCATGAGCTCCCTGGGGGCCAGGGTCATGATCTTCGGCAGGTGCTTGAGGTCACGAGGCAGCTCAATGCGGGGCATTTCCTGGTGCATGGCGCAGCCAAGCCACTCGGTCTGAATGGTGTCAGAGCACAGACGCCCGAGCAGCGCCTTCTGCCCTGCCTCCTCCTCTGTGAGGGCTTCCTTGTGGGACAGCTCCTCCAGGCGCTCCTCGACCTGGGGAGAGAGCAAATTGTTGAGATACTCGGCAAGGCGGGCCTTGTTGGCATGGCCTCGGCCCACGTAGTTCAGAAAGTCGTCTTCACTGACAGGAGGAATAACCAGACCGCAGCACTGGGCATAGTCAGGGCGCAGCACCTCGTTCCAGACCCTCAGTTCGCGCAGTGCCTGATCGCGCAGAAAGGCCACAGCATCACGCCCGTCGGCAGTGAGCTTGAGCATCTTGGGCGAGGAGAGAAACTCCAGAAAGTCCTGGTCAGAGAGGAAGCCGCGGGGCATCCACACAAAGGTCACAAAGCGATTTCGGAAGGGCACGCGGAACTCGATGGCGATACGCACCTTGATGCCCACAATGGCGGCTGCAGACAGCACCTCAGTGGCCACTTCCTTGTCCACACAGTTGTCATAGACCACCGTGAGACTGCGCAGGCCCTTGATCCAGGCATCCATAATAAGGTGGGTGGGGCTTTTGCGTCCCTTGGCATTCATGTCGTAGACATGATCGTCAAAGGCCAGCTGATTCCACTCTTCGGGCATCTCGGGCAGGTGATAGCGGCGCAGCAGCCTGCGGATGATGCGGGGCGTTCCCTGGGCAGCAGCACGGAAGTCGTGGGCCAGCTTGAGCTGCACCTCCTCGTTGCCGTAGGCGCGCACAATGCCCTTCATGATCTGCATGAGCACCCTGGCTGTATTGCGGCGCAGCGTTGTGTGGGCAGCGTTGATCACCTCGTCATAGAGGATCTGCAGCCCGAGCAGCCTGTCCTTGGACTGGGATCTGGTCGTCTCCAGATTGTGCAGCATGTTGACAACGGCATAGGCCATGCGGGAAGCAGGAGTGTCCACAAGCTCCTTGATGCCATGCGGGTGCAGATGCGGGTCCGCGAGCTCTGCACCAGGCCGGCTGTCGCTCAGGACGCGATTGACAAGACGCAGAATATCACTGTCACTGCGGTCAAAATAGATGCTGCGTGGCAATTGCTGCCCCTCCCAACTGAAACTGATACGCGCAGTGCAGGGCGCTCACCCTTCCCTTCCCCCTGAAAACAGAGGAATTTCCAGAATGTTGGCGAGCAGTCTGCACGGAAAAACACATGCTCGTGAAAATTGTAACCATTTTGTCACAAAGGTCAATTATCAAGGTAACCTGCAAAAATCACATATGTTTTCCAGAAACATCCGACTGAGGCTCCCGAAAGAGGACTTGACAGGGAAATTCTGCCACTGCAATAGCGCCGCTCTGCCCGGACTGGCAAGAACCCCAGGTCTGCTGCAAGGACCTGCGCAAAAGCCCCCTGCCAGCACAGCAGACACGCATGGCAGCGCTCGTACTGCAGACTGCAGCACGGAAGAGCGCGTCCCCATGTCCCCCAGGCTCTGCAGTGCCTTCAGGGCGCCCAGACAGGTACTTGTCCAGGTAGCTATTTGCGGCTATTGCTGGCCCGTTGCCAGGTGCAGACATTCGAGCTGACAGCTGCTGCCCTGCCGACCTGCGCTGCCCTGTGCCATCATCATGAGGAGAAACCCTGCCATGAGATACCTGCTGTTGTGCGCCCTGCTCTGCGTGTCCTTCCTGCTGCCTGCTCCCGCACAGGCCGAGCCCCTGCGTGTTGCCCTGCTGCTGGACAGCGCTGCTGAGGATCACGGCAGAAATGCCCTGCTTAAGGAGGGCCTTGCCAGGGCAGCCAGGCAGTGCGAGCTTGCAGCAGACATCATTGTGGCTGCAGAGGGCGAGACGCAGCTGACAGTCTTTGAGGAGGCAGCCCGCAGCCATGATCTCGTGCTGCTTGCCGCACCGTCCCTGCATGCCATCCTGCGCTCCAAAGCAGCCAACTTCCGCAAGACCTCCTTTGGCTGCATAGACACCAGCATCCTTGGCCTGCGCTCGGCAAACATCATGTCCGTGACCTTTGCCGATGCAGAGCCTGCCTTCCTGGCAGGAGCAGCCGCTGCCCTGCTCATCCCTTCCGGGGCAAAGCTGGGCTGGCTTGAGGAAGAAGCAAGCCCCCAGAATCAGACCATGCTGGAAGGCTTTCTGGCCGGAGCCCTGGTTTCCCGCCCTGACATCCGCATGGTGCGCAGAGAGCTGCAGGGTGCAGCCCCGGCCCAGCTTCTGCAGGAAATGGAGCAGGAGGGCGTCCGTCTGGTGCTGCTTGCCACAGGCTCCGCCACCCCAAAAGCCTGTGCTGCCCTTGCCGCGACCTCCCTTCTGGCAGTGGGCCTGGACAAGGAGCAGTCCAGCCTGGCACCGGGCAGGGTACCCTTCTCAGTGGTCAAGCGCTTTGACAAGGCTGTGGAGGAGCTCGTGCTGGCCAGGGCAAACGGTACCTTCAAGGGCAGGGAAACAAGGGTCTACAACCTGGAGAACAAGGGCACAGCCCTTGTGCGGGCCAGGGACTACGCCCTGCCTGCAAACGTGCAGCGCCGCCTGGCAGAGCTTGAGCGCGAACTTTTGGCTGGCAATATCGTGCTGCAGGACAGGCGCACGCCGACCTTGTGCAACTGCCTGGACTAAGGACCGGGCTACGAGCCGGGACAGGGGCCGGGTTGAGCGCTGATCCAGGCGCTGGATCAGGCGCTGCATACTGCTGTCAGGGCACACCCCGGGGTGATCAGGGGGCCCGGGGCACAAATGGCACGCTGCGGGGTCGCTCTGGCGTGACACATGGCGCGCAGGGGCCCCAGCGTACCCTGTTCCGGGCACGTCCTGAGCCCTGAGAGCCGTGAAAAAAGTCCCGGCACGGCCCCAGCGCACGGGCTTTGTGTGCGCACGTAACAATTTTGCCTTGACGTCGGGACGGCAAGTCGCTATCAATTTCCGCGTGCCGGAGTGGTGGAACTGGTAGACGCAGAGGACTCAAAATCCTCCGGGGGCGACCTCATGTGAGTTCGAGTCTCACCTCCGGCACCATCTGTGTTTCGCAGACACAAGAGCCAGAAGCCACAGCCTTGTGGCTTTTTCCATATCTGCGGACTGTCTTTGATGCTCTTTGATGCTCTTTGAAACCAATACCCTTCGGGAACAGTGCAGACAGCGAGTATGCGTGGATGGATATCCAGAGAAAACTTCTTATACGAGACCTGAAGCGCCTGCTGCAGGTACTGCCGTCACGCACACGGCTGAGAGTGGCAAGCCTTTTTGCATTCATGCTGCTGCTTGCACTGATAGAAGTTGCGTCCATCTTCTCCATCTCGCTCATGGCCATGAGTGTGGCTGCACCGGAAAACATCCTCAACCACCCGAAGATGCAGCTGGCCTTCACCTGGTTTCCCTCACTGAAAGAGCTTTTTGCAGACACGCGCGTCTTTTCGCTGATGGCAAGTCTGCTGGTGGTCAGCCTTATCTTTGTCAAAAACGCCTTCACAGCCCTGACCAACTGGCAGAGCGCCATCCTGGGCGAGGACATTGCCAAGTACGCCGGCTGCACCATCATGGATCACTTCCTCAAGAGTGATTACATGGCCCATATGGCCGGAGACAGCACGGCCATGTTCCAGGCCCTGAGCTGGCGTACCCATCTGGGCACCTTCCTGGTGAACATCATGTCCACCTATACCTATGCCTTCACTGCCCTGGCCCTGCTGGTGGCAGTACTCTCGGCAACACCGGGTGCCATCCTGACCACACTGGCAGTCATCTGCTGCATTGTCTATGTGGTCTACCGCAGCATGAAGACCTCCATTGATCGCTGCGCCCAGACGGTGAAGGACACCAGCACAGACCAGAACCGCACCACCATGATGGCCATGAAGGGCATACGCGAGGTCATCCTCTACCGCCAGCAGGAGACCTTCTACGACAAGTTCTCGGACTCCTGCGAGTTCGGCAGACGCCCCCAGGCCTTTTTGCGCATAGCACCGCCCATTCCCACCTGGATCCTGGAATTCTTCGGCTTTCTGAGCATCCCCACCACCATCTTCCTGCTGATCAGACAGGATGCCAGCATGGTGAGCATCGCGGCAGTCATCACCATGATCATGCTGGTTGCCTGGCGTGTGCTGCCCATCCTCAACAAGTCCCTGGGCTGCCTTGTGCATCTGCGCGTGGTGCGCCCCCTGGCCATGAACTGCCTGGACAGACTTGAGGAGATCCAGCGCCTGCACCTGCCAGAGCCGCCCATGCCTGACCCGAACTTCCGCTTTGACAGGACTGTGCGCCTTGAGCACGTCTTCTTCCGCTACCCAGGTGCGGAAAAGGACAGCCTGCGCGACATCAGCCTGAGCATAGGCCATGGCGAGCAGGTGGGCTTCATTGGCGCCTCGGGCTCTGGCAAGACCACGCTGGCAGGCATCCTCTGCGGCCTTGTGCGCATGCGCGAGGGGAAGATGCTGGTAGACGATACGGAGCTCACAGAAGAGCGCAGGGCAGCCTATATCCAGCGTGTGGGCTACGTGTCCCAGACACCCTATATCTTCAATGGCACCATTGCCGAGAACGTTGCCTTCAGCCAGTGGGGCAAGCCCTATGACGAGGAGCGCGTGCTCGAAGCCTGCCGCATGGCTGCCCTGGACATTGTGGAAAAGGACAGCAAGGGCATACTCTACCCCATTGGTGACAATGGCGCAGGCCTGTCCGGCGGTCAGGCCCAGCGTGTCTCCATAGCCAGGGCCCTGTACGCAAGACCTGATGTGCTCATCCTGGACGAGTCCACCTCTGCCCTGGACATAGGCACGGAACAGGCCATCATGGAGACCATCGAGCAGCTGAAGGGACGGCTGACCATTATCATCATTGCCCACAGACTGAGTACTGTCGAGCGCTGTGACAGGCTCTTCTGGATTGAGGAAGGCCGCCTGCACAAGGAAGGAAGCCCGAATGTCCTGCTTCCGGAATACACCTCTTCCCTGATATCAAAGGACTTTGCCGAAAAGGCTGCTCAGGAGAAAAAAATTTGCTGAAATGGCGAATCTGTGTTTGACAGAAACGCAATTGTATGTGTAGAGTGACTTCAACGGAATAGATATTTCGTTCAATCAACGGGCTCCGCACATCTAACGGAGGCGGACAGGACGTCAGTCGTCAGGAAGCAGTCTGAGGGATACTCCAAGGGCTGTTGATTACGTCAGAGTTTGCTTCGGTTTTACCCGTTGTCAGAAGCTCGGCTTCCGTTTTTCTCCTTTCTTCGGCAGCCGAGCTTCTTCGTACACCGCACATTGTGCAGGGCTGGTTGTCCAGTCCTGCACTTCTTGTCTTTCCCCCATATTTTCTCTTCTTCCCCTTCTTCTTTTCCTTCTTCTTTTTCTGCTTCTTCTCTGGAGCATTCTCTTTCTTCTTTCTGACAACATCCCGGAGTGCAGCAATTGCATTGCCAGGGGTTCTGCTCCTTGCCGCAGCATCCTGCCCCCATACTGAGACCCCTTATACGGGCAGCTGCGACTGTACGACATTTTCAGGGTATGCAGTGTTGCTCACTGCATCATACCCGCCAGCTTTGCCAGGCTTCCCCCTCCTCTCCTGAATGCCTTAGTCATGCATACACAAAGGGAAGTCTGGCATCCCAACTGTGGCTGTCAGGGAACAGCGGAGCCGGTGAGAAAACACGTCCTCACCGGCTCCTTTTCTGCGACTGCCAGGGGCCTGCCGGGCTGGCTATGACATCTTTCCCGGAGAGCGGACTGCCAGGGCCCTGCTGGCCTGGCTATGACATCTTTTTCGGGGAGCGGACTGCCAGGGCCCTGCTGGCCCGTGCAACATGCTCCCTGTGCAGGCTGCCAGTCCCGCTGCCCGACCCTCCACTCTGTCCGGCACCCGCAGGGCATGCCCAGCCCAGCCTTGCGCAAAGGCCCGCAAGCCATCCCGATGGGCTGCACTGGCCTGCTGCTGTGTGTGACCCTGCACAGATGATGGTGCTGTCAGCCGGGAGCCCAGGGCGTCTCCAGACAAAAGCCGGCGTGCCTCCAGCAAAAAGTAACCGGCAGCTGATCATGCAGAATCAGCTGCCGGGGAGTGTCTCAGGAGGGGGTGCGGAGCCCGCTGAAACAATCACAAATCAGAAGGTCCACTTGAGCAGCAGAGAGCCGGAAATGCCTTCTCTGGTGCCCACGTAGCCAGTAATACCCAGGTCCACAGTGAGAGGAATGCTCTCGCTGGGAGAGATGGTCACGCCAATTTCACCAATGCCTGTGTCACCGCGCATGTCGGTCTCAAGAATGGCAAGATTGTTGGTGGTGGCAGAGGACGCACCGTCAAACTCATGCTCCCAGGCCACGCCCACATAGGGTGTCACGTACTCGTTTGCGCGATAGTCCATGCGGGTGCCGAAGCGCAGACGGCTGGAGTCAATGTGCCCGAAGTCCAGCTCTTCACCAGTGGAGAGCTGCATGCTGTCGCCGCCCTCTCTGGTCCACAGATACTTGCCGTAGAGGTCAAGGCTGATCTGCTCGGTGATGTCCCAGATGTAGCCAAGGCCGGCATGGAAGCTGTAGTACGGGGCATAGCTGTCGTACTCAGCCTCACGACCGAGACCGTCACGCAGATCCTCGTTGCTGTAGGAATTGTAGAGGCCGCCCATGCGGTAGCTGCCTTCCGCATAGAAGTGACCCGGACCTGTGTCGGCAAAGTCCATACGTGCCAAGAGACCCCAGCCCACATAGTAGCTGTCACCATCACCATTGTAGGAGCGGCTGCCGAACTCATTCTCGGTCTTGTAGGCACCTGTACCGTACTCAAAGAAGGCGCCCACTGTGGCACGACCGGCAAGGAAGGACTTGCCGAGAGCAATGCCGGTGAGCAGGTTGAAGCTGTTCAGGTCCACGTGGGAGCCGGAGTTGTAGCGCACAGAGGAGCCGGACACTGTTGCCCAGGGTGTGAAGGTGACGTCTTCCACTTCCTTTGCCGCTGCCACAGCTGCCTGCATGCCGCGGCTGGCCAGAAGGTCAGCACCCTGCAGAGTCAGCATGAGGCCGGAGACATAGCCTTCAGCAAGGCCCTTGGCTCCGTCAATGACGCCGCCATGGGTTCCTTCTCCGGGCTGGATGTCAAGATACACAGACGAAGAGCTGCCACTGACACCTTCTGTTGCTGTCTCAACACGCAGCGTCTTCACGAGGCCATCACCCAGAATAATTGTTGACCCCACCTTCACGCTGCTGTCTGCCAGCGAATACCCCTCAAAGTCCAGGTTGTTCGTCAGGATGCTCATCAGCATCACATGATATTCCCTGGACGTATCAATGTTACCGTCCAGACTTACCTTAATGGTACTGTTACTGATATCTGCATTACCTGTAACTCGCATTACTCTGTAATTTTCATCTTTCAAGACTTTTTCGTCGAGGAAAAATGTTATTTCAGCTCCTGCAGCTTGCAAATTACCTTCGTATTGGACAAAGTAACCATAATTACTAGCCATTTCTCCATCAGTTAATTGTGAATCACGTATATCAATTGTTAATTTTTTCTCATCAAGATTTACATAAGGAATTGAAGTGTCAGATGTAGCACCTGCGCCTCCTTCAAGTTCACCTTCATCTGTTTTTGACTGATAATTACCTGTTATTAACTTAGCTCCACTATATAATATTATTTCAGATGTTTTTATAGGTGACTGAACAGAAAGAGTAGCTCCTTTTATAATTGTTTTTCCAGTATATGTATGTGTAGGTACATCTGTATGTTCTAATTCCTCATCCTGATCAACAAAATCATCATTATACATTATTCCGTAATATATATTTTTCCCTTCAATTAAAATACTTCCTTCACCAGAAACAGTTTTTGGTTTAAAATCATTATGTGTAATTTTAAGTATTGAATTTTTGCTAAGTTCAAAATTAGTATTGTTATAATATTTACCACTTTCAGCAGTATATATTTCATTTTCCTTAACAATTACAGAAGTTTGGACATTTTCATCACCACCATCCTTACCACCGCCTGTTGAATCCGTTGCACAAACCGGCACACTGCCGACAACAAGCAGCAAGACAAGAGCACAAGCTCCTGCAAAAGAAAGAAGTGCCAGGCGACCATATCTGCTCTTCTCTTCGGATGAGCATGAGTGTGTGTTTGGCTCCATAGGGAACTCCCAAGGAAAAGTGTTGGACAAAAGCTGCTTGTTATCGTTTTTTGCGTAACAAGGCTGTTCAATTGCCTGCAGACTGCCAGATGCCTGTTTGCAGGCTTCCCCCCGACAAGACCGGGCCTCCTTGTCACGCCAGAAAAATTCCCTGTGGCACAGCGAGCAATGACGTTGTGTGCAGTGGAGCTGAAATCTGCTGATCCTGTGATTGATTTGTCCCTGCAGCCATGCCGTGTACTCGGCATAACATATTGAAAATCATGCAAATTTCAGTCAGTTACGATGCACACCATGAGGCCGCGATCGCGACAGAACAACTTCTGTTGGAAAAATTTTTCTGGTAGGCGAAAGATTCGTAGTATTAGTATGTTATGGACGATTAGCGGCTCGTAACATGGCGTTGTGCGCTTTTAGAAATTGACACTCATCCTCTGCTAAGAGTATGAAATCCCTGATTAACATGATCAGTTGTTCCTCTGACAGGAATAACTTGCTCGGATTTTGCCCAGTTCAAGCACCTGTAATGACAGCAGTTCTCTTTTCAGCAGGAGCTTCTGAGGCTTCCGTTCTCTTTTGTCCGTCCCACTTGAGTTTGAGGGATGCTTCCAGTACAGGTGCAGGGAATTCACAGAATGTCTGGAGGTTGCAGATGAAGGACACGGAGCAGGACAACACAGCGCCCACCGTAGAGCGGCTTGTCTGGGTGAAGGACAGGAAGACTGGTGTCAAGTACCAGGAGCGCCGCCTGTACCGCTATGATCCCGTACGCAGATTCAACGTAACGATCTCATGCCAAAGGACCGGTCTGAAGCTCCTGCCCGGCCAGACAGAGCCTGTCCCATGCCGCACCAAGGCCCCCTCAAAAAAGAGCTCTGAGGCCACGCCAGCAGCACCAAGGCGCAAAGGCGTTGAGGAAATCATGGAGTGGGCTGGCAGGACATCCGGCCTCACAGTGGCAGTGCACAGTGCCTTTCCTGCAGAGGAATACGGTGCCTGTGCAGAGCAACTGCTCTCTGTTGCCCAGTACTTCCTTCTTTCCAATAATGGCGATCCTCGCAATATTGGCATGTGGCAGTGCAGCCATAACCTCCCGTATGTCGAGGGCATGGACAGCGACATTTGCCATGACCTCTTTGAGGGGATCAACCATGACGAAGACGGCCTGCAGCGTCTCTTCATGAACCTGGCCGCACTCTCAGGCAGCAACTCCGGGGTGATTGCCTATGCCTCCGCAGCAACTCCCGACATCCTGGGGAGCGCCACCCCCTGCACCTGCCCTGACCTCAGCAGGACGGGAGACTGGCTGGACAGCAACTGGGTTCTGACCTTCTGCTCTGCCCAGTCCGGGCTGCCCATCTCCTTTGCGGTACAGCCCGGGGGTCTCGGTGAGCTCTCTTCCGTGCTCAAAGCCCTGGAACAGCCTGAGAGCATCCTGCCCGGCACACCTGAACTTGTGCTGAACAGCAGCTTCGTCAGCCAGGAGCTCAGCCGAGAGCCCATCCAGCAGATCATCTGTGAGCTTTCCCGCAGGAAGATCAGCTTCACCATACCCGGCAGCCTGGAAGATGCCTGGATCTTTTCTCATCTCGAGGCAACAGCAGACAAGAAGATGGGCGTGCACGGCAAACTTGCAAGGCCTTTCACTGCCTGCCCTGCCAGGTACAACTGCAATCGCAACATCCACGCTGCCACTGTCATTGAGAAGACCGTGCCAGGTCTTCGTCAGGAGAAGGGGGAGGATGCTGATCCTGCATGTCTGTATATCCACTACTATCTGGATGCAGAGACTGCCTGGGAGAGGAAAAGGTCACTGCATATTGCCCTGAACCAATTGATCGACAAAGTGGAAGACGGCGCAGAGCTGGACACTGTTGAGAAAAAAGTTGCCCGACAGTGCCTGACTGTCAGAAAGGCCCGGGATAGAGACCTCTCCGCTGACCTCAGAGAAGAAAGATTTGAAACAGCAGGCAGGGACTACGGCTTCTTTGTGCTGGTCTCCAATGTGCACAAGGACCCCTGGGAGGCGCTGCGTCTCTACCGCACTCACACTGTCATCGAGAATGCATACCAGCCTTTGCAGGGTGAGTATGACAGCAAAGACGCATGCTCCCTGTTCAGCAGTCAGCTGCGCGGCAGGAAGCTCTGCCGCATGCTTGCTCTTGGCTACAGGTTCCATCTGCAGGAGGCTCTTGCCAGCGTCCCTGAGAAAGCTGTCAGGCGGGCACGTGAGTGCAGACCCAAAAGCAAAAAGCAGGCTGCGCTCTGGGACAGTGTGGCTGACTGGGCGGCAACGCTGAGTGTCCGGCAAATGCTCGACTGGTTTGGCTGCGTTGAGATCGTGCACGTCAACAACGCTTTTTCCAGGCAGCGCTGGTCGCAGGAGAGCCTCACCAGGGACGAGATGTTCCTCGAACTTCTGCTTGACGAGGCATAGCAGCCCTTGCGCGTGTGGCAGTGTGACCCGGGGCAGACGTTTCGTCCTGCCCAGAGCGTCTGCAATGTTTTGTGAAAATACCGCAGAGTCAACAGGTTAGCACACATTGCCGAACGCAAAAGCAGGCTCGGCACCATGTCCTATGTCCGCGGAATCAGCTGCCCTGTTTTACGAAAATACCGCAGAGTCAGCATGTTAGCACACATTGCTGAACGCAAAAATCAGGCTCGACACCCTGTGCCTGTCAGCCTGCCTGTCACCCTCTCTCAGCGCTCTGTCAGTGCACCCTCTCTTCTGAGGAAAATGAAAAGACTGGCGTTCTCAGCGCGCTCAAGGAAGGCACGTCTTCAAAGAGCGCCAAAACACAAGCTCCCTGCAGCACGCTGATCGTTGTGCTGCAGGGAGCTTGCAAATACTGTTGTCAGGGCCTGGTCCCTAGTCCTCGTAGCCCCTGGGATGGCTCTGATGCCACTGCCAGGCAGTGCGGATGATCTCTTCAATGCCGTGGGTCGGCGTCCAGCCCAGCACCCGGCGAGCCCTGTCTGAGGAGGCCACAAGGCGGGCCGGGTCGCCGGGGCGCCTGGCAGCTATCTTTGCAGGCACAGGGTGTCCGGTGACGCGACGGGCTGCCTCCACCATTTCCAGCACCGAGAAGCCCTGGCCGTTGCCAAGGTTGCAGACAAGGCTGTCATTGCCGGCACGCAGATAGTCAATGGCCTTCATGTGGGCATCGGCAAGGTCCATGACGTGCAGGTAGTCGCGCACGCAGGAGCCGTCCTCGGTGTCATAGTCATTGCCAAAGACATTGATGTGCTCGCGCCTGCCCAGGGGCACCTGCAGGATGAGAGGAATGAGATGGCTCTCAGGCCTGTGGTCCTCACCAATGCTGGCGTCCTCAAAGGCGCCGCCCACATTGAAGTAGCGCAGGGTCACGGAGCGGATGTTCGTGGCCCTGTGGGACCACTCCATGATGTGCTCCATCATGAGCTTGCTCTCGCCATAGGGGTTGGCAGGGGCCTTTTTGTCGTCTTCCTCAATGGGCACGCGGTCCGGCTCGCCGTAGACTGCGGCTGTGGAGGAGAAGACCAGCTTGTCCACGCCGTGGCGCTCCATGGCCTCCAGAAGGCTGATCATGCCCACCACGTTGTTATCAAAGTACTTGAGAGGTCTGGTCATGCTCTCGCCGACCTCGATAAAGGCCGCAAAGTGCAGTACAGCCTCGATCTGCTGCTCTGTGAAGACGCGCTCAAGATCTGCCTCGCAGCGCAAGTCTCCCTGATAGAAGGCCACCCCGTCAGGCACAGCCTGCCTGTGTCCTGTAGAGAGGTTGTCGAGCACAACAACCTCCTCGTTGCGTGCCAGAAGGGCTCTGACATTATGCGAGCCGATGTAGCCCGCGCCGCCTATGACAAGTATGCTCATTCCGTACTCCTGACGTACTTCTGGTTTCTTTCTGCCGTACTACTGGCCCTGCTGCTGGCCATCCTGCTGACCATTCTGCTGGCCTTCCTGCTGCCCATGGTCACCCTGCTCGTCGTGCCCGCCAGACTCGCCAGGCTCGTTTTCGCCATCAGCCTCTGTGGCCTCGGGTGCGTCCTGCAGCGCGTCTTCCACGCGCGGCGGACACCAGGTGCCGGGCATGGGGGCAGGCACCTCGGCCTTTGCTCCCACATAGGGGTTGAAATAGCCGTACTGCAGCCAGGGACAGGCCTTCTTCAGACGCTTCATGAAGGAGCGCAGGCCCATGGAGGGGCCGTGGGCAAAGTCCTGCATGAGCTCCAGGTAGTATTCCGGGTCAATGTTCAGGTTGCGCCACTGTATCATGCTCACGCCGCAGCTGCCCACAAGGTCGCTCAGGGCCCTGAGCTCTTCCTCGGTGTCCGTGATGCCGGGAAAGTAGAGCAGGTTCAGACAGATGAAGAGGCCGTTTTCGCGCCCTACGGCAATGGAGCGGCGCACATCCGCAAAGCTGTAGCCATGGGGCCTGTAGTAGCGGGTATAGAGCTCTTCGCGAGCAGAGTTGAGGCTGACGCGCATGGCAGAGAGACCGGCCTTTGCCAAGGCCTCCACAGCCTCCGGGCGCGAGGCATTGGTATTGCAGTTGACTGTGCCCGCACCACCGCGCTCGCGATAGAGACGCACGGCTGCGCAGAGCAGCTCGGGGTTCATGAGGGGATCGCCCTCACAGCCCTGCCCAAAGGAGAAGATGGGGCGCTTTGTCTCGCGGGCCGCATGAATCTCCATGACCTGCACCAGCTCCTCGGGCGTGGGCGTGAAGGTAAGCCTGCACTGCGGAGTCACCTCAATGGGGCTGTCCTGCTCCTGGCTTGAGATACAGCCAATGCAGCGGGCATTACAGGTGCGCGAGGACGGCAGGGGTGCCTCGTAGCGGCCCAGGGAGAAGTTCCTGGCAGCAGGACAGTCATAGCGCATGACGCAGTTGGTGAGGATGTGTGCCACCAGACGGTTGTCGGGATACGTTTCCAGCAGCTGGCGCACGTTCTTCTCAATGAGCCCCTTGCGGATGTGCGAGAACTGCTGGCGCGGGTCCATGTCCACGCGCCGGGCACAGATCCAGAAACGGTCCTCGGCAAAGCCCACGGCACCGTAAGCAAAGAGGGGCAGCATCCGGGCGTCCTCTTCGGTCTCGTACACAGGGTGCCCGGACAGGGTGTAGCCCGGTGCCGCAAAGGCAGCCACAGCCAGCCCGTCCACTTCCTCGGCCTCGCCTGTTTCGGGATTGTAGCCCACAGCCTTACGGCCAGGCAGAAGAAAGAGCTCGCTTTCCTTTGGCAGCGGCATGAGCTCGTCGGGCCTTGGCAGCCCCCACTGCTCTCCCCTGCGCACCAGCATGAGCAGGTCCGGCTCGTCGTAAATATTGCCGGAGTCGTCAGCAACCACAAGACAGGGATGCAAGTCCTTGTTTTTCTTCTTTGAGCTCATGACCTCCCCAACCCGTCTGTTTTCGTGTCAGCCATCAGTCTCTTTGATTTCTGACAACATTTTTCCAGTGTTACAGGCACACAGCCTGCGCGGCCCCTTATGCCTCAAATGACATGTCATTTCAAGGCCCGCACCCTGCCGCACAGGCTGGAGGCCCCTCATGTCCCTCATGCCACTCAAGACCGCACGCTCCGTTACCTGCTGCAGCATCGGCACTGTGCCGCAAGGCACAGGACTGAGCACCCCATGAACGCCCCAGACTCCCGCTCCAAAGTCCGCGCCTTTCCCCGGCAATCGCAGGCAGACACAAATCTTCTGCCTGCAACTCCCCTCATTTCAGTTCCTGCCGCTGCGGCGTGCCTGACCCCAGACTGCCGAAAGCCGTGCGCCTTGATGACATGGTCAGAGGCAAGGTCAGACAGGAACCAGGCCCGGGCCTCAACGCGCCCCTGATGCAGCTGCAGGTATAAACGATTTTTATGCGTACAACACCCCTCATGTTCCTTTCCTGTCAAAACCACGGTGGCGTGCCCAACGTCCGACTGCCGAAACCCGTGCGCCTTGATGACAGGGGCTGAGACAGGGTCAGACAGGAACCGGGCCCGGGCCTCGACGCACCCCTGATGCAGCTGCAGGCATAAACAATTTTTATGGCTACGACACCCCTCATGTTCCTTTCCTGTCAAAACTACGGTGGCGTGCCCCACCCCCGACTGCTGAAAGCCATGCGCCTTGATGACAGGGGCTGAGACAGGGGCAGACAGGAACCAGGCACAAACCTCGACGCGCCCCTGATGCAGCAGTAGACATAAACTATTTTTATACCTACAACACCCCTCATGTTCATTTCCTATCAAAACCACGGTGGCGTGCTCTACGCCCGACTGACGAAATCTGTACGCGTTGATGGCAAGGTCAGAAAGGAACCAGGCATCAACCTCGGACGCGTCCTTGATAAGGCGCGCGGCATCTATCAGAACCGGGAGAGGGGGATCTTCACCTATGACCCTGTCACACAGGAATACGGTGAAGCGCCTGCTGATTTTGTGCCGCCTGTCCGCCGCAACAACAACGCACGTGAGAGGCTGAGTACAGACTTTGGCGATGCTTTTCTCGTCAATGCCCTGCTCTCCGGCTCTGAGATGCGCGGCCTGCGCGGGGCCATTGCTGCCATGACCTGTGATGAGACGGAGACGCTGTATGCACTGCTGCTCTATTATGTCTTGCAGCAGCACAGTACTGCGTTCGCACACATCTGGTATGAAGGCAGCTTTGCACGCTTCCTCTATCCCAAAGCTCGTCTGACACAGCAGCATATCAATAAACTGCTGACAGAGCTGGGTGATACAGAGAGGATGCAGACATTCTTCGCGACATACCATACACTTGCTTGCGACAGGCTTCGTGCCGGGACGCATGTGCTCATCGACAGCACAGGCCTGCCCGCTTCCACCCGCTTTCCCGTGACAGCCGTGCAGAGCCCTGACGGCGTCATCAGCGGGGAAATGCGCGTCATCTCTGTGCTGCAGCAGGGGACAAACATGCCGGTGTTCCTGCGCTGTGTGCCGGAAAACGGCTCGGAAGGAGGTTCGGAAGGCGGCTTGGAAGGCGGCCCGGAAAACAGCCCGGGGGACAGCCTGAAGACTGCGCCTGTGCTTGCCACAGTCCGCGAGCTCAGAGCCCGGGGAATAGCTGTGGAGATGGCTGTCCTGGACGCTGAGACCATCACCTGGGAAGGACTGCGGCAGCTGCATGAGGCAGGCATCCCCTTCCTTGTGCAGTGCCCGGCCATGTCCCTCACAAAGGGCCTCGCACAGCCCCTCACGAATACTCCAGGGGAGAGTTCCACCTGTTGCCAGGCTCAGGCTCTGGACCAGGGTCAGGAACAGGGTCAGGAACAGGGTCTGGACCAGGCCCTGGCAAAGGGGCTGGCAACGCTGGAAGAGGCGGACAAGGTGGATGCTGCCAGGGACAGCGGACTGTGCAACGACAGACATCTCTCGCTGACCTGTGTCCGCACAGAACTCCATGGCCTCCCGCTCTGCGTGCATATCGGACGGAACAAGACCATGCAGGAGCTGGCGCGCACACGCATACTCAAAGGAGCGGCAGGTGTGCTGCCTCGCCTTGAGCCAGCTGCGCTGCACAGGCAGCTGAGCCTGAGCGGCGTCTTTGTCCTGCTCTCCTCGCATCCTCTGCAGGCGCAGTGTGTGCTGGAATACTGCCGGATGCGCCAGGAAATGGCACTTGTCCCCGGCATGACCAGGCAGGACGCACCCCTTCTCCACATGCATGTCGAACCAGAAGCAGCCGTGCGCGGGCACCTCCTGCTGACGTTCCTGGCCACGATCATCCGGAGAAGGATGCAGGCCATACTTCGTGACAAGTTTCGTGACAAGCAGGCCAGGCAGCATGCCTCTGTGTTCAGCATGATGCAGGCCCCTGGAGATGACCCCGGACACGACCCTGCTCAGCCCCCTGCCCAGCTGCCTGACGACGTGCTTGACCACATGCTGCTGCGCATGCAGACGCACAAGGCAAAGGTCTGTGACACTGTTGTGCTGCCATGCGAACCTGACGAGGAGCACAAACGCATCTACAGGCTCTTCGGCGTCAGGCCGGCCAAGGAGTACCCTGTGTCCCCCGGGTAAGGACTGTGCCCCAGAGCCACACGCCCCAGGTGTCCGGCAGGCCCCGCAGGCCCTGCGGACCCTGCAGACGGGTTCGGGCGTCCTTGCCTGTCGTGTGAGACTGGCATATATTTGCCCCATTCTGCCAGTGCGCCGGGACGCAGGGCCAACAGGCATCACAGCGCCGGCAGACCACACAGCAGACACACTGCCAGCCAAAGCCAGGCCAGGCACCCCGGGCCACCAGGGCCATCCCAAGCCATCCAAAGCAACCCGGGCCAGCCAACGCCACACGGGCCAGCCAGGCCCCCGCAACCAGCCGCAACGCCATGTCCCAGACTCCGCACAGGCCAGCATCCGGAAACGCATTGGAAACAGCGTCATCCAGGCCAGCTTCCGGCACACCCCAGACCCCGCTGCACAGGGCAGTGAGGCTGACCAGCCGTGCCCCTGCGGAAGACACAGGCAGCAGCGCAAACAGCGGGGCAGCCTGCACCCGGGCCGACACAGCGGACAGGGCCCAACATGACTACGACTTGGCAGACAGTGACTTTCGCCTGGAGCTGACGCCTGCCAGGCCCGCAGCAGGCAGTGCCAGACGCTCTGCAGCGGCACCCGCAGCCCCTGCAGCACCCCAGGCCAGGGCGATCCCTGACGCCCCTGCCACACCAAAGCCTTCGGCTGCATCACTGACCCCGGCTGCCCCCCAGGCCAGGGCAGTCCCTGAAGACGCAGCCACAGAGGCCCCTGCAGCCCCAGAAGTGCCGGACGGCGCAGCGCCCAAAGCCCTGAAAGAGCCAGCCCCTGCCGGGCCCGCGACAGCAGCTGCAGCCCCTCTCTGGCCCTGGGAAGAAGACCACCAGAGCACAGCGCCTGCAGATGCAGTGCCGGCACAGTCGGACCAGTCCCCGGCACAGGAGACCGCAGCCTCTGTCCTGCCCGATCAGCCCAGACTGCCCAGACTGCTTGAACATCCCTGGCAGCCGGATGCGCCTGAACAGCAATGCCAGCCAGACCAGAGCCAGCCAGACCAGCAAGGTCAGCAAGGTCAGCAAGCGCAGCAGGATCCAGCGAACCAGGCAGCTTTCGCTATCCAGGCTGACAAACCGGGCCAGTCAGGCCAGTCTGCCGAACCTGCCGGGCAGGCTCAGCCTGAGATACAGCCTGAGACCCAGCCTGTCAGCCAGCCTGTCAGCCAGTCGGGCGAGCCCCCGGCCAGGCCTTCCGGCAGGCTCTCCGCAGCTGCCCGCATTGCTTTCCGGGTGGCCAGGGGCTGTGTGCTGGTCGTACTCAGTCTCACCGTCCTCTTTCTGGCAGCACTGCTTGGCGTGCAGTGCTCTATGGACAGCATCACCTCCCTGGTCCTGCAGGAAGTGCATGAG
>CASEWR010000171.1 GCA_949291675.1 uncultured Desulfovibrio sp. | reverse complement strand
AGCCACTTCACACGCATTGCTCTGTTGACGCATTCGCGGGAGCAGTACCTCTGGCTGCGTTTGCCCGGTTTGTAGAGGTTCCCGCATATCTCGCAGACCCTGGGCTCACTCATCGGAAGCCTCCTTCTCGATACTGTTGCGCTGATGAAGCGCATGCTCCCTGCGAAGACGCTCCAGCTCAGTCATTGTCCCAGCTCCTCATGCTGTCGAGCATGGCCTTGCACTTGGGACAGTAGTCCCCGAAGCAGCGGACTTTCGCCTTGTTGCAAAACATGCACCTTGGCTGCCGTTGAAAAAGGAGCCTGACCACGCCGTCCCACCAGAGGAAAAAGAGTATCCAGAAAGTTTTCATCGCATCACCCATCGTAGATATCCCGGAAGCGGGCATTGCACAGGTTGCAGCGGTATCCGACACATGGCTTGCCACAGTCGTGACACTTACGCTTCGGGGTGGTCATCTCGTCCAGGCGTTTGCAGGACTCGCAGCAGTACTTCTGTCCAGGCTCAGGGTGCCAGATCCTGGTGTCGCAGTACTCACAGTAGACAGCTTCGGCCGGCTCCGGCTCCTGCGCATGTTTCTGCTCCCGCTCATGCTGCTCCTCCTGCAGCCGCATCTTCTCGGCCATCCTGATGATGATGGCGGCCCTGCGTTTGCACTTGATGCTGCAGTACAGGCGAGCCTCCGGCCCCTGAAAGACCACGCCACAGATGGGGCACTCGTGCCGCGTAATCAGAATTTTCCCCATGACTCCTCTCCCAGGTACTTCTCTATTGCGTCGATGGCCTCCCTGGCTCCATAGGCCACGACACACAGGTAGCCTGCCTCAGTGAAGGCCTCCATCGCCTTCTTCTGGGCCTCTGTTGCCCTGTAGTAGCTGCCGCTTCCCTTCTGGCGCTTCATCTCCAGAAAGAGACCGTGGGCGCCGTTCTTCGGGTATGCCAGGAACAGGTCCGGGATGCCTGCGCGGACACCTTCCTCTTTGAGCCGGGCCCCAGTGATGGCGTCCCTGCGGCCACCATTCGGGACAGCAAACAGGCAGACTTCAGGAACACCAAAGGTCTTGTGTGCCAGAGCCCACCAGGAGATGAGTGCGCACTGCTCAGCAGACTCTGACCAGCGCCCGGCTGTGTTAGTTGCTCGCATGGGTTCTCCTTCTCTTGCGCCGCTTCTGTGCCCATTTCATCCTGTACACGGTGAGAACCAGGCCATCAGTCGTCACCACGACTTTCAGGCCCTTGTAGGCGACCTTGTACACGCCCCTGCGCGTCCACAGGCCCATACCCTTGTCCAGGGCAGCCATGACCTCCTTCAGTCGGATGTGCCTGGTCTGACGCCGCTTCTCCGCGTGAGCTGACAACTTGATGTGCATGGGGCCTCACTGGTCGTTCGCAGGGTGGTATAAGAGCTCTTTCAGGGTGATACAGGAAGTCTTTCAGGGTGGTACAGAGAGAGTGCAAGGGTGATATCAGGGTGCGTCTTGCGAAGTTCGACCAGAACGCATGGACGAGCTGCTTGCGATTCATTGTGTGCCCCTTGTGCCCCGGGGCAAGCTGGTGTAGAGCCCCTGAAGAAACTCCGGTTGTGTTTGCACTTGCATCTGCCTCGACCCTGATGCCCTCAAAGAGACCTCACCTGCTCTTTGAGGGCATCTCTGTTTTCACAGCCTGGCGGATGCGGCTGTCCAGGCGCATGTTGGGCCCAACAAAGAGCAGCACCCTTGCATCCTCCAGCAGCCTGGACGCCATGGCGGGCCCCATGGCCTCTCTGAAGTCACGCATGCTGTAGTTTGAGACCACCACAGTGGGGCGTCTGCGCTCGTAGCGCATGTCCACCACCTCGAAGAAGACGCGCTTGTCTGCGTCTGTGCCAAGCTGTCTGCCAACCTCGTCGATGACCAGCAGCTCAGGGGTGACGTAGCCCTCCAGGACCTGCTTCTCGCTGCGGCCAGTATTGTTGCCGTAGGTCTCCCTGACTGCCTGGGAGATGGCACTCGCCCTGGTGTACACAGCAGTGCCACCGGCCCGGATGATAGCCACAGCAAGCGCCGACGCCAGATGTGTCTTGCCTGTGCCGGGAGCACCCAGCATGAGAATGTTGTGCCCCTGCTTGTACATGGCTGGCCAGTGAGCAACGTACTCACGGCAGGCTCTCAGGACGTCTTCCTGCTCAGTAGAGCAGACCTTGAAAGTGTCGAAAGACTGGTCCTGGAAGCGCGGAGGGATGGCTGCAGCTCCTATGGCCGCCTCGACCTCCAGCTCTCGCCAGATACGCCGGGCCTCTGCGGTCTCTGCTGCCTTCCTGCGCTTCTCTCTCTCGTCAAAGCAGGCAGGGCAGCCGCTCCAGTTGCCGGTCGGAAGTTTGTACTCCGTGAAGGGGCCATGCTCAGGACACATGCCCTCACGGGTCTCTGTGTTGCGGCGAAAAGCGAGGAATTTGCTGATGTTAGTAAGCGCCATTGTCAATCAACTCCTGCTGTCTGAAGTACTCTTGCACGTCCAGGGTGCCGTCCTCCAGGCGCGGCAGCTCCTCGATCGACTCCATCCTGCTCTGGTCAGGATCCGGCATGCGTCTGGGTCGTCCCTGGTGGCGAGTCTGCTGCCAGCCTCCGTGTTTCCATGCTTGCAACTGCCCCGGTGAAGGCGGTTCGTCCGTCCACCTGTAGGCGTTGAGGTACGACGCGGGGTGCGGGACGTACTGCCCGTCCTCCTTCTGCCAGTCCGGCTGCCACATCTGCCAGTCGAGCGCAGACAGGAGCGCGTCCAGGGAGGGCAGCTGCTCTGCCTTCGCGAGCTTGTCCCAGGTCTTCACTGCGCTGCCGCGATTCTTCTTGCACGGGTATTTCACGTACCAGCGCACAAAGTCGTCTTTGCGCAGCCTGGGAAGCGGCAGCTGCTTCTCCGGCTTCTCCTTCCGGGAAGAGGGAGCTGGTGCAGGCGGCTCGGGTTCAGGCTCCGGCTCTGGTTGCTCCGGGAGTGCCTGCGGCTCTGCTGTCTCAGAAGCATCCGGGACAGGAGCAGCGTCACACTCTCCCGCAGGAGCGTCAGCGACTGCGTCCCCCTGGGGGGTAAGGGGGGTATTAGAATACGAAGTATTCTCAGGATCAGGATCAGTATCAGTATCAGGGGGTGCGATGCTTGGCTTTGCTTCCGTTTGCTTGGCTTTGCTTCCGTTTGCTTCAGGGTGCTTGGTTTTGCTTTTGTTAGCTTCAGCTTGCTTCTGCTCTGATACGTTTGTTTCTTCTGTGGTGGCGTTGCCAGCTTTTGCTTTGCCGCCGACCTTGCCTGCTGCACGACGCTTCTCCACAGTGTCGAGATACTTCTTCCTGTTTGCTTCCATGCGTGGCCGCATCATGGCCAGGACAACAGTCGTCGTCTGGTCAAGTTGTGGCATTGGGCATGCGTCGTGGTCTGCCATGAGGGCAGTCAGGAGCAGGCCACGCTGCTCAAGAGACAGGAGCTCCATACCACTCCAATGCTCAGTGAACAGAACAAAACTGTCAGCCATCACTCCTCTCCTTCCTGTCATAAAAGCGCAGCTCATCCACCGGCATCAGTCTGATGCCACCCAGCTCCTGGGCAGAGATGACCACATACTGCCTGCCGTCTTCTCCAATGACAGTGTCCTCAGAGACAATGCGAGCATCACAGCTTTTGAGCTGGAGTCCCAGGGCAGGGTCGTCCGGGCCATAGTCCAGCCAGCAGGGCTCCAGGCAATGCACCTCGCGTCTGGCGGGACGCTTGCGGGTGGAGCCGTCCAGATGCTCCCGTACAAAGGCCGCAATGTACTGGGCAACCGCCTTTGCAGACCTGTACGGAGACCGCTTCAGGTCATCCCAGGAGCCGTCTCTGCGCAGCCTGAAGTAGCCGCGCAAGCCGTCTTCCCATTCTGAGGCAGGGAACACATCTATTTTCATAGACTTAGCGCCGCAGCTTGCCTCAAATTTCAGGCAAATTGCACCGATTTTCTGGCGTTTTTCTGCCATATGAGTCACCTTTCTTCTGAGCCTCTGGAGAGGCTCACAGGCCCAACCTTGACCCTGACATCCACAACTTGTTTCTTTGCGTCCTGCATGACGCCGAAAGAGACATTGGCAATCAGCATTGCGATGTACTGCTGCAGATCCTCCCCGGAGAACTTCTCTGTGACGATCTCTGCAATCAGCTTTGCATCTGCCATACCAAAAGGCTTCTCCAGCAGATCCTGGGCCAGCCTGTACGCATGGTAATGTTCTCTTGCATATAAATAGGAGTATTTTTCTTTCATGGACAACCTCAAAGAGTTTGATCGTATTGCGACGATTATTTTTACTGATTGTTATAACAATTTTCCTATTCCTGTATCGTTTTCATTTTCTTCCTTCTATGACGATGCAGCAACAAAGGAACGGGAAGCTCTCGTCAACAATACTTTTATGTGGCTTCAACAATATGGATACATCACAAAGTCAAGGACTGTTGGCGGTAATATGATCGCATACGATGTGCAGCTCACGGAGAAAGCTCTTAGTGTGCTGAGCTGGGTTCCCTCGTCTCTGTTTACCCCCAAAGCGTCCTTGGGGCAGCGGCTCACTGTCTTGGTAAAGTCAGGCTCCAAAGAGGGAGCATCAGAGCTTCTCAGACAGATTATCCAGTTCAGTTTTGCCTCCATGACGAACCTTTTCAGGTAGTCTCCCTGCCTCTGGTACATGAGTTGCTCATTGCACTCTCCTTGCTGTGCACCCGCCCGAGCTTTTGCCCGGGCGGGCTTTCCTGTAGGTTGAAGCTCTCTCGTTGCTAATTTCAGCCTCCGGGACCCGTGTCCCAAACTCATCCCGGAGGCTCTCATCACACCCCCTGATGGGGAAGGAGGAAATATGGAAATCTACGCTGTTCCCACAACCGAAAACGGCAGGCAGTACTATCAGTCCATGATGGAGAACGAGGGGCTCCTTATCCAGGCCCATATAGACGCTGTCACAAAGTTCAAAGTCCTTGCCCTCCAGGGTGCTTTTGTTTTGAACGGTACTGTTGGAGTAGCCGCTTTCATTCAATTGAAAGGTGTTTCCTTGTGTCCTGTGGTTATTTGTGGTGTCGGGGCATTATTTGCTGTATTTGCGTCTGTAGCTGCACTATTTGAGCAATATAAACTTAAAAAATACGACATTGAAAATCATAAAAGAAAA
>CASEWR010000170.1 GCA_949291675.1 uncultured Desulfovibrio sp. | reverse complement strand
GCCCTGCGACAGCTGCCGGCTACTCGCAGTCGCTGATGCCAAAGCCCACCCTGTGGGCCAGGAAGAAACTTCTGCCAAGGCCGTGATGCAGCCAGAAGCCCTCGCAGCCCGGCGCAAGGGCCAGGGGCGCCATGCCCAGGGAGAAGGGGGTGTCTGTGCGTGCCAGGCAGTGGTTGCGCACAGCCTCTTCAGAGCCGTAGAGCACGTCCGGGGCAGCAGGAGAGGGGCTTTGCAGGGCGCGCTGCACGCAGTCCTCACCCTGGGCAAAGGTGAGCAGGTCCAGATTGAAGAGCTCGGGCCTGGGGATGGTCAGCACAGGGGGTCTGCGTTCCTCAAAGCAGGGGATGTGCAGCGTTCTGGCCTGCCTGCGGATGATGTCGAGCTCGCCTGTGTGCAGCAGCACCAGGCGTCCCGGACCAGGCTGTGTTTCCTCAAGCAGGGCGCTTAACTCGGCTGCAGACAGGGTGAAGACATCATCAATGCCAGCCAGGTCCAGGGTGGCCAGGCAGGGCTCTGAGGGCTCGCCGTCCACGCACACGCAGGCAATGGCGGACACGCCGCAGATGATGGCAGGCATGAGTGCGGCCAGCATGCGGGCAGCAGCAGTATAGCGTGGCGTCACCACCAGAACTGCCCAGGGCGCAGGAAAGACCGTGCGCGATCTCCAGAAACCGGAGATATGGTCAGAGCGGTACTCGTGGATGACTTCCCTGGTGGAGTCATCGTAACGGAAGTACATGGCCATGGCTGTCTTGATGGCAGCCCTGGCCCCTGGTCCTGCCTGTTCGTAGGCAGCGGCAATGCGGGCATCGTCGAGACGGTGTGCTTCGACCCAGTCGGGCCAGGAAACGGAAGTCTGCGTCTGTGTTTGCTGCGTCATGGGCCGATCCTCGTATGTGGTTGAGGGTGAAAAACGATGCCTTTGCCGTGCCTCCCTGACAGGAAGCAGTGTGTGTGATGCTGTCTGTGTCTGGTTTTTGCTTAGTTTCCGGCTGCCGGAGCTGTCCTTGTGGTCTGCTCAGGCGCCTGCGCTGCGTTTGCTGCGTCCTGAGCCTGTGCAGGGCCTGTGCCTGCTGCCTCAGCGGGTGCTGCCGGAGACGCAGGGGCTGGCTTTTGAGCCGCGGCAGGGGCTGCGGCAGCAGGTTCTGAAGCAGCGGCAGCAGGTTCCGGATCAGCGGCAGGGGCCTCTGCAGCAGGCTTAGCGCCGGCCTTCTCTGCCTCAGTGCCTGCAGGCCTGCTCACAGGCCAGCCATTGGGCATTTCCCGCTTGCACTCCTCGTAGCGGGCATTGAGGGTACGGGTGAGGTCCATGGCAGTGGCATACTCATGGGTGAGGTTGCGCACAGCAAAGACTGCCCAGGGCAGGTCTTTGCAGTGCTTCATGCCTTCGTCTGCCAGCACCTGCAAGAGTTCCGTGCGCTTGTCTCCGTCCCTGAGGACCTGGACAGCTGTGACCAGCACGTCAATGCGGCCTGCATCCACGGCGTCCAGGGCAACGCTGATCACCTTGTCGTCCTTGACATAGGCAGGGCTGAAGCCTCTGCCTGCAGCCACAAGCTCTTCCTTGTACCTGCGTCCTTCCTCATCCCCGTCCAGGTTGATGCGGCTGTTGGCGGCAATCTCCACCAGCTCTGCATTGAGGGGCAGGGGCGGGGGTGCTGTCAGGGAGCGATAGCCTAAGCCCACCAGGCTCACCAGACCGATGACTGCACAGAAGAGGAGGGGCACACGCCAGCCTGTGGCCTTCTGCCTGCGCTGGGGAGCCTTGGGCTGCACAGAGGCAGCTGCCCGTGCCTCGCGCCTTTGTCTGCGCGTAGAGCGTCGTTCTGCCATATGCCCGCCCTACGCCTGCTCGCGCATCCAGCTGCGCAAAAGCGCAATCTGGGCCTGCACGGATTTCGGGCCTGTGCCGCCGGGGGTCTCTCTGCGGCGCACTGCGGCATGGCAGTCCAGCACAGGGTAGATGCCCTCATCAATGCGGGCATCCAGGGAGCGGAAGTCCTCCAGGCTGAGCTCTTCCAGGCCTGTGCCGCGCTGTTCGGCCAGGGCCACGGCGTGGCCTGTGATGTGATGGGCCTCGCGGAAGGGCACGCCCTTGCCCACCAGGTAGTCCGCCATTTCGGTGGCATTAAGGAAGCCCCTGCTGCAGGCCTCTTCCATGCGTTTGGTATTGAAGCCGAGCTCGCTGAGCATGCCCTCCATGACCGAGAGGGAGGTCATGACCGTGTGGGAGGCGTCCATAAAGCCTTCCTTGTCCTCCTGCAAATCCCTGTTGTAGGCCAGGGGCAGGCCCTTGACCACAGTGAGCAGGCCCATGAGCGCGCCGTCCACGCGGCCTGTCTTGCCGCGCATGAGCTCGGCCACGTCGGGATTCTTCTTCTGGGGCATGATGGAGGAGCCTGTGGAATAGCCGTCAGAGAGCTTCACAAAGCCGAAGTTGGGATTGGCCCAGAGAATGATCTCCTCGCAGAAGCGGGAGAGATGGGTCATGATGACAGAGCCGTCAAACAGGGCCTCAAGCACAAAGTCCCTGTCAGAGACAGCATCCATGGAATTTCTGTAGATATCGGCAAAGCCCACTTCCCTGGCCACGGACTCCGGATCCAGAGGATAGGTGGTGCCGGCAAGGGCTGCAGCGCCAAGGGGCGAGATGCGCACGCGCTTCAAGGTGTCTGCAATGCGCTGGTAGTCGCGCCGGAACATGAAGGCATAGGCCAGCAGGTGATGGGCGAGACTGACGGGCTGGGCAGGCTGCAGATGGGTGCAGCCGGGCAGGATGTGGTCGGCATGCTCGCTCGCTCTGTCCACAAAGCGCTCGCAGAGTTTGAGCAGCAGGCGCTGCCACTCGGCAAGGGCATCGCTCACAAAGAGCCTGTAGGTGAGGCCGACCTGGTCATTGCGGCTTCTGCCTGTGTGCAGGCGCTTGCCCACGTCGCCCACCAGCTCGGTGAGCCTGGCCTCGATGTTCATGTGCACGTCTTCAAGCTCGCGCTTCCAGACAAATGTGCCTTCGGCAATCTCTTTAGCCACCAGGTCCAGGCCGCGCACAAGCTCGTCGGCATCGGCGCTGCTGAGCACGCCCTGGCGGGCCAGCATGCGGGCATGGGCCTTTGAGGCTCTGATGTCCTGGAAGGCCAGGGCTCTGTCGTAGGATTCGGATTCTGTATAGGCAGCAACTGCTTCCTTGGGGCCCTCACTGAAACGTCCGCCCCAGCTTGCATTGGTTTTCATTGTGGTCGCTCACTGACACAAAGGGCCTGTCTGCCCCTGCGCCGTCAGGTAAAAGGTTACTGATGAAGCACATTTTTTTCCTTCATATGGCAGGCAAAGTCAAGGCGCGTGCGCCTGTCTGATCGGCCAGTCAGGGGTGCCAGTCAGGGGATGCCAGCCAGGGGGCTGACAGGGCACGAACCGGCCTTCCCGGGCACAACAAGGGCCGTGGCGGGCAGGATTGGTCATGGCGGGCGGCGCCTGCTGCCTGTCCAGGAGCAGCAGGGACAGGGCGTGCTGCCACATGCTGCCAAGATGACGAGGGGCGCTGCCCCTGTTCTGACCCGGCCAGGCCCCCTTTCAGAACGCACCCTGCCTCATCTTTCCGCATCCTTCCGTATCCTGACCCGGTCCAGCCCCCTTCCGGCAGGGAGCGCACGACAGCAGGCTGACGGTGCCAGGGCCGGGAGACAGGCCTGCCGGGCCATGATAGTCGCGCTGCGACCCGCACAAGCTCTGCCGTCTCAGGACAGCAGCTCCGCTCCGATCGCGGTATGGGCACGGTTTTTTTTGCAAAAGTGCTGTGCTATGCTGCAGACGCAGGCCGGGAAGGCCATGCAGGACATACGCCTGCAGGACATAGCGGTACGAGGATCGCCCTGCAGGTCCTGGCCTGACTGACAGGATGGACAACGGTCTGCCCGCCTGCCAGACAGGATGCTGATGTCAGGATGCTGGCTGGACGGGCCCGCAAGGGCACGGTGCCGGCATGGTCCGGCGCAAAGCCCGGGGGCCACGGCGTCCGGGGGCACGGGTCCGGCAGGGCTTCAGTCCGGCTGACGGGCCACAGCGCTGGCTGGCCAGTGGTCAATTGGGAAACAGCACCAGGGGGATGCAGTCATGTTTGCAGAAATTCAGGGAAAGCTCGGCTTCGGTTTCATGCGCCTTCCCAAAGAGGAAGACGGCAGTGTTGACTATGATCAGACCGAGGAGATGGTAGACCTCTTTCTTGCCTCTGGCTTCAACTACTTTGACACGGCCTGGTCGTACACAGGCAGTGAGGAGGCCCTGGGCAGGACCTTGTGCAGGCGCCACCCCAGATCTTCCTACCTGCTGGCCACCAAGCTCTCTGCCTGGCGCGTGCAAAGCAGGGAGGCAGCCCATGCCCAGTTGTCCACCTCCCTTGAGCGCACTGGGGCCGGCTACATTGACTTCTACCTGCTCCACAACCTGGGGGAGCGGCGGACCCGCTCCTTTGATGACTTCGGCATCTGGGACTTTGTGCAGGAGAAGAAGGCGCAGGGCCTGATCCGCCACCTGGGCTTTTCCATGCATGCCAGCCCCGAGGAGCTGGAGGCAGTGCTCACAGCCCATCCCGAGGTCGAGTTCGTGCAGCTGCAGATCAACTATGCAGACTGGGAGAACCCCAGCGTGCAGGCCAGGCGCTGCTGGGAGGTTGCCCGCAGGTTCGGCAAGCCCGTCTCCATCATGGAGCCTGTGAAGGGCGGCCTGCTGGCCAGACCGCCGCAGAGCGTGCAGGACATCTTCACCCAGGCTGAGCCCTCAGGCTCTGCTGCTTCCTGGGCCCTGCGCTACGCCGCAGACCTTGAGGGCGTGATGATCGTGCTCTCGGGCATGAGCACGCTTGCACAGATGCGCGACAACATTGCTGTCATGCAGGGCTTCACCGGACTGACAGACGCCCAGCGCGATGTCATTGCCAGGGCCAGGGACGCCTTTGCCGGCTTCCCTCTCATTCCTTGTTCCTCCTGCGACTACTGTGTGAAGAGCTGTCCGGCTGGCATCAGCATCTCCGGCACCTTCACGGCCATGAATTACCTCACGCTCTACGAGGATATGGAGGCAGCCCGCTACTGGCGCGACTGGTACTGCTTTGTGCGGGCCAGAAAGCAGGCCTCTGAGTGCCTGAAATGCGGAGCCTGTATGGACGTCTGTCCGCAGCACATTGCCATCCCCGACGAGCTGGAACGATGTCGCGAGGCCCTTGGGCCGGAAAACACGCATGCTTTTCGCTAGCGGTTCGTCTCTTGTTTGAGCCTTCTGTCTGCTGTCTCTGTCTGATTCTTCTGTCTGACGCCCGCCTTTTGCATCACTACAAAGCCCGCATATGAAGGAGCACCTATGCCCCCGAAGGCCAGAAAAACCACAGGCAAACCCAAATCCCAGTCTCAGGTCCAGGCTCAGTCCCGGCCCCAGCCCCTCACGGGCTGGTACACCGGTCTGCCAACCCTGGAAAGAACCATCGCTGACTACGCAACCGGCGGCTATGTGAACGCAGACGACAAGGAAGCCTATGTCCTCTACAGGGAGCTCCAGGAAGGCCTGGGAGAAGGCGTAGATCCGGAACGTGTGCGCAGCAGGCTGGAAAAGCTGTCTTCGTCCTGGCTTGCGAGCTTTCTCATCCAGTTGCAGGATGCAGCCTCAAAGAACAGGGAAAAACGTGATTCGGCCCAGCGGGTGTTGAAGGGCATGGCAATGGACGCCTTTGATCCTGCCGTTGCCTGGCTTGCCAGGGATATCACGCCGGACATGCTTGTCGGACGGGCAAAGCCCAGCGTCGTGGGCAGGATAGGCTGGGGGGTCTCCCAGTGCAACGTGTACTGCGTGCTTGTGCATGCACGGGTCAGGCAACGGCTGCACTATCCCTTTAACAATGAGTCCGCGGGCAGGGATCTCGCAACGGCCCTCTACGCTGCAGCGGAAAAGAAAAGCTGAGATGCCCTGTCCATGCTCCTTGAGCTGCACACGCGTGCAGTTCCCGGACTGTTTGAGCTTGTGTATCGTGAAGAAGCACTCGCCATGCTTGCGGATGCTGTGCAGGCAAAGCTGCCCGAGGCAATGTACATGCAGGGCAAACTGCTGCAGGACGGCGTGCTGGTTGCAAAAGACAGCGAGCAGGCCAGGCAGTGGTTTGCCCAGGCAGCTGAGGCCGGAAGCATTGACGGCAAATGTGCCCTGGGCCTCGCCCTGCTGGGCGAGTGTGTGAACACGGGGAGACTGGCCGGTACACAGCTTGCGCAGGCACGGGCTCTGCTTGAGGAAGGCTGTGCAGCCGGGCATGGCCCCTCCTTCCTGGGCATGGTGGACCTTCTCAAACTGACGGCTGCCGGCAAATCAGGCGAGATCAACGACGAGATCTTCATGTACCGCTGTAAGGCTGCCGAACACGGCATGACGGAAGAGGTGCTGCCTGCGCTGTTGTCGGAGCTCGACGCAGGCAATCTGCGCAGGCTCAAAGACATCCAGCGTCTGCTTGAGCTTCCCGCCCTGAAAAATGACCCGGCAGCACGTCATCAGCTTGCCATGCGCAGGATGTGCAGCAAGGGCAGCGCCGCAGCCAGCGAGCGCAGTGCCGCGTACAAGGAGCTGGAAACCCTTGCCAAGTTCGGCTACGGCCCTGCTTCAGCAAGCCTTGCCGAATGCCTGTTCTTCGGACTGTACGGCTGCGAGCCTGTCCTCACCAAGGCTCGTGTCTGGATCACCAAGGGCGTTTTCCAGCACAATCTGCGCGCACTCACCATTTCCTGCCTCCTGAAGAAAGACACCAGGAAGACGGCAAAGGCCGCCCAAAGGCTGCGAGACATGCTGGAGCTGCTTGCGGAGAGAAGAGACAGCCTTGCACGGTTGAACTATCTCGACGATCACCTGATACACAGGGCTGCAGGAGCGGACGTTCCCCCTGCAGCCATTGAGGCAGGCGGCAGGATGCTGGCAGAGCTCCTTGCCGCCATCATCGCTGCCCGGGACTTCGGGGCCATGGCCTGGTTCACCTCCATGGCCGGCTATGCAAAGCCTGACGAGATCAACAACGCACTTGCCAGCATATGCTGCAAGGCACTGCAGCTTCCTGAGCAGACAGGCAGTGACTTCGCGGCGCTGGACGACTTCTTCATGGAAGTGCTGAGACTCTGCGGTGCCATCTAGCCGCAGACTGAGACAGACACCAGGGCCAGGCACCATTGTCCGGCAGTGCAGCAGCCGCAGTGCCCCACTGTCTGCCCCGCTGCCTGCCCCGCTGTCCTGCCGCTTCCGCTGCCTCTGGCGTCCCTGCACAGCGGGCTCCTGACACATCTGACCCCGGGCGCATCCGGCTCCAGACAATCCGGCCCCGGTCGCATCTGACCCCGGACGCTTCTGACCCCGGACGCAGCCGGGCGGGTCTGTCAGCCCGAACGAGCTGTCTTCCCCTGCCTGTGTTGTGCCTTGCAACGATCGTGCGCCTTGTTGTCTTCTGCACTGTTGTCAGACTGCATGGGACAGCATGGTGTCATACAGAACGCAGTCCGGGAACAGACCACAGCAGGGCAATGCCGTTGTTACGCCTTGGAGAGTGTCCGGCCTGCCTTTTGGGCGCAGGGAATCTGCAGCGCAAGGCAGCAGCATGTCTGCTTGTCAGGCCGGTTTTGCCTGCGCAGGCCCTTTGCTGCTGCAGCGCAGCTGTCTGCCTGCAGCAGCAACTGCGTTGTGTTCTGCGCCCTGTGCATGCCGTATGCAGGCCCTGTTGCAGACTTTGTTGCACACCAGAGCCGCAAACAACGTCCAGGGCGGACACCATGGGGAACGCCATGGGGAACATCAGGGAGAATATCTATGTCCGGGAAGGTCAGAACATCCACAGTTGAGCCACAGCCCCGCAGGACCTGGTATACAGGTTTGCCCGACATGGAACGAAGCGTCACTGACTACGTGGCATCAGAGGCTGCAGGCGAGACGGATCGTATCGCACTGGACATCTGGAACACACTGCAGAAAGGAGCCAGCCCTGCAGTGGTGAAGCAGGCGCTGAGCGTTCTGGAATCGTCCAGGCTTGCCTGGTTTCTGCAGACTGTTCTGGAGCTGAAGTCAGAGAAAGATGAGGATGATGATGAGGATGATGATGATGAGAAGGAGGATGATGAGAAGGAGGATGCGGGCGCCATATGGTACCTGGCAGAGGAAGACTTTGATCCGGCCGTAGCCTGGCTTGTCAGGGATCTCCCGCTGGACCTGCTGCTGGCCCGCAGGTCTGACTTCAGGCTCTGCGACTTCAGGAACTGGAAGAGGGTGGACATGGTGCGAGCAGGTGCATCCCGGGGCAATGTCACCTGTGTGCTGCTGCTGGCACGGGCGCAGCGCACACTGCACTTTTCCTTCAAAAACAAACACGAGAGCGGCGAACTTGCAGGCACTCTGTATCAGGCAGCGAAACAGAAAAGCTGGGAGGCATTGTCCATGCTCCTGGAGCTGCACACGCGTGCCATTCCCGGACTCTTTGAACTTGCATGTTGTGAAGAAGCACTTGCCCTGCTTGCTGATGCTGTGCAGGAAGAGCTGCCGGAAGCCATGTACATGCTGGGCAGGCTGCTGCAGGATGGCGTGCTGCTTGAAGAAGATGACGAGCAGGCCAGGCTGTGGTTCACAAAGGCCGCTGAGGCCGGAAGCCTGGATGGCAAATGCGCCCTGGCATGCCTGCTGATGAAAGACATGCCCAGGGGACGGTATCTGTCCGGCAGCACTGAGCGTCTTGAGCCTGCCCGCGTCCTGCTTGAGGAGGGCTGCGCAGCCGGGCACGGCCCCTCCTTCCTTGGCAGGGCGGACTATCTGCAGCGCACGGAGCCGGACAACACTGCGGAAATCCTCGCCTGCCTGCGCAAGGCTGCCGAACTCGGCATGACAGAAGAAGTGTGTGCCCTGCTGCAGCCCGGTGCCTGGGCAGGCGAGATGCTGGCGAGCAGGGATATTCAGGCTGTCCTTGAACTTCCCTGCATGCAAACCGATCCTGCAGCGCGCTATCAGCTTGCCCTGCGCAGGATGCGCGAGGGCGGCGCAGCGCCAAAGGCAGCACCAAAGGCAGCACCAGGGGCAGCGCAGAATGCAGATGCAGGTGCAGCGCCAAAGGCAGCGCAGGGTGCAGATGCAGACGCAGAGAACGATCCCTGCAAGGCGCTGGAGCTCCTTGCCAGGGCCGGCTACGGCCCGGCTTCGGCAACCATTGGTGCATGCTGGCTCTTCGGCCTGTATGGCTGCGAACAGTCCCCTGTCAAAGCCCGTACCTGGATCAACAAAGGCGTCTTTCAGCACAATCTGCGTGCACGAACACTTGCCTGCATTCTGCAGGAAGTCCAGGAAAGCCCGAAAAGCCGCAAAAGCCTGAAAACAGCAAAGGCTGCCCGCATGCAGCACAAGGCGCAGGACGCACAGGAAGCACAGCAAGCTCTGGAAGCACAACAGGCACAGGAAGTTCTGGATGCGGTGGAGCTGCTTGCTGACAGGGGGGATATCCTTGCCAGCCTGAAGTTCCTTGAAATGCACCTGCTGGCACAGCCCCGGCGCAGCAGCGATGCTGCAGGAAACGTGCGTCCTGAAGTCATTGCCAGGGCCGGCGTCAGTCTCTCCGAGCTGCTGACCCGGGCCGTGCGTGAACAGGACTTCGCAGCCATTGCCTGGTTTGCCGGCAGGGTGGAAACAGAACAGCACAGCAGGCGTGGCAGAGAGCTTGCCGTGGCCTGTCTGGACGTGCTGGAGCCCGGGGCGCTGGGGGCGGACTTTGAGCTGCCTGACCGCAGCAGCTGGAATCTCCAGCTGCTGGCAGCGCTCCTGCGCGCTGTGCTGACAAAGCACGGCGCCTGTCTGCAGGAGGCAGGCCAGCACCTGCGCGCGGCAAACACTGCGCAGCGTCGCGCAGATCTGCGCACAGGAACAAGCATCTTTGCGCCGCAGACACAGCCCCTCACAGGCTGGTACAGCGGCTTTCCCGCCCTGGAGCGCATCCTTGCCGACTACCTGGCCTCAGAGGCTGCGAGCAAAGAGGATCGTGCTGCCCGGGCCCTCTGCACAGAGCTGCAGCAAGGCGGAGATCGTGCTCTTGTGTCTGCCAGGCTGAAGGCACTGAGCTCTTCCAGGCTGGCAGGCTTTCTGCTTCTGCTCCTGGATGCGGAGTCAGAGGACGAGGACAGACGCGATGCAGCCATGTCTGCGCTGGACGACATGGCACAGGAAGGCTTTGACCCGGCCATCACACGGCGCTGCATGGCTATCACAGCCGACATGCTTGCCTTTGCCCCGAAGCGCTGGATGCATGACAGTGTTGCCGCTGGTGTCGCCTCGGGCAACGTGTACAGTGTGCTGTTGCTCGCACGGGCGAAGGAAAAGCTGTACTTTTCCTGTAAGACCAGCGACGAGCGCAGCCAGCTTGCCAGCGCCCTGTATCATGCGGCAACAAAGCACAGCATGGATGCGCTGTCCCTGCTCCTCCGCCTGTACACGCTCTCCCAGCCGGATCTTTTTGCCCATGCCGGGCTTGCGTCCTGCAAAGAAACGCTTGCCCTGCTGGATGAGGCTGTGCAGCAGCAGCTGCCTGAAGCCATGTACCTGCAGGGCCAGCTTTTATGGGACGGTGTGCTGGTTGCAAGAGACTGGCCGCAGGCCAGGCAGTGGTTTGCGAAGGCTGCAGAAGGCGGGAGCCTGAACGGCAAGTGCGCCCTGGCGCTGGCCCTCATGGTCCGCGCGAACGAAAGCGGGCAGCCGTCTGGTGCAGCAGACACCTGGCTTGCACAGGCGCACGCACTGCTTGAGGAGGGCTGCGCAGCTGAGCACGGCCCCTCTGTCTCGGCCATGGCCGTGTATCTCAGGCAGACGGATCCCGACAACACGAACGCCCTTGACACGTACCTGCGCAAGGCTGCCGAGCTCGGCATGGCAGCCAGCACGCTTTCGATGGTGCTGCTGGATCTCTACACAAACAATACAGGCAGGTTCACCACCGCTCTTTGCACGGTCAGGATGCGTTCCATGAAAAGGGATTTTGCAACGCGTCACCAGATGGCACTGCGCAGGCTGTGTACAGACGATCCGGACTGGACGCGTGAGAACAGGGAACTGGAGACCCTTGCCAGGGCAGGCTATGGCCCTGCTGCGGCAAGTCTTGCCGAATGCCGGCTCTTTGGTCTGTGCGGCTACGACCGCTCCCCCGCCGATGCCCGCACCTGGATCGACACAGGGATTGCTGCCTGCAATCTGCGCGCACGCACGCTGGCCTGCATCGAGGACGAGCAGGGGACTGATGCGGCAGCAGAAAGTTCCCGGACACTGCAGCTGCTCGCTGCCAGAGGCGACATCCTTGCCGGAATGAAGCTGTGCTTCGATGATGCGCTGAACTCCCCCGAAAACCTCAGGCAACTGGAAGGGATGGACGACATGCCCTGGCAAGAGGCTGTGGCGAAGAGCCGTGCCATCTTTGCTGACGCAGGCACAGAACTGGGCGAGCTTTTGTCCAGGGCCATGGCGGCCGCGGACTTCGGGGCCATTGCCTGGCTTGCCGGGGAAGCCGAAGATGCAGAGCCTGGCTGGGCAAATACCGGACTTGCAGAGACCTGCCTCAAGGCCCTGAAGCTTGCGGCTTTCGGAGGTGCGGAACTTGCTGTGGTGGCAGAGGTGTGTCAGGACTTTCTGGCAGATTGCGGTGCCACAGAGGCGAAAGACAAAGGCTTCTTCTGAACAGCTGGCGCGCATGCAGTCCTGCTGTTTCCCCATGCCTGCAGCAGCGCCCCTGGCTGCCATGCTGACCTGCGCTGGGTGCAGCGGCAATGCGGCTGCACCCTGACATCCATGGACCTCTGACCTGAGTCTCGCCGAGCCTGAGTCTCGCCGGCCTGCGGCTCCTTGCTGTTCTGCACAAGGTGCTGCTGACAGGCCGTGAGGAGCCAACCCCGGAGTGGAAGCAGGCTGGCTTTCGGCCCTGCGTGTGGAAAAATAAAGTATGCCTTGTGTTTTTGCTGTGCCGGCCAGCAGGAGCCAGCATGCAGCACGCATTTTCCCGTTGCTGCGGCCTGTCAGGGGCTGTCAGGGGCTGTCAGGGTCGGGCAGGGCCTGTCAGTGCCGGGTGCTCTTTCTCCAGTATGTTCTGCAACACGGCGATGAAGGCCTGCATGCGTGCGTCCGGCTCCTTTGCATAGACAATGCCCGTGGGTGACGTGCACTGCCAGGCAACAGCAATGGTTTTGAAGGAAGGGCTCACGGACTCAAAGCCGTCCCTGGTGAGGATGAGGTTCTCCGGGTGTTCTGAGAAGGTGGTGGCTGTGTAGTAGGATGGCAGGGGCCGGATATGGATGCCGGGGCACTGCTCTTCCAGCATGCTGCACAAAGCCTCCACCTGCACTGAGCTGCGCGGCGGCGTCAGCAGGGTCTCTCCTGCCAGGTCCGCAATGCGGATGAGTGTTTTTGCACTCAGAGCATGGGTGAAGGGCACAGCCAGCTTGAAGACATCATCGCCAAGCTTGAGCACGGAGAAGTTCTGATACCAGACCTCTGCGTCATAGGGCGTGGTAATGCAGTCGAGCCTGCTGCCCACCAGCTTCTTCAGGCTGTCCGCAGCAAAGGCTGTGTCGTCCAGGGGCACGATGCGCAGCGAATAGCCGGCAAGCCTGGACGCGTACTGCTGAAAGAGAGCCGCCAGTCTGCTGGCCGGGCGCATCATGGAGGCTCCGACGCGGATGATCTCCTTGGTTTCGCTGGTCTCGCCTGCCAGGGCCCGCACTTCGCTGCGCAGCTGTGCAGCCTCGCTCAGCAGTCTGCTCGCTCCGGCAAACAGACGCTCGCCTGCCGCAGTGAGCTGCACGCCGCGGTTGGAGCGCACAAAGAGCCTGACGCCGAGCTCCTCTTCCAGGGCATTGATCTGCTTCATGACAGCCACCGAAGAGAGGGAAAGTGCTCTGCCTGCAGCAGCAAAGCTGCCTTCGCGAACAACGCTGCAAAAGGTCATCAAAAATCGGCGAGGAAACCCCTGCCTTTAGGCAGGGGAGGAATCGCCGCCTCCTTTCTTAATGCGTTGAGTTAAAAAAGTTCTGCGCGGCTCCAGGAGCTTAAGCTTCTTGTAGCTGATCGATGCAGAAATACGT
>CASEWR010000169.1 GCA_949291675.1 uncultured Desulfovibrio sp. | reverse complement strand
ACAGTAGTGGTCCAGCTTGTTGATGCTGGCAATCTCATCCGAGGAAACGAGCAGAGCGATGAGACCCAGGACCATGCACAGGCAGACCTGCAGGAAGACGGACCAGGAATCAAAGAAAAAGGCCTTGCCGAGCAGCAGAAGGCCAAAGGCTATGGAAAATGCCCACAGTTTGGGGCCGATATGGGCCTTGACCATTTCGATGTAGCCACAGGCCTGGCAGTCGACTTTCATAATGTATTTCCAGTAGGGTAGTGTGCTCAGATGTTCCGGTGTGTGCCCCAAAGCCCTTCTCCTGGAAGGGCCAGACAGGGTGTCGGTGCGGCAAAGTACGGGCTTGAGGCTGCCAAGTCAAGGACGTTTCCCTGTGTGACACGGGGCAGAGCACACAGCCCTTCTGCCAGGGGGACATGTCGCCGGAGTTCTGCCTGTACGGGCGAAGCCACAAAGCCCGTCCCCAGGGGTTTCAGGCGGAGCCGAGGTTGGCTCATTCCTGCAACGCAGCTGCTTTTCCGGGCTTGCCTTGCTGACAGGAACATGCGAGAAGTCAGGAAAAGCGCGTCTTTTTGTGACTGATGTTGTGACTGATGTTGCGATTGATTTGGTGACTGATGTTGTGCAGCAGACAGAGCGTAAGGAGAGGGCCATGAAAGCTCGTATTCAACCGGGCATGTCGGATTTTTCAGCAGCTCGCAGGAACAATTGGTACTACGTCGACAAGACCGGATTCCTTGAGACCTTTCTGGAAGACTACCCTGTGGTTTCCCTCTTCACTCGTCCGCGTCGCTTCGGCAAGACGCTGATGATGCAGATGATGGCAGAGTTCTTTGACATCACAAAGGACAGCAGAGAGCTCTTTGAGGGTCTTGCTGTCTCCCGTAATCAGGAGCTGTGCGCAAAATGGATGAATCAGTATCCTGTTGTGTTTCTGACGCTCAAGAGTGTGCGGCAGAGCTCCTATGAGGACGCATGCGAACAGATCAGAATACTCGTCAGTTTTTTACTTGCAAAGACTAAGTCTGTACTGACAAGCCCCAGGGTTGATTCCTTTGTACAAGAAAGTTTGCAATCTCTTGCTCAAGGCAGCAGCAATAGTGCAACATTGAAGAACAGTATTTTGAAGAACAGCATTTTCTTTCTATGTTCTGCACTGTATCAACACTATGAAAGACCTGTCATTTTATTGATTGATGAATATGATGTCCCTGCTTCATATGCATATGAAAATGGATATTATACTGATATGATTGAATTTATGAGAACATTTTTAGATGTTCTGAAAGGAGGAGAGAAGTTTATTAAATTCAGTGTTTTGACAGGGTGCCTTCGTATTATGAAGGAGAGTATTTTTACAGGACTGAATAATGTAGTATGTTATGATATATCACATCATAACTATAGTGATGCATTTGGTTTTACAGAAAAAGAAGTTATTTCTGCTCTCGATGCATATGGCTTGTCAGAGAAACTGGATGAAGTTCGAGAATGGTATGATGGGTATCATTTTGGGAATACAGAAGATATCTATTGCCCATGGGGGATAATGTCCTATATTTTCGATCATATGACAAACCCCGATATGGAACCTCAACTCTATTGGCTGAATACGTCTGGTAATGACATTATCAAATCTTGTACGAAAAATTTGTCTCTTTCCAATCAGGAAAATATTGATTCTCTGCTGAAGGGAGAAGCTGTTTCTACGTGTCTGAATTCTGAGATAACGTATACAGATTTTGATGATCTGGAAAAGAATGAAACAAATCTCTGGACGCTCTTGTACATTACCGGCTATCTGACGCAGCCAACGCAAAAACAAATAGAGGAACGAGCTCTTGAACAAGAACAAGGCAAAAAACTTTTAATTATTCCAAACAAAGAAATACAAGAGGTTTTTTACAGGAAAGAAAAAACCTGGTTTCACAGCTCGATTGAGACAACACGACTTGCACGGCTTGAGGAAGCTTTTTGGAAACCAGACGAACAAGCTGTTTCTGCGATGTTTTCACAGATTCTGATGGAAAGGGCAAGTTTTTATAACTACTCTGAAAATTGGTATCACGGTGCTGTTGCTGTCCTTTTTCAGGGGGGAGTTGTTGCTTCGAACAAGGAATTCGGACTGGGGAGACCGGATATTGTTGTGACGCAGTACGCCAAGCGTCTGGCCTTGCTCATTGAAATCAAATACGCGCCAAAAGGCGAGAAAGAACAGTTGACGCATCTGGCTCACTGCGCTCTGCAGCAGATTGAAGACAGAAAATACTATGCTGGTCTGAGTCAGAGGTATCACACTGTCCTGTGCTGGGGACTGGCCTTCAGTGGCAAGGAGTGCTGCGCAAAGGTGGAAGTCAGAGAACGCTGATGCAGGGCTCGTCATCTTCCGGACCTGCTTCGCAGAGCAAGGTCTGCACACCAAAAGCGCTTGCGCCCTGGCTGAGCCGTGTGTACGTACCGCCCGCAGCCTCCTGCAGACAGATCATCAGTGACAGACGCTGTGTACAAGTGCGCAGCAAACGGCTGATGCCGCCCCTTGTCAGTTCCCAAGCGTGCTCAGGAAAAGATAGTCCTCAACACTGAGCTCTTCTGCCCTGGCGCTCAGGGCAATGCCGCGTTCTTCCAGGCCTGCGACAAGATGCAGCTGGCCTGCCTTGCGCAAGGTACCGCCAAGCTGCTTGCGGCGCTGGGAAAAGCAGAGCTTGATCACTCGTGCCAGCCTGCGTGCCTGCGCTGCATCAGGACGCTGAGCCACAGGTACAAAGGAGCACACAGCCGAGTCCACCTTCGGAGGCGGCAGAAAGGCGCCTGGCCTGACCACAAAGTCAAAGTGCGCCTGCCAGAAGGCCTGCACCCAGACAGAGAGGGCGCCATAGTCCCGTGTGCCCGGCCTGGCACACAGCCGCTCGCCTACCTCCTTCTGGATCATGAAGACTGCCTTTGTCATGCTCACAGCCCGCTCAGCTATGTCCCAGATAAGAGGAGAGGCCACGTTGTAGGGCAGATTGCCCACGATCTTCCAGGGCCCTTCCAGGCTCTCCCAGGGATAGGTTAAGGCATCCATGCAGTGGACTTCTGTCCTGGGCCCGCCTTCTTCCTCACGCACCTTAGCCCAGTGGGCATCCTTTTCCAGCAGCACCAGGCGGGCATGGGGCAGGTCTTCCAGAACTTTTGTGAGGGCACCGGGGCCAGGGCCAATTTCAAGGACCTGATCGCCCTTGGCAAGCTCGGCAAGGGAGGCTATGCGCTTGCAGATCTCCGGATTGCGCAGAAAGTGCTGCCCGAGACTTTTCTTGGGGGCAGGGGAGGTCTGGCCGGCTGCACTGCCGGACACAGAAGACGTTCTGGGCGCAGACATAGGCTCTCTTCCTTGGCTCGCATCCTTAGCAAAATGTCAGAAGGGTGAGGGTGAAAAAGGTCTGAAAAGCGCCCTGGTGTGCAGGGCGCAGAGACATTTCAGGACGCGTCAGGGAATATCGAAGTGCTCGAAGGTGATGACCATGCCTGCACGCCCTTGTGTTGCACTGCGCAGCCTGGTTGAGAAGCCGAAGAGCTGGCGTAAGGGGGCTGTGCCATGCACAATCTTCTGGCCTGCCTGGTCTTCCATATTGTCGATGCGCCCGCCAACGGAGTTGAAGAGGGAGATGGCAGCACCAAGCTCGCTTTCCGGCATGCTCATGGTCACGCGCATGATGGGCTCAAGGGTCACGGGGGAAGCCTTGGCCAGGGCGTCCTTGACGGCCTGCACGGCAGCCATGTGGCAGCCCGGCACAGTGGTAACGCCATCCCTGCGCTCTATGCCGGTGATGATGACTTTCGTGTCCACCACAGGGTAGCCGGTGAGATCGCCGCTTTGCAGGCAGTCTCTGGCCCCTTCCAGGGCAGCCTCCACAAACTGGGTCTGGATGACCTTGATGGCAGCCTGCTTGTCCTTGGGCAGAAAGTCGCCTGTCTCCACCACATTGCCGGCCCCTCTGGGCTGGGGCACAACCTGCAGGGAAACATGGCCGTAGTGGGGCACCTTGCCAAGCTCCATGTCAAAGACAGCTTCTGCCTCAGCCTCTCTGGTGATGGTTTCCCGCAAAATGACCTGGGGAGCACCCACACGCGGGGCAATGCCGTACTCGCGCTTCATGCGCTCCAGGATCACGTCCAGGTGCAGCTCGCCCATGCCCGAGATGGTGCGCAGGCCGGACTCCTCGTCCATGCGGCTCACCAGGGTGGGGTCCTCCTCGCAGTAGCGGGCCAGGGCCTCGTCCAGCACCTTGCCCTCGTCTGCGTTTTTCGGCTCCAGGGCCAGGGTGATGACAGGGGTGAGGCTCTCGATGCTCTCCAGGCAGACATCCATGCCCTTTGCCGCATAGGTAGAGCCTGTGCGGGCAGAGCGCAGGCCCACAACGGCCACAATGTCGCCCACTTCTGCCCTGGCCAGCTGCTCCTGATGGTCAGCATGCAGGCGGAAGATGCGGTTGACGCGATCGTCCTTCTTCTCCCGCACGCAGGTAAGCACATCGCCTTCGGCAAAGGAGCCCTGATAGACGCGCACAAAGGCTGTCTTGCGCCCGCCGTCCATGAGCACCTTGAAGACCAGGGCCACCAGGGGCTTTGTGCTGTCAGGTGTCAGGTGCACGGTCTCACCCTGTGCGTTGCGCCCTTCTGTGCAGGGCATGTCGCAGGGCGAGGGCAGGCAGGTGCAGATGGCGTCAATCAGGGGCTGCACGCCTGTGTTTTTCAGGGCAGAGCCTGCAAAGACAGGGGTAATGGTTCTGGCAAGGGTTGCCCTGCGCAGGGCAGCACGGATCTCTTCCTCGCTCACGCTGCCGCCAAGATAGGCTTCCAAAAGCTCCTCATCCTGGTCAGCAATGAGGTTGAGCATGTTCTCCCTGGCCTCTTCAGCAGCAGCAAGCATGTCGCCTGCAAGCTCGTGCTCTTCCACAGTGCGCCCTTCGTCCTCGTCACTGAAGGTCAGATACTTCATGCTGACAAGGTCAATGACCCCGGCAAAGTCGTCGCCTGCTCCCCAGGGCAGGACCACAGGCACGGGATTTGCGCCAAGGCGCGTCTTCATGGCCTCAAGGCAGGCCTCGAAATTGGCACCGGCCCTGTCCATCTTGTTCACAAAGGCCAGCTTGGGCACCCCGAACTGCTCGGACTGACGCCACACGGTCTCGGACTGGGGCTCCACGCCCGAGACTGCGCAGAACACGCCCACAGCACCATCGAGCACGCGCAGGCAGCGCTCCACCTCAATGGTGAAGTCCACATGCCCTGGCGTGTCAATGAGGTTGATCTGATGCCCCTGCCACAGGCAGGTGGTGCAGGCAGAGGAGATGGTGATGCCGCGCTCCTGTTCCTCGGGCATGAAGTCCATGGTGGCAGTGCCGTCGTGCACCTCGCCCATGCGGTGAATCTTGCGCGTGTAGAAGAGAATGCGCTCCGTGAGCGTGGTCTTGCCTGCGTCAATGTGGGCGATGATACCGATGTTGCGAAGATTGCTGACGTTCATGGAAAATATCCGTAGGTTGCGGGGTCTGTTCCGTGCCTGGAGACG
>CASEWR010000168.1 GCA_949291675.1 uncultured Desulfovibrio sp. | reverse complement strand
TGTGCAGCAGTGTCATCAGCAGACGCTGCCTGTCCGGTCCCGGCCTGGGCCCCGTTTGCGGCTGCCTGTGCAGCTGCGCCGGGACCCGTCTCGGCACTCGTCCTGGCACCCGTTTCTGTGCCAGCTGTCTGCTTCTTCCTGTCCATGCGGGCAATGAGCAGTTTCGAGTCCAGATAGACGTTGAAAAAGCCTGCTCCTATGCCGAGAAAGAGAAAAATCAGTTTGCACCACGGGCTGGTCTCAAGCCATTTATCCAGAAAGTACCCGATGGCAAGACCGACCAAGGGGCCGCTGACCATGTGCAGGCCGATGGTGCCCACAGAGGCAAGTCCCTCAAGGCCCTGTTTCTGTACCTTCAAGAAATCACGAAAAGCCATATTCCTCCCGGCAGGAGCCAGCGAAAACGTCAGTGATACAAGGGTAGCTGCACAGATCTGCTGTGTCAATACGGATGCCGGACTTTGCCTGCCTGTCTGCAAAGCGTCCGGGAAAGCAGGCGGACTGTCCTCCCCGCTGCTGTCTCAGCAGGCTTTTGCAAGGCCCATGACCAGGGAGAGGAGAAGGGCACAGGTCCAGGTTGTGGCCAGCATGAGGTCAATGGCTGCGGCAATGTCCCCTGGTTCTGCATCGGGGCTGCCTGTACCGAGCCAGGGATGGGCGATCACAGTGCCTGCATAGGTGGCAGGCCCGCCCAGGCGCAGGTGAAGGGCTCCTGCAAAGGTGGCCTCGCCCCAGGCGCTGTTGGGGCTCTCATGGGCATTGTGAAAGGCACAGCCCACCTTCCATGCGTTTTTGGCACTGGCATCAGTGACAAAATGACAGGCAAGGCAGATACAGGGCAGGGCAAGCCTGGCAGGCAGGTAGTTGAAGACATCATCAGCCCTGGCCGCACAGCAGCCGAAGTGCAGGTAGCACTCGTTTCTGTAGCCCCACAGGGCATCCAGGGTATTGGCCACGCGCTGGGCAATGGCCAGGCCTGCAGCAAGTTCGGGACCTGCCAGAACAAAGCCTGCACAAGCCCAGAAGAGGGTGCCCAGCACGCCGTCCGTGCAGTTCTCGGCCACGGATTCCACACAGGCTCTGGCAACGGCATACTTGTCCAGACGGGCCGTTTCCCTGCCTACGATGCAGGAGAGCTTTGTGCGGGCCTCCTCCAGATTCCCTCTGTGCAGGGGAGCCTGCACAGCCCTGGCATGACGGGCCAGGCAGTGCGGGGCAAGGCAGACCCAGACGCAGACAGCTGCTGCAGCAAAGCCAGCCACAGGATGCAGGGCAGCGCATGCGGACACAAGCAGCATGGCAGGAAGGACAAAGCAGCCAAGCATGCAGCACAGGGCAAGAAAGCCTGCCGCATAGCCGCGCAAGACTGGGCCGCGTACAGGGCGCAGGGTCTGTTCCCAGAAGGCGGCAGCCCTGCCCATCCAGCACACAGGATGCAGGGACGGGCGGGGCTCTTCAAAGACCTTGTCCAGGAGCAGGGCACAAGGCAGGAGGAAGAGTGCGCAGAGTATGCTCATTTCAGCCCCAGAATGCGGTAGATGGTTGCCATGTCCACGTGCCTGCGCACAGTGTCTGCCAGCTTGTCTAAGGATGCGTCCAGGTTCCAGGTGGCCAGGATGCGGCCCTGCGCTGCTTTGCCGAGGCTTGTGCGCACCATGTCCAGGAAGGCTCTGCGGAAGGCATCATTGTCAAAGAGGCCGTGCAGATAGGTACCGAGGCAGTGGCCGTGCAAAACACCCAGAAAGCCTGATGCATCGCCACCTGGCAGGGTGAAGAGGGCAGCATCAGCGCTCTTCACTATGGTCTGGCCGTGGTGAATTTCATAGCCCTGGCAGGGCACACCTAACGGCGTGCACACCTGCTCGCGGTAGTGCAGGGCCTTGTGCTCTTCCAGCGTTGTGATGAGAGGCAGAAGACCTAAGCCCGGCATGCACTCGCAGTCGGACTCAAGGTGCAGGGGATCCAGCACTTTTTCGCCTAAGATCTGCATGCCGCCGCAGATGCCCACAATCCAGCCGCCCTTGCGGGCATGGGCCATGATCTTGTCTGTAAGCCCCTTTTCCTGCAGTCGTCTGGCATCATGGGCAACAGAACGCGAGCCTGGCAGCACCACAATGTCCGGGTCTCCCCATTCCTCGGGGGAGTAGACAGGACGCAGGGTCACGTCCGGTTCCAGGGACAGGGGCGCCATGTCCGTGAAATTGGAGGTGCGGCCAAGCACCACCATGGCAATGTCCAGTGCATCGGGCAGGGTGGCCTTGTGCTCCATGGATTCTGTCAGGGAGAGGCTGTCCTCTTCCGGCAGATCCAGCCTGTGCACGTACGGCACCACACCAAGCACAGGCACGCCTGTGGCTGCCTGCACATAATCATGGGCAGGCGCAAGCAGGGAGGCATCACCACGGAAACGGTTGACAAGGAAGCCTGCCAGGAGCTTCCGCTCCCTGGCTGTGAAGGTCAGCCAGGTGCCGAGGAAGGAGGCATAGACACCGCCGCGGTCAATGTCGCCCACAAGCAGGACTTTCGCCCCTGCGTCCCGGGCCATGTTCATGTTGACAAGATCCGATGTCTTCAGATTGACCTCACCAGGGGAACCTGCGCCTTCGAGCACCATGATGTCGTGTTCGGATGCCAGGGAGTGATAGGCTTTGAGAATGGGTTTGCGCAGATGGGCTCTGGCTTTCAGAAAGGCCCTGGCATCCAGGGTGGCATGGGGCTTGCCCATGAGAATGACCTGGGAGCCCTTGTCCGAAAGGGGCTTGAGCAGCACAGGGTTCATGCGCACATCCGGTGCCATGCCTGCAGCTCTGGCCTGCAGAATCTGGGCCCTGCTCATCTCCATCTCGTCATAGGTGACGCCAGAGTTCAGGGACATGTTCTGGGCCTTGAAGGGGGCCACGTCATAGCCGTCCTGGCGGAAGATGCGGCAGAAGGCTGCTGCCATGAGGGTCTTGCCGGCACCGGAGCTTGTGCCCTGCAGCATGAGGGCAGGCTTTGCCTTCTGAAGCTGCACGGCAGGAGCGTGCACGCCCTTTTTGCAGCCCACGCATTCTTTCAGGGCTGCCACAAGGCGCAGATTGTCCTCGCGAGTGCGCACTGCCACCCGAAACCATCTGCCGTCAGCAAGAGTGGGGTAGGTGGCACAGTCGCGGATAGCTATGCCGAAGCGTTGCAGCATGTCGTGAGCAAGGGTGGGTCTGGGCTCGTCCAGGCGCAGGAGCAGGTAGTTTGCGCAGGATCTGCAGGGCGTGAGGGCCAGGGGACGCAAAAGATCCAGCAGTTCCCTGCGCAGCTCCCTGTTGCTTGCTCTGGTTGCGCGCTCGTCAGCGATGTTTTCGGGTGTACGGGTGAGCACGGCCTGTGCCGCAGCAATGGCAAAACAGTTGACGTTCCAGGGTGCAACGTCTTTCTGCAGGGCACGGGCAAGGTCTCTGTCTGCGGCAGCAAAGCCTGTGCGCACCCCTGCCAGGGCATGGAACTTGGTCAGGGAGCGGATAATGACACAGGACAGGCCGTCAGGAAGAGGGGATGTGGCAGGAGTGCCAAGGTGGGCAGCGAGCATGGGCAGGAAGGAAATCAGACTGTCCCTGCCTGCATAGAGCACAAAGGCCTCGTCCAGGATCCAGACCAGATCCGGCCTTTGGTGCATGAGCTTCAGCACGTGTGCCGGCGAGAGGAAGGTGCCTGCAGGGTTGCCGGGATTGGCCAGGAAGATGGCTGCCCCCTTTGGCAGTGCCAGAAGCTCCTCTTCAGGAAGTTTCCAGTCCGGCAGTCTGTGTGCAGCTGCCCCCTTTCCTGTGCCAGCCTCCATGAGGGTGCAGGCAGGATGCACAGTGGCAAGGCCTGCAGCCCGGCAGGAAGAGGCGTATTCGCTGAAGGCAGGCTCAGGGATGGCTGCCACGGGACAGCCGCGGGCCTTCAGCACCCTGGCCAGGGCCAGAAAAAGCTCACTTGTGCCATTGCCAAAGACAATGCAGTCCTCTGGCAGGGAGTAGAGAGTTGCACAGGCAGCCCGTGCCTCACCGGCATCAGGGGAGGGATAGGCATCAGCAGCGCACAGGGCGTTGATGAGTGCCAGACGGATATAGTCCGGCGGTCCGTCCGGGCGGACGTTGACGCTGAAATCGCAGAGTTCCTGCTGATTCCTGCCGCAAAAGGCTGCCATGGCCAGTCTGTCGCCACCATGGGGTGGCAGAAAGGAAGAGGGTGTACGCATGGTGTTCTTCTTTATCTGTACTCAGTCTGCATCCAGAAGGTCGAGCAGTCTGCAGCACAGCTGCTGCGGCGTCTCTGTCCCGGAAGCTAGGTGAAGACTGCCTGGCAGGGAAAGCGGAGCAGCCCTTTGTGCCTGCAGCTGGGCAAGGACGTGGTCTGCAAAGCCCGGTCTGTCCGTGCGCTGTTCCTCCCTGGCCAGCAGTCTGTCTGCAGGGCAGTCAAGTTCCACAGCCAGGACGGTCACCCCGGCCAGAGTGTGCGCAAGATCCTCGCACCAGGCAGCGTTGCCGCACAAGACATGGTCGCAGATGACCAGGTTATGCCTGGCAGTGTCACGGAGCAGCACATGGTAGGCATGGGCGCTCCACACCCCGGCATCTTCTGCCTCCTGCAGGCTGAAACAGGGGCGATTGCCTCTGACAAAGGCAGACAGCAGGGTGTCCAGGCTCAGCAGGACATGGGGAATGCCAAGGGGTGTCAGTTCCCTGGACACTTCTCTGCCAAGGCTGGTCTTGCCGGCACTGGACGGACCGCTGAGCACAAGGACATGGCCGGGTGAGGCCCAGGCCAATGCTCTGCCTGATGCCCGGGCCGAGACAGGTGCAGACTGTCTGTCCGTCTGTCCCCTCCTGTTCAGAAAGAGCAGAGAGGGGAAGTAGGCGTGTAAATAGCTTGCCAGGACATTGTGGTACGGCCCTGTGACCAGGCCCTCGTACTGTGTTGTCCCGTCCTTTGCCACAGTGGTGTAAAGGGGTGTCACTGCTTCGTGCAGCTCCATGTCTGACCAGTGAAATTCATGGCCGCGCACAATGCGCCTGCCATCCGGCACCCCATCAGGCGCCCCGTCCGGCACATTATGCGGCACCTCATTCAGCAGGACATCCAGGCCAAAGGGCAATGGCACCAGGAAGGAGGCTTCCCTGTAGCCTAAGGAGCGCAGTCTGCTTCCCATGCGGGCTGTGCCGTTGACAAGGCCAACCATGGCATGCCTGTGCACATCGCCCTCTCTGCCTTTCTCAGGCTGTGTGAGGGCCTGTGCCAGGTACATGTAGCCGCCGCATTCCGCGTACACAGGCAGGCCTTCCATGGCTGCACTGCAGAGGCTTGCGCGCATGGAGCTGTTGGCGGCAAGCCGGGCTGCAAAGACTTCAGGGTAGCCGCCGCCAAGGTAGAGCGCATCGGCTGGCGGCAGGGAGGTGTCACGCAGGGGAGAAAAAAACACTGTTTCCCAGCCAAGTTCCCGCAGGAGGCGGAAGTTTTCCTCGTAGTAGAAGCAGAAGGCTTCGTCCCTGGCAATGGCCAGGCGCTTTTTGGGCGCCTGCACACAGTGCCCCTGCTGCGCCAGGGCTGTGCAGGGCTCTGGTGCGGGCCAGCTTTCAGGCTTTGTGCAGCTGACAAGGCTGGCCCCTGCCTGCGCCCTTGCAGATACCCTGGCAGCGCGCACAGCAGCTGTCAGCCTCTCCAGGTCCCCAGCGGCAATAAGAGCGCCCAGTCTGTCCAGGGTGGCTGTACAGTGTGCAACTTCTTCTGCAGGCACAAGGCCGAGCTGACGTGAGGGCAGTGCCAGATCCTCGCGTCTGGGCAGGGTCAGGAGCAGGGGCGGCAGATGGGCCTGTTCCAGGGCAAGTCTGAGGGCCGCAACGTGGTTTTGCGAGCCTGTACAGGTGGCAATGATGCCGGCAAGGCGGACACCAACCCTGGAACAGGCGCGGGCAAAACCGTCTGCCAGGGGGGCAATGGAGCCTGCCATGCCCCTGGCATGCACAACCAGGATCACAGGCAGATCCAGCACCCTGGCGACATCCAGGGTGCTTCCTGTCAGGCTTCCCGGCTCTCTGCCGTCCATCAGGCCCATGACGCCTTCCACAAGGACCACATCGGCATGCTCTGCCTGGCGGGCAAAGACAGCGCGCACGCCTTCCTCCCCCATGAGCCAGGTATCCACATTGAGGCAGGGATGCCCGCAGGCCTGGCTCATGAAGGTCGGGTCCACATAGTCAGGACCGCACTTGCAGCCGTGCACAGTCAGGCCCTGGCGCTTCAGCGCCACTGCCAGGGCCAGGGACACCGTGGTCTTGCCGCCGCCGGAATGGGGAGCAGCCAGCACAAAGGCAAGCGGGCGCTCAGGCATGGCTGGCAGTCTCTTCAGCCGGCCTTGCAGCTGCGGCACGCTCTGTCTCACCGGCTGTCCGGGTGGCAAGCTTGTCTGCATACTTGTCCCCGTAGCCGCGGGCCTCGAACAGGAAGCCGTCCACATACTGCATGCGCCTGCTGCCTATGATGAGCAGGGTGGACATATCCACCTGATCCTCGGGCAGATCCTTGAGCTGCCCAATCCAGCTCGTTTCCTCAGGCCGTCCGGCATGGCGTACCATGGCGCACCAGCACGCTTCGCTGCGTGCGCGTTGTGCGTACGCCACAGTCTCATGGAGCAGGGCGCGGCGCTTGCGACCTGCAGGATTGTAGATGGCCACAGTGAGTGCACTGTCCAGGGCAGCGTGCATGTTTTTGCGCACTTCGTCCGCAGGCACGAGCTGGTCAGAGAGGCTGAGCAGGACGGCACCGTTTTGCAGTGGTGCACCAAGGCGGGCTGCAGCCAGCAGGGCTGCGGACACGCCGGGCAGCACCTTCACTGGGATTGCGGCAAATTCGGGCATCTGTGCGCGCATCTCCAGAATAAGGCCTGCCATGGCCAGAAGACCGGGGTCTCCGCTGCAGACAAGGCAGACCTTTTTGCCCTGCCTGGCCTCTTCCAGGGCCCTGCGGCAGCGTTCAATCTCGCTGCGCATGCCGCTTTCCACAAACTCCTTTTCCAGACCCTCTGCTTCGAGGAGGGGGCGCACAAAGGCCGTATAGGCCGTATAGCCGGCAATGACATCCGCTTCCAGGATGGCTGTGCGCACTTCGGGGGTGATGCTCTCTGCATGGCCTGAGCCAAGGCCTGCCACCACCAGCATGCCCCTGCCTGCTGCAGCCTGCGCAGCAGCAGAGGCTGAGCTGGCAGGCGCGTTATGCCCAATGCGGGCCAGGGCAAAGGTCATGACCTTCTCCCTGGTCTCGCGGGGCACATCCAGCGTGCCCCTGCTGCCCAGGGAGCGGGCTGCAGCCAGGGCTGCTGCCTCACTGACGGAAGAGGTGCCCATGTACTTGTGCACGGTCTGAGAGGTGGTGACTGTGCCGCTTACCCCGGCCAGCTCGTCGCTGCCAAAGTGTACAAAGGGGCAGCCAAGAGCTTGTACAAGAGCCTGCATGGCTGGCTCTGCAGCCTTGCTCTCTATGCTTGCCACTGCGGCAATGCGCGAGGCGTCAAGCTTGTGGGCTGCCAGAAAGTCCAGGGCCTGCCTGCAGAAGCGCTCGGGATCAAGGCCGCTGTGGCAGCCTGCACCAAGCACATGGCTTTTGGAGGTGATGCACAAAGTCCTCGCATCAGGCTCGCTGGCGGGCACAGCATCCCAGTACACGCGAATGGCGGCAGAGGGTGTTTCACCTTCCCTGCACAGGTGCACGCATGCAGTATCAGCCCAGTACTTTTCCCAGATGGCTTCGGGGCCGCAGAAATCAATGGCTCTGCCTTCCAGAAGGGCCTTGTTGCAGGCTAAAATGGCCTTTGTGTTGAGGATGCGCACGCCTTCCCTGGCAGCTGCCTCGTCAAAGGCCAGCAGATGGTTGCTGTCCGTGGCAGTGCTCACCACAGCCTGGCCGCCGGTGATGCGGGCCACGCGCCTGGCCAGCCTGTTGGCACCGCCAAGATGGCCGCCGGCAAGGCTCACGGCAAAGCGGCCTGTGTCGTCAATGCTCACCAGGGCAGGATCCGTTGCCTTGTCGCGCAACAGCGGGGCTGCAAGGCGCATGACAAGGCCTGTGGCACCAACGCAGACAATGCCTGCATAGCTGTCCCAGCAGGCAGCAGGCTTTGTGCCGGCAGGCAGCAGACGTGCCTGACTGCCCAGCCCCTGGCAGATTTCCCTGGCCTTTGTCCTGCCCTTTTCGGAGTAGGCCAGCACTGCCACCGAGCCTGTGAAAGCCTCATCCTCCAGGGTATTGCGATAGCCATGGGAGAAGGAGTCTGCATAGAGCAGGGACTTTGTGGCGGAGGGATCACCAAGGGCCTCGCCCACCAGCAGCAGGGCCTGGCGCTGTATGCCTGCTGCCTCTGCCTGGTCTGCAATGTCAGCCAGGGTGCCGCGCAGGATGCGCTCATCCTCCCAGCTTGCCCTGCAGACAATGGCGCAGGGCGTGTCAGGGGCAAGGCCGCCTTCTTCCTGCAGCTCCCTGGTGAGCTCTTTGAAGTGCCCGGAACTTAAGTAAAAGACCAGACTTGCTCTGGTTTTGGCAAGCTGTGCCGGGCTCTGGCTCTCGGGCAGAGGGGTTCTGCCCCTGGAGCGGGTGAAGATCAGCGTCTGGCTCACATTGGGCACAGTGTATTCCAAAGCCAGGCTGGCAGCTGCGGCAAAGGCGCTGGTGACACCGGGAATGACGGCAACAGCAACACCTTCCTTTGCCAGCCCCTGGATCTGCTCGCGTATAGCTCCGTACAATGAGGGATCCCCGGAGTGCAGGCGCACAACGTTGAGGCCCTTCTTTGCTGCCTCTGCCAGGATACGGACCTGCTCGTCCAGGGCAAGATGCGAGGAGTCCTCAATGCGGCAGTCCTTTTTGCAGGAGGCAAGCAGGGCCGGATTGACCAGGGAGCCTGCGTACATGACCAGATCGGCACTGTCCAGAGCCTGTCTGGCGCGCAGGGTGATGAGATCTGCAGCGCCAGGGCCTGCGCCGGCAAAGATCACCACAGGATGCGTTGCCTGGGACTGCTGGCAGGAAGAAGATGCTGAGTCATGCATGGTCACACCTCGTGAACATAGTTGCGTCCTTAGAGCAGGGCCTGACTGTCTGTGCCAGACGACAGTGTCAGCCAGCCTGTCTTGAGAAGGCAGGCTTGCTCTTCAGCTGCGGGGACGGAAGGTGAAGAGATGAATGCGGTTGGCAGGGGCAAGAAAGCTGTAGCGAGCGCTGCTCATGGGCGTGCGCACGGCAATGTCCAGGGACAGGGCCTCAACACACTCGCCCTTGTCGAACTGGGTGAGCATGGCCACGGTTTCCATGGTAATGGCAGTGACCACAAGTCTGGCATCGGGATTTGCGGCATCAAGGCGCGCCAGGGCCTGTTTGAGAATCAGGGGAAGAGCCTTGCCGCCACCGCCGACAAAGACGCGATCCGGTGCAGGCAGGGAAGGCATGACCTGCAGGATGTCACCCATGGTCAGGGACAGATTGGGCACACCAAGGCGGTCGACATTGGCCCTGATATTGTCGCAGCGGGAGGGAAACTGCTCCACTGCGCAGACGGTGAGCTCCTTTTGCAGCAGTGCTGCCTCAAGGCCCACGGAGCCTGAGCCTGCGCCAAGGTCCCAGAGCACACCCTGACTCGGCAGACGCAGACAGGAGAGCACCACAGGGCGGACATAGCGGTTGGTCAGGCAGTGGTTCTCAAAGCGGAAGTGTGCATCCTCAAGGCCCAGAGGCAGAGGACGGGGCCTGTGGCCCCCGGGCAGCAGCATAAGAATGCTGGTGGGGCTGGTGCGCAGAGCTGCTGCCTCGGCAAGGGTGCAGAGATGGATGTGTTCGCCTTCTGTCTCCAGGTTTTCGGCAAGCACGCACTGCCTGTTCGCACTGCCCGGATCAAAGTCGCAGAGCTTTTGGGCCAGCATGGCGGCTGTGAGGGGCAGGCCTCCATAGATCATGGCAGTCCTTGCCTGCAAAACGCGCCAGGGCTGGATGGCGGAGTGATGGGCACAGAAGAGTTCGGCGTCGCTCCAGGCAATGCCCACCTTGTGGCAGAGGAACTGGAAGGCCGTGATGCCCGGATGGAAACTGATGGTGAAGGGCAGCCTTGCCATGTCCTGCGGGCCGCACAGGTCCCAGGCATCATAAAGAACGCCAAGCAGGGTGCTGCCAAGACCGTTATAGAGGGAGTCTCCGGTAGAGAGAATGGCCACTCTGGCACCCTGTTCGGCAAGGCGGGCTGCAGCAAGCAGGACCTTGCGCGGTGCAGGGAGCAGGGAGTGGAACTCGACAGCAGGAGCATCCTGCCTGCTCTCCCAGGAGTCTTTGAGCATGCGGATCAGCTTGTCCGAGGCACAGATATGGTCGTATGTCCTGCAGGCATCGGGCACTGAGAGGGGCATGCTCGTGCCGCAGGAATAGACGTCCAGCGAGCCGGGCCCGGGGGCTGTTCTCTCCGGGCTGCGCCGGGAAGAGGGGTCTTGCGGCATGAGAGCCTCCATTTTTCGGATCTGTAACCTGTCTGTCAGCAGCTGCAGAAGGCCTGGTCCGGGAAAAAGTGCAGGGGTGTGCCTGCAAAGTCCGTGAGCAGAATGGCAAAGGAAGGCATGTCAGCACAAGGGCCCCTGGTGCCGGTACAGGCAGTCTCTGCGCTGCACAGGGCGGCAAAATTTTTCAGGGCAAGATTTGCCAGGCGGGTGAAGAGGCGGGTCTGTTCCTCTGCAGAAAAGAAGGCCAGCACTGCGCGCATGCTTGGCTGGTCGGCGAGCTCGCGGGCAAGGTTGCTGCGCTCAGGGAAGATGTCGGCAATGGTGTCGAGCAGCAGCTCCAGGGCCTGGGTGACCTTGTGGGCATGGGTATTGTCACAGCCTGCCGCATACTTGAGCAGTTTGCCCGGCATACAGCAGACAAGAACTTTTTTCAGGGCGCATTCTCGTGCCGCACGCAGACTCTCGCCAAGGAAATCGGCAATGGCAACAAAGCTCTCCCCGGCAAGGTGCCCCAGAAGGGCCCGTTGCGCAGGCTGTTCGCACCACGTGCTGGCAGCCTGCCGGGTGCGTGTGCCTGTGCACAGGACAGCGGTATCACTGAGTTGTGCCGCACAGCGCAGGGCAAGGCGCACGCTGGCAACATAGGCATCATGGCTGAAGGGGCGCACAAGGCCTGTGGTGCCCAGCAGGGAAAGGCCATGCATGACACCCAGGGTTGTGTTCAGGGTTCTGGCTGCCAGAGCTTCACCTTGAGGAATGGCAATGTCGCCCACCCAGTTACCTTCGTTCAGGCCAAGGCGGGTCAGGTTGGCAGCAAGCATGCGCACAACGCCGGGATTGATGGCCCAGTGCCCGCGCTGGCAGTCCAGCCCGTCCAGGGTCACAAGGCCTACCCCGCAGACATTGTGCAGCCACACCCGGGCCTCCCCGACCTGGCAGAGCACGTCCTTTGCGTCAGGCTCTCCGGTGTCCGGCGTCTCACAGGCTTCAAGGGGGCGCAGACGGCAGGCTACCAGCATGCCGTGGGTACAGTCCGGGTCATCGCCGGCATTCTTGCGGATGACACAATAGCCCGGAAACTGAGGAAGACCCGGGCTTAAGGGAAGGGAGCGGACCTGGCCATCGCCAAAGAGCAGGGAGACAGAGCCTGCTGTGTCAAAGGCAGGGTCCTTGCGGGCAAGCCAGGAGGCTGCCAGGGCTGCAGTGACACAGGCGCCCGAGGTATAGCCCCAGCGCAGTGCCCCGCTCTTTGGCAGAGGCGTGCCGTCCCAGTACTCCCATGCGTCAGGGATGGGGGCAAGAAGGCGTCCGTCCTGCTGTGTGCTGCTCTGTTCTTCTGCTGTCATAGCCTGTCTCCGGCACTTTGTCTGGTCTGCGCAGGCGCAAACGCTTGCTGTGCGGCGTGCCTGCCCTGTGTCCCTGCCTGGCGCTCGTTTCACTCCGGCACCAGTTCCAGCAGTGCGTGCAGTGTGGCCACAGCCAGGGGAGAGCCCCCGCGCCTGCCTTCCAGGGCAATGTGCGGTACAGGGCACAGGGC
>CASEWR010000167.1 GCA_949291675.1 uncultured Desulfovibrio sp. | reverse complement strand
ACCCGCTACACCCTGGAGGATGCCTGGCAGGCCCTGGAAAAGGCTGCGCTGACTGACACGGTGCAGGCACTGCCCATGGGCATACACACTGTGGTCTCTGCAGAAACCATTTCCGGTGGCCAGCAGCAGCGCATCCTCATTGCCAGGGCCCTGGTGGGGCACCCTGCCCTGCTGATCCTGGATGAATCCACCTCTGCCCTGGACAATGCCTCACAGAAGACCGTCATGCGCCATCTTGATGCATCAGGCCTCACCCGCATCATCATTGCCCATCGCCTTTCCACCATTGTCAATGCAGACCGCATCTATGTGCTGGACAAGGGGAAGATCGTACAGTGCGGCACTGCCGCAGAGCTCATGGCCAGGGACGGCGTCTTTCGCAGCCTGGCCCTGCGCCAGAAGACACAGCTGCCATCAGCACAGCCGGGGCAGGCCATGCAGATTGGGCAGCCGGGGCAGCCCGCACAGCCAGAGCAGCCCACACAAGTGCAGACCAGGGGAGAGCTATGAAAAACGCCATTATTGTTGCGCTGAGTGCAGCCCTGATCTTCTTTGTACTGCAAAGCCTGGAAGTCTTTGAGGCAGGCTCCCTGGTAGATCGCAACCACAGAAGCCATTTTCTGCATGAGCGCACAAAGGCCGTTGCCAGACATTCCGAGTGGCTGTTCGGGGTCATGCATGACGAGCTCACCCCGCAAAGCGGAGAGGCCCTTGCCGGCATGCGCTTTGCAGCTGCGATCGTCAATGCCCAAGGCGGCCTGTGCGGCAGACCCGTCAGGCTTGATGTGCACACTGTTTCCCCGGGCCTTGAGGCCATGCGCCGCACCATGCAGCATTTTTGTGACACAAAAGCCATGGCAGCAGCCTTCGGGCCGCCGCACACGGCAAGTGTGCCCAGCCTGCGCGCACTCGGGCAGTTTCAGGCCCTGCCCCTGATTTCCCCTGTGAGCCAGCCCGACCCCATGCTGCCGACACTTGAGCCGGATACCTATGTGTCCCTCTATCCTCCGCTGACCCTCTGGGCCAATGCTCTGGTTCGCCACCTGAGAAGCCGCGCCTTCACTCGTATTCTGCTGCTGGGACACGCAGATACTGACGGCTACGGCTGGCTCTATGCCAATGTCTGCGAGCAGGAAATCCGCAGGCAGCTGCCGCAGGCTGAAGTCTTCCGCTTCAACTACAGCCCGCCATTAGGCGAGATTGCCCTGCAAAACGTGGTGGACTTGTATACAGAAAACAGGGGCATTGATGCCATTGTCTTTTCCGGAGACAAAAAGGATCTGCTGATGCTGGACACGGTCTGGAACAGACGCGGGCTGAACATTCCCGTCTACGGCAATGACTACCTGCACGGAGCCCTTCTGCCGGCACTCTCCTTTCCGCTCTTTCTCCCGTACGTCAGCCTGTTCGAGCCGGAACAGGACTTCTGGCGGCAGTGGCATGGCAGTGAGCACACCGAGCCCACATTCTGGAACTGGCTCGGCGCACAGACCATCTTTCTGACCTGCAGGGCCATTGCCCAGGAAGCGGACGGCAAGGGATATCACCCTGACAGACTTGCCCAAAATGTGGCTTCGGCCGTCACACAGCTGTGGCAGACAGTGCACCCTGCGGTTGCCTTCAGGCAGGTGCAGCAAAAAGGGGCAAAGGACAGCAGGGACAGGACCGGCACGGACAGCGCTGCGTCCGGCACAGGCTCGTCTGCACAGCCTGATGCCGCACAGACTCTGTCTGACACTGTCAGGGAGGACAGGCATGCTGACTGAAGAACGCTTCAATGCCCTGTATGACGCACATGCCGGCCGCCTTGTGAACTGGCTTGTGGCAGGGGGCACAGAGTACGGCACAGCCTGCGACATAGTGCAGGAGACCTTTCTGCGTCTGTGGCGCAGCAGGCAGGAGTTCTGCAACAGGGAAGTGCCTGCTGCCTGGCTCTTTGCCACAGCCGGCCATCTGCGCACGGATGTCTGGCGCAGCACAAGGCGTCAGAACCTGTGCGAGGATATGGCGCATGTGCGGGATCAGGATGGCAGGGAGCCGGCCACGGAAGACATGCACGGGGACGCATTGCTGCGCAAGCGTCTGATCCGGGAGCTGGCAAAGCTTCCCGAAGAGCAGCGTACTGCCTACACCCTGTCCAGGATCGGCGGCAATTCACTGAAGGAAATTGCTGCCCTGACAGGAGCCTCGGAAAATCTGGTCAAGGTGCGCATCTACAGAGCCGGCAAAAAGCTGCAACACCTGCTTGCCGACCTTGCAGACCCTGACTGAGGGCCGCAGCTGACGCAGACCCGGCAGGCGCGAAATTTTTTTTGTCCTTCCTGTACCCCCTTTGCCTGTCTGCTTCGTCTCAGGGACAAAGGACATGTTCTCAGCGCTTTCAGACACAGCTCAGACACACCATTCAGACGCAGTCTTCACGCTCCGTCTTCAGCAGAACATGCAGCATCATTTTTCGGGGGCAGACGTCAGACCCGGGTGCATCCAGGCCTGATTTTCCCCAACCACCAGGAACCTGCCAGATGCCGCCAGATACCTGACAGCAGTCAGGAAGAGGCACAGGAACACAAGAAACAAAGGAGGGGAGTGTTCCGTTTCTGTTGATCGCCCGTGCATCCCCCACCTATGGAGGCGGGGATATCGGGAAGGCTCTCAGGAGGATCAACAGATAGGGCACACTCCCCAAAGGAGAACAGTCATGACAAACACCATTCATAGTCTCAGCGACGAACAGCTTGACGGCATTGCCGGCGGGACTGCTCTGCCGGCGGCGCTTCAGCAGTTCGTCTTCCCGGGCCGCAATGGCAAGGATGCGATCTATCTTCAGTACGGCGCCAGTTCCGGCAGTTCCAGCGGCACCAGCGTTCAAGATCTGACGCAGATAACAATACGTACAGTTCCGGCAAGCACGGAATGCATGGCGAGAATAGTCCAGGATGCCGCGCGTTCTGGTGCTGACCATATCACTCTGTACAAGGGCGGAGACAAGACACAGGGTGTGGACGTCTCTCTGAACCAGATCAACAGCTGGCTCAATTCCTGATTTTCCCGAGCGCAGTGACAGGACAGCGAGGAGATGCCCCATGACAACCGCCATTCACAGTCTCAGCGACGATCAGCTCGACAGCATTGCCGGCGGAACTGCCCTGCCGTCAGGCTTTGACAAGTACGCCTTCCAGGCTGGCAGCAGAGGAACAGCGTTGCGCATCGGCTATGCCACTTCCGGAGCCGGCTCTGCAGCTGCTTCGGTACAGAGTGGCCCTGCAAGCAGAGAATTTGTGGAAAGCCGCCTTTCCCGTGCTGAAGCAGCCGGCGCAACCTCCATTACCTTCTTCGCGGGCAGCGACGACAGGACAGGTGTGTCTGTCTCCATTGCCGATGCCCGTGCCATGCTTAACAGCCAGGCATAACAGCACCGCTCCCTGTCTCCTGCCCGGAACGCAGGAGACGGGGACTGGATGCAGAATGGCTGTTGCCTGCATCCCGTCTATCACAGCACACTTCCCCCACCCCCGCCATCGGGAGTTCCCCCATGTCAGTACCAGCAGATGTTGACGCGCTGATGCGCAGAGCCTTTACCCTGCCGCCTCCCCCGAGACCGACACTGCCGCAGCATGAGCCGGCAGACGCGCCAATGGACACGCCAATTGACGCGCCGATGAGGACGCCGGCAGATGTGGCAACTGTGACGCCGACTGCTGCCAGTCCTGACAGCAGTTCTGACAACAGTTCTTCTGTCTGCCTGCTTGCAGACGATGCCCTGGACGCTCTTGCTGCTGCAGGTCCCTCCCTGGCTCAGGCCTTTCCTCAAAGCCAGCCTGAACACAAGGCCGGCGCTGGTTCCGGGCCAGTCTTTCCTCTGCCAGGAGCCAGCCGGACAACGAAGTAAGCGGGGCAGGTTCGGGACATTGCCAGCCAGCCTGTACCCTGGTGCACCATGGTCCACTCTTCCGCCTGGCCTGCACAGGCTTTCCGTCTCCCGCCAGCAACAGCCCGACGCCCCGGGCAGGGGGGCTGTTTCAGCAGGTAGTACCTGTTTTGCGTCCTGTCTCGTTTTTGCAGTAGAACATGCACAAGAGTCCGGCCCGGAGGGCTGTCACAAGCTCTTTCCACACGCTTTCTGTCTCCTCCCCGGCTGCAGCCGGCAGAACGCGGGCAGTTTCCGGCCAGTTGCAGGCATCACGCCGGACAGGGTATACCCTGGAGACATGCTTGCACCCGGGATGTCGCAACGAGCAGGTAGTGTCCGGCACAATTTCTGCCGCTGCTTTCAGCTGCGTCTGTTCCTTCCCACACCTTCCCACACCTTCCCCCACCCGGCCTTTTCCCTGCCTGTCCGGCAGGCCGCCCCGTCTTTACATTCATATCAGCTGTTTTTCGCTCAGGCCAGTTCATGCCAGGGAGTCTTTCCATGTGTGCACAGGACAACAGTTTTTCCAAAGAGCGCTTTACCTTCAGCTCCGAGGCAGTCCCGGAGGATCATGCTCTGCTGGTTATCCGTTTTTCCGGCAGCGAGGGCCTGAGCGAGCTGTATCAGTTTACCATCCGCATAGCCACGCAAAAGGACAGTCTGCCTCTTGAAGCCATGCTTTCAGCACGGGCAACCTTCACCATCAGGGGTGCGGACCAGGACAGGGATGCTGTTTTCAGCGGCTGGATCAGCAGCATTGTGCAGACCTCGCGCTATAACGACTGGACCTTTTACGAGCTCACCCTGCATCCCGGACTGTGGTATTACACAAGATCCGTGCAGAATAACTTCTTCATTGACAAGTCTGTGCGTGAGCTTCTTGAAGAATGCCTTGGCAAACTGGGCGTCTTTGCTCCGGACTACGAGTTCCGCCTTGCTGAAGACTATGCTCCAAGGGACTTTTCCATGCAGAACAATGAGAGTCTTTTTGACTACATGTCCTGGAAGATGGAGCACGACGGCCTCTACTACTTCTTTGAGGAAGGCAGCAGCGGCGAACGGCTGGTCATTACCGACTCAAAGCTCACCCATACAGTCATAGAAGGCACCAATCCCCTGCGCTACTCCCCTGGCTCAGGCATGGAGAGCAGCCACAGGGAAGAAGTCATCACCTCCTTCTCCCTGACCTGCACGCCTCTGCCGAACCGCGTCATCCTGCGCGAATACGACTGGCTCAATCCCAATCGCCCTGTAGTGGGCACCTGCACAGTGTCCCCCGCAGGTCTTGGCGAGGTCTACTACTACGGCGAGGGCTTCACCACCACAGCGGAAGGCAACCGCCTGGCAAAGCTGCGGGCCGAGGCATTGCAGTGCACTGCACGAGTCTTTCAGGGGGCAAGCGCCAATCCCAGGCTGCGCCCGGGCTTCTGCTTCTCCCTGGAACAGCATTATGACGCGTCCTTCAACAGGGAATACCTGCTCACACGCGTCCGTCACGAAGGCAGTCAGGAGGCCTACCTCTCCCAGGCCATTGGCGTGCCCATCAGCAATGCGGACCGCCTGTACTACCGCAATTCCTTTACCTGTATCCCCTCAGACGTGCAGTTTCGTCCTGCACGTGCCACACAGCGCAACAAGGTAAGCGGCATGATCACTGCCTTCATTGACTCGGCAGGAGACTCTCCTGTGGCAGAAATCAATGATGCCGGCTGCTACAAGGTTGTCTTTCCCCAGGATATTTCAGACCACGCATCCGGCAGATCCTCCTGCTGGGTCCGGCGCATGCAGCCCCATGTCGGTGCAGGACACGGCTTCGCCTTCCCGCTCTCTCCCGGCGTGGAAGTGCTCATCACCTTCCTTGACGGCGACCCTGACAGGCCTGTCATTGCCGGCGCTGTCAGCAATGCGGAAACAGGCTCCATGGAAAATGCCTCCACAGCGCAGGGCACAAGCATTCTGACTGCAGCAGGCGGGGGACTTTCCTTTAATACCGATACAGACAAGCAGGGCCTTGTGCTCAACACCGGCGCACGCTCTGGCATTGTCATGTCCTCAGGCAGTACTGATGCTCTGCTGAAGTTCTCGGACAATGAGTACTCAAGCGTCACCACCACGGCATCGAGTTCAGCGGGCATCAGCAACTCTGTTGGCGCCGGCTTTCTCCAGACCATCGAGGCAAGCCACGGCTCCTTCAAGTTCCTGGACTGGAAAAACCTCATCTCCATCACAAATGATATTGCGAAATGGGGCAAGAAATACCTGCCTGTCTACAATGACACAAAGAAAGCGTCATCACCAGAATTGTCCAGTGACAGAAAGGACATTGGTGTCAATACCCTGTCAATGCTGATTGCCCTCATAAAAACTGCAAAAAGTACAGACAAATTACTCAAACTTGGGAAGAAAATTAATTCCAATACGTATTCTGCTGTGCTCACATCTGGTGATACTAACAGTACATTAAAGCTGAGCACAAGAATGAATGAAGATGATTTAAAAAAATATACAAAAGAATGTCTCTTCACATTCCTGACAACAACTGCACTTGATGTGACATCAGGCGTTTTATATGAGCTCTGTACTGACAAGGATGAAAAGGACGGCAAGGAAAAAGACAGTAAAAAGGATGATGAAAACGCAGAGAAGAAAAAGCACCTGTCTCCCAGGATATCGGCAGCAATGACTGCTCTCACTGCAAGAGTTCCTTCTCTTGTTGCCGAGATAGTGACGAATTATTCCTTATACAAATTTGCACTCGGGACAGACCCCAAGGGCATCCTGCTGAACGCAAATAATGGCCCCCTGATTGGCGCAGCAAAGGGGCTGCATCTGACTCTTGCCGATGATGGTCTGGTCTTGAGCTCCTTCAAGGATATCCAGTCCCTCACCTCAGTCTCCAAACAGGACGCCCTGACGATGTTTTACAAAACGAAATTTAATGATCCCACAACGGAGGTTGTCAAAGGAGGAGATATCGCCTCATTCTCAAAGAATTCCACGTCTGCCACATCACATACGCTGCGTCTTATTTCTGCAAAGGAGATGTCTGCCCATGCACCTCTGGTAGAAATAACAACGAAAGGTAATGATGATTCCAGAACTATGGTGGCACATATAGATAAAATAAATACCATCCTGGCGACGAAAAGGGATCCTGACATCAGACAGAAAGCAGCAAACTATCAGGCACAGTGTGGCGACAGACAGGACACATGGGGGAGTCTGACGCTGCAACTTGCGCCCGACAAGGCAAATCCCGGCAGTGGAACGCTGAAAAGCTATGTCACCCTGCAAAATAAAAAGGGTGATGTCAGCCTTGAGAATGAAAACGGCAATGTCACGCTGCAAAATGAAAACGGCACCATGACCCTGAACAACACTGGTCCTGTGCAGATTACCGCCACTGCAGCCGCAGATGGGGATGCCCTGACCATCAGTCATACATCCCAGCAGAAAAAAGTCACCTTCACCTGCAAAGACGGCGTGTTTTCTCTTCTTGACAGCAAGAATCGCGGCCTGAAAACAGAAGATCCGGAAACGATCAAACTCATACACAGTGCCAGCGAGCATATCACCATGAAATCAAATCTTCTGACAGCACAGGCAGACAAAGTCCTGCTGACGACCCCGAAAGGGAAGAGTAAGATAGCAATAGCCGGCACCGGTGTTGACATACATGCCGGCAGGGCCAAAGTTATCTCCATGAAATCAAAGCTCATCCAGATTTTCTAAGCAGGGAGGCGGCGATTCCTCTCTGCCTTCCAGGCAGGGGAGGAATTGCCGATGCGTGATGAAGAATTACTACGCAGAAGAACTCGCCTACCTGCGGGAGCTCGGAGCGGACTATGCAAGGGAGCATCCGGCCATTGCTCCGCTGCTTGCCTCACGCAGCACTGACCCGGATGTGGAGCGCCTGCTTGAGGCAACAGCCTTTCTGTGCGGACTCATCAACGAGCGCCTGGATCAGAACTTTCCGGAAATTGTGCAGGGCCTGCTTGATCTGACTGCGCCGAACATGCTCAGGGCCATGCCGTCCCAGACCCTGGTCCAGTTCTTCCCGGACCCCCAGGTCCAGGGCGTGCAGCACATCGGGCCAGAGACCAGGCTTGACAGTGTGGAGGTCGGCGGCACCCGCTGCACCTACACCCCCTTCGGGGCCATGAGCATCTACCCTGTCAGCAGCGTGCGCAGCACACTTGTGCACAAAAGCCCGAAGGAAGCAACGCTTGAGGTCAGCATCACCTCCCCTGCAGGCATTGGCAACTGGTGGCCGGATGCGCTGCTCTTCCATCTGCACGCGCCCTTTGCCGAGGCCTGCCAGTGGCTGTACCTGCTCTCCAGGGCATGCTGCGGCATTGACCTTGAGGCAGGCACTGTCCGCCTGCGCCCGGGGCAGTGCCAGGTTGCGCCTGCTCCTCTTCCGCCAGGACCTGACCACGCCTTTTTTCCCGGAGCGGACAGACTGCGCAACTATTTCCTGTTACCCGAGCAGTTTCTCTTCCTGCGCCTGACAGGCATTGCCCCGCTCACTGCAGACAGGTCCGCCACCAGGGTGACCGTGCGTTTCCACCTTCAGGCTGAGGATATTCCCGCCAGTGTGCGCCCTGACCTTGTGCGTCTGAATGTGACCCCTGCCGTCAATCTCTTTCCCCACAGTTCTGCTCCCTTCCTTGTGCGCCAGGACAGGCACGAGTACCGCCTTACCCCGCAAAAGGACAGTGCCCGCCAGCTGGAAATCTACGCCATCCGCAAACTGATTGGTATACAGCGCGGACAGACGCAGCATATCTACGAACCCTGGTCACGTCTGCGCACGCAGAACACAGGCGCCTATGCCGTGCGCAGGGCACGCTCCCAGGTCAGCGGGCGCATGGAATACTATGTGTCCCTGCTCTACGGCGCAGCACAAAGTCCTGGTGAGGGGGAGACCCTGGTCAGCGATCTCTTGTGCTTTCACCACAGCCTGCCCAACCAGCTGCATGAGGGAGACATCCGTGTGCCAACGGACACAAGTCCTGCCATGGCCTCCTTCAGCAACATCCTGCCGCCCTCTCCGGCCATGCCTGCCCCGGATGAGACAGACCTGCAGTGGCGCCTATTCTCCTGCCTGCATGCCAATATGCTGCCCCTGGCAGGGACAGAGGCCATGAAGGAGTTTCTGTCCCTGTGGCTGCCTGTCAGGGATCCGGACCCTGCCCGCGTGACCCTGAACCGCCAGCGCATTGCAGCTGTGCAGGACTTTTGCGCAACGCCAGGCATGCGCCTTGTCAAGGGCAGACCTGTGCAGGGACAGGTGTTGCGCCTGCAGCTTGCCGGCGAATGCTTTGCCGGCAGGGGCGAGCGCTTTCTCTTCGGGCTTGTGCTGGATGAGGTGCTTGCCCGCTTTGCCACCATCAATACCTGGACCCGTCTGGAAGTGACGGACAAACACAGCGGAGACACTCTTGCATGGACGCCACGACTGGGAAGCCGCCGGCTGCTGTAACCGGGAAGCCGCCGGCTTCTGTACTGGAAAGCCTGCTGGCAAAGCCGAAGACCTTCAGCTTCATTCAGGCTGTGCGTCTGCTCCTGCGCCAGCATGCAGATGCGTGGGAAAGCACGGAAGACTTTCTGCGCCACGGCCTTGCCATCTCCCCTGATCTCTCCCTGGCGCATCCCGGCACGGACATCACTGACCTGCGCCGCAAAGCCCCCGAAGAGGACGCTTCCTGTGTCGGGGAAGAGACAGATCCGTGCGGAGCAGACGTACGGCAAGGGGCCGCACGGAAGGAAGACGCCGGCAGGGCACGGGCACGCTATGCCATGACCGTGACCTTTCTCTCCCTCTATGGCGCCTCAAGCCCCCTGCCTGCCTTCTATACCGAGGAACTCATCGAGGAGGCCAGAAACGATCACGACGAGAGCAGGCGCTTTCTCGACATCTTCAACCAGGCCCTCTATGTTCTCTACTACCGGGCCTTCACAGCCAGCAAGCTGGGCCTGCGCAGCCTGGAGGAAAAGGACGAGCGTCTGGCAGACCTGCTCCAGGCCCTGTCCGGCTTCGGACTCCCAGGCCTTGCCCGTGCAGCCCAAACAAGCTGTGCAGACCTTGCCTGCATTCCCCTGCTCACCAGGCACACCCGCTCGGCAGACGGGCTGGAAGCGATCCTGCAGTTTGTGCTGGGCAGAAGGGACATTGCCATCGAACAGTGTCTGCCACGCAGCGTCCCTGTGCCTTCTGCCCAGCGTGCCCGCTTAGGCTCCATGCGCCTTGGCGAAGATGTCATCGGCTGCGAGGTCGCCGACCTCGAAGGCGCCTTCCGCATCCATGTGTACAACGTCCGGCGTGAGGAACTGGCTCTCTTTCTGCCCGAAGGACGCAGTCTGTATGCCATGCACGCCATTGTGCGCCGCTATCTCTACCAGCCGCTTGCCTTTGATCTTGTCCTGCACATGGCTGCCAATGCCCCCGCCCCTGCCAGGCTTGGTGCTGCCAGGCTCGGCATCTCTGCCTTTCTCTGCGAGAAGGAGCAGGTTCCGCAGCGCTGCCTGCGAATTTCTGCCCAGGCCATTGCAGCCACTGCACGAGCATTTGCCGCAGAAGACGCGGCAAAAGCAGGCCTTGTCAGGCAATGCCTGCTCCCTGCCCCTCTTGCAGGCTCAGCCTGAGAGTGCAGGGCAGAGACGCTCGCAGGAAAAATTTTTCCTGTGCAGGGCTGTACTCTTTTCCCCCTGGCAGATCGTCACTACAATGACAGGGCGCCTGCATCTTGAGCCAGTGCAGAACATACCTGAAATTTTTGATTTTCCAGTTGAACAGGCAACCTTCACGGCCTGTTCGGGACCGGACTGCGAAGCTTCTGCCGCAGGGACGGTACCTGCAAGGCCCCTGTCAGCTTTTCGTCTCAGACCAGCTTCCGTCTCAGACCAGCCCCCAAGGAGATACCATGTCCAAAGAAGGTTCAGTTGCCCCAAAGGAACGCGTCAATATTGTCTACAAACCTGCCACAGGCAATGTGCAGGAAGATGTGGAACTGCCCCTCAAGCTCATGGTGGTCGGCGATTTCACCCAGCGTGAAGATGACCGCACCATTGAGGATCGCACCCCTGTTTCTGTGGACAAGGACAATTTCAACGATGTCATGCGGGCCCAGGGCCTGCAGCTCTCCATCAATGTTCCCAACCGTCTGAGCGAAGAGCCTGATGCCCAGCTGCCTGTGCATCTGACGTTCGAGAAAATGAGTGACTTTTCGCCTGACGCAGTGGCCTCCCAGGTGCCGGAGCTTGCCAGACTGCTTGAGCTGCGCGAGGCCTTGAAGGCCCTCAAGGGCCCTCTGGCCAATATTCCGGATTTTCGCCGCAAACTGCAGGACCTTGTCCAGGACGAGCAGGCCCGCAAGACCCTGCTCGAAGTACTGGAACTTGAAGACAAGGAAGGGGACAAGTAATGGCTATGCAGGAACAGGCTGCCAGTCAGGCACAGACTGCTGTGGAAAGCTCCGCAGGCGTGAGTCTGCTGGATGAAATTGTGGAGATCACCAGGCTCAAGCCGGGTGACGAGGGCTTTGACACCACCAGAAGCGGACTCAAGGCCTTTTTGAAGGAACTTGTGGGCACAGGCAGCGAGACCAAGGTCTCCCCTGTGCTGGTGGACAATATGGTGGCGGAAATCGACAGGCAGCTCTCTGCCCAGGTCAATGCCATCATGCATTCCGAGCCCTTCCAGAACATGGAGCGCTCCTGGCGCGGCCTCAAGTATCTGGTGGACAACACGGATTTTCGCCAGAATATCAAGATCGAATTTGTCAATGCCTCCAAGCAGGACCTGCTTGATGACTTTGAAGATGCCCCGGAAATCACCCGCTCAGGTCTCTACAAGCACATCTATACAGCTGAGTACGGCCAGTTCGGCGGCCAGCCTGTCGGTGCTGTCATCGGCAACTTTGACTTCGGCCCCGGCAACCAGGACATGACCCTGCTCCAGCACATGGCCAGCGTCAGCGCCATGGCCCATGCGCCCTTCATCAGCGCAGCAGGCAAGGCCTTCTTCGGCATTGAGCGCTGGGAGGAGCTGCCCAACCTGAAGGATCTCAAGTCCATCTTCGAGATGCCCCAGTACACCAAGTGGCGCTCCTTCAGGGAAAGTGAAAATGCCCGCTATGTGGGCCTCACCCTGCCCCGCTTCCTTCTGCGCGTGCCGTGGGGAGCGGACACCATGCCGGCCAAGAGCTTCCAGTTCGAGGAAGATGCAGTCAATGCCGAGGATTTCTGCTGGGGCAATACGGCCTTTGCCCTGGCAGGCAGGCTCACGGACAGCTTTGCCAAATACCGCTGGTGCGCCAATATCATCGGCCCCCAGGGCGGTGGTGCGGTGGAGAATCTGCCTGTCTATAACTTCGAGGCCATGGGCCAGCTGCAGACCAAGATTCCCACCGAAGTGCTGATCTCCGAGCGCAGGGAATTCGAGCTTGCCGAGGAGGGCTTCATTGCCCTGACCATGCGCAAGGGCGCTGACAATGCCGCCTTCTTCTCGGCCAATTCCTGCCAGAAGCCGAAGGTCTTCCCCAACACGCCGGAGGGCAAGGAGGCAGAGCTCAACTACCGCCTTTCCACCCAGCTGCCCTACATGATGATCATGAACAGGCTGGCCCACTACATCAAGGTCATCCAGAGGGAGAATATCGGCACCTGGAAGGAACGCACGGACCTTGAGAGCGAGCTCAACAAGTGGATCAGCCAGTACGTGACCGAAATGGACAATCCTGACGCCGTGACCCGCAGCAAGCGGCCGCTGCGCATGGCAAAGATTGCCGTGCATGATGTTGCCGGCGAGCCTGGCTGGTACAGCGTGGACATCTTCGCACGACCCCATTTCAAGTATATGGGTGCCAATTTCACCCTTTCCCTGGTCGGCAAGCTCGACAAGAGCTGATGCTGCACAGGCAGGAAACACCCCCGTTCTGTATCCCCGCTACATTTGTACAAAAATTCTGTAAGGAGACAATGCTATGGCACTTACCGCCTACATGAAGATCGAAGGTCAGACCCAGGGCGAAATGAAGGGCGACTGCCCCCAGGGCCAGGACAAGAAGGACTGCGTCCTTGTCTACGCCATTGAGCACGACGTGGAGATCCCCAGGGACACCCACACCGGCCTGCCCACCGGACAGCGCATTCATCATCCCCTCACCATCACCAAGCACGTGGACCAGGCCAGCCCCAAGATTTACAAGGCCTGCTGCACAGGCGAGCAGTGCACAGTGACCCTTGATCACTACCGCATCGGCCCCGTGGGCCAGGAAGAAAAGTACTTCACCATCAAGCTCGAAGATGCCATTGTGGTTTCCGTGCATAAGGAGACGCCTCTGACCTTCCTGCCTGAGAACAAGCCCTATTCCGACATGGAAAAGGTGTCCTTCACCTACTCAAAGATCACCTGGACCTATAACGACGGCAATATCGAATACGTGGACGACTGGAAGAAGTAACCTTCCGTGCCAGCACATACCCGAGACAGCCTCAAGACAGTCCAGGACAGTTTCAGGACTGCATCAGGAGAGTCCCGGGACCTCCTTGGCACACAAGCCTGCCTGCTTCCTGCCGCAGACTGCGGCAGGAAGCAGGCAGGATACAGACAGGATGCAGCGCACACCATTCGATCCGGCACACAGGAAAAGAGACCAGGTATAAAGGAGACAGGTATGATTTGCGGAGACTTGCAGGGGCTTGTCAGACGATGCAGCACTGTCTGCGAAAGAGCCCTTGCGCATGCTGCAGAACGCAGCGTCAGCCAGCGCCACTATGAAGTGACCTTTGAGCACTTTCTGCTTGCCTGCCTGGCAGACGAGCGCTCGGACGCCTTCCTCATGCTCAGGGAGGCAAAGGTCAGTATCCCTGCCCTTGCCAGCGAACTGCAGCGTTCCATAAGCCAGCTTCTTGGCGGCAACAGCGGCAAACCTGCCTTCTCTCCTGCCCTGCTGGAGCTTCTGGAAGCAGGCTGGCTTGTCTCCTCCGTTGACCTTGCCAGCCGCCATATCCGCTCAGGCGGTGTGCTGCTGGCCTTTCTGAAGCGTCCCCACGCCTATGCCCAGGGCAGCTACCTGCCCCTTCTGCAATCAGCTGATGCCTCCCTGCTGCTGCGCTCCTTTGCAGCAAGCACCATGGACAGCGGGGAAGCGGAGTCCGCTTCCGCTGACGTGCAGGAGAGCGGGATGGCTGCGGACACAGGAGAAGGCGGCAGTGCCGCGCCTGCCGGCGCAGCCCCTGGCGCAGAAAGCTTCATTGCCCGCTTCTGCGAGGATTTCACTGCCAAGGCAAGGGAAGGCAGAGTTGATCCTGTCTTTGGCAGAGACCAGGAAATCCGTCAGATGGTGGACATCCTGGCCAGGCGCCGCAAGAACAATCCCATCCTGGTGGGCGAGCCTGGCGTGGGCAAGACAGCTGTCATGGAAGGTCTTGCCCTGCGCATACACCTTGGTGATGTGCCGGACACCCTGCGTGACACCACCCTGCTCGGCCTGGACATGGGCCTGCTTGAGGCAGGCGCCTCCATGCGCGGCGAGTTCGAGCGCAGGCTGAAAGGGGTTCTTGAGGAAATCAAGGCCTCGCCCAAATCCATCATTCTCTTCATTGACGAGGCCCATCTGCTGGTTGGCGGCGGCAATGGCGGCGCAGATGCTGCCAATCTCATGAAGCCTGCCCTTGCCAGAGGCGAAATCCGCACCTGCGCTGCCACAACCTGGAAGGAGTACAAGAAGTACTTTGAAAAGGATGCAGCCCTTGCCAGGCGCTTCCAGCTGGTACGCCTGGACGAACCCTCCGTGGAGACCACCACGCTTATCCTGCGCGGCCTCAAGGACAGCTATGAAAAGGCGCACAAGGTCCTGGTGCGTGACGAGGCCCTGTGCTGCGCAGCGGACTTCTCGGCCAGATACATTTCCGGACGCTTTCTGCCTGACAAGGCTGTGGACCTGCTCGATACGGCCTGCGCCAGAGTGCGGGTGAGCCTTGCTGCCCGTCCTGCAGCCCTGGAGGATGCCGAGCGCAGAGTGCAGGCCCTCATGCGCGAACAGGCAGCCCTTGTGCGCGATGCGGATGAGGGTGCAGGGGACCACAGTGCCCGCCTGGCAGAGCTGGAGGCGGACATTGCCGCCACCAGCACACAGGCAGCTGAACTGGAAGCACGCTGGCAGGAGGAAAAGGCTCTGGCAGACGAAGTGCTTGCTGCCCGAAAGGCCCTGGCTAAGCTGCAGGCTGCTGCAGAGGCTTGTGCTGCCGCACAGGACGCAGCGCCTGCGCCAGACGGGGAAGCCGGGCAAACAGCACAAAAGCCAGACACCTCCAAAAACACTGCGGAAGAGCTTGCGCAGGCAAAAGCCAGGCTGCAGGCTGCCCGCACGGCTCTGGCAGACAAACAGGGTGGTGATCCCCTGATCAGTGTGGAAGTGACGGCAGACGTCATTGCCCGGGTGGTGTCGGACTGGACAGGCATTCCCGCAGGCAAGGTGGCCCGGGATCAGGCGGCCCGCTTTGCAGACTTGCAGGACATCCTCTCCGCCCGCATTCGCGGCCAGGATGCGGCTCTTGCCAGCATCAGCGAAGGGCTGCAGGCAAGCCGCGCAGGACTGACTGCGCCCTCGCAGCCCATGGGTGTCTTTCTGCTCACCGGTCCCTCCGGCGTGGGCAAGACAGAAACAGGCCTTGCCCTGGCTGACGCGCTCTTTGGCAGCAGCGAGAACGTCATTACCATCAACATGAGCGAATTTCAGGAGCGGCACACAGTCTCCCGCCTGGTGGGCTCCCCTCCAGGCTATGTGGGCTACGGGGAAGGCGGTCTGCTCACAGAGGCAGTGCGCAGGCGCCCCTATGCCGTGGTGCTGCTTGATGAAGTGGAAAAGGCCCACCCTGATGTGATGCAGCTCTTCTACCAGGTCTTTGACAAGGGCGTGCTCACGGACGGCGAGGGCACGCCGGTCAGTTTCCGCAATACCGTCATTCTGCTGACCTCCAACCTCGGCTCAGACATCACCCAGGCGCTGTGTGCACAGGCACAGCCTTCTCAGAAAAAGCCTTCCCAGGAAGAACTCATCCAGGCCCTGCGTCCTGTGCTCACCCGTCATTTCCAGCCTGCCCTGCTGGCCAGAATGCGCATTGTGCCCTATGTGAGCCTTGACAGGGATGTCATTGCCGACATTGCCGCCCTCAAGCTGCAGACCCTGGCAAAGAGGGTGGCAGACAACAACGGCATGCTCCTGCACACCGAGCCCGCCGTGGCCACCTGGCTTGCAGAGCGCTGCACCCAGACAGACACCGGTGCCCGCAACATTGACGCTGTGCTTGCCGGCACCATCCTGCCTGTGCTTGCCAGAAACATTTTGCAGCACATGGCGGACGACAGCCCTGCGGATAACGTGCGCCTTGGCATGGAAAACGGCCAGCTGACCCTGGACTTCTTTGCCGCAGGCACAGACCCTGCCATGGGTGCTGCCAGGAGCGCTGTCAGTGATACTGCTGCAGCATCCCCCGCAGCGGAGGCTGAAGGTGCTGAAGGTTCGGAAAACACCCCTGCTCCGGCTGCAGCTGAGCAGACCGGACCTGAACAGACTGAAGCCGGACAGGCTGACGCTGATGCCCCGGCTGGCAACGGGCCGGCTGACAAGTAACAAGGGTCCCTGAAAAAGGCTGCTATGGAAAAGCTTCTCTTTCCGCATCTTTATCTCAGCTCTGTCTGCATGCCCCTGGCCACAGGGGCGGATGCAGCTCAGCTGCAGCTGTGCTGCACTGTGTATGCAGGCTTTTCCCTGCGCACACCGGGCAGTTTTGTCCCTGTGGAAGAAGCCCTGCAGGCAGCAGGAGAGCAGCTGCCCTCTGGCTGCATCCTGGACCTCGGGCTGCCCAAGCAGCAGGCAGAATGGCTGGCAGCAGGCCATGCCATTGCCCCTGACGGGCCTGTGCGCCAGTGGGCGGTGGACATTGCCGTTGGAGAGAGCAGGCGCACCTTCCTTATCCTTGGCGACTGCATGGATGACGGCGCAGGTACCGTACAGCCTGCACCCTTCACCCGCATGCCCCTGGACTGGGCGCATACCTTTGGCGGAACAGGCTGTGCTGCCAATCCTGCCGGCAAGGGCGCCTGCGAGGTGCATGGCGGCCGCCCTGTGCCCAATGTCTGCACCTGGAAGGCCCGGGATGTCCTTGAGACTGCCCATCCGGCCTGCCCGCTGCCCATGGACCCTTGCACACGCCCCCTGCCGTCGGGGACCTTTGATGCTGCCTGGCTGGCCAGCGTGTGGCCGGCACCGCCTGCGGACTTTGACTGGTCCTGGTACAACCTGGCCCAGGAGGAACAGCGGCTCGCACAGCCCTTCACAGGCCTTGAGGCAGTGCACATCACAGGCATGCACCCCGAAGGCCCCCTGGTCTCCACCCTGCCCGGCCAGCGCCTGCGCGTCTTTGCCGAGTACGCTGCCGAGGCCAGCCCGCAACGTGCAGGCTGGTACGAGATGCAGGCAGTTGCAGACACAGTCTGGCTCTTCCCGGAAGCAGCCCTTGGTCTGCAGCTGTGGCACGTGCTCTGCCCCTGTACGGATGAACGGGCCACGGACATTGCCACCCTGGCGGTCTGTTATGAAGATGCCCGCGGTGTGCGACACAGTCTGGAAGAGCTCTTGCAGCAGCGCACAGCGCTTGTGACTGCCCAGGCAGAGCCTGCAGACGCAGCTGCGCCTGCAGCAGCTGCCGCAGAGCCTGCTCCCCCTGCTGCCCCGGCAGCCCCGCCGGATATGCCTGCTCCGCAAGCTGCTGCGCCTGACCGTATGCCTGAGCACACGCCTGTGCAGGCGGCTGTGCAGACGGCTGCAGCTGCCCCGCAGGCTGTTCCTGCTGCAGCGCAGCTGCTCAGCGACCTTAGCGAAGAAACCAGGAAGGCCCTGCCCCAACTCCTTGAGACCATCAATCCTGTCCTTCGCGAGCACGGCCTTCCTGAGCTCACCCTTGCCGACATGGAGGCCCAGCTGGCAAAACAGAGCCAGGGCATGCAGCAGGCCCTGGCAGCCATGGAAGAGCAGGAAGCTGTCATGCAGGACACAGACGCCATGGAGCGCCTTGTGCTGCAGCCTGCAGGCATGACCAGGCAGGATCTGGACAACATCATGGAGGCTGTTGCCCTGACACCTCCTGTTCGTGCGGACTTTGCAGACGCAGAGGCCTGGCATGCTGCCCTGGAAGCCTATGGGGACCGCTTTGCAGCACTGACCAGGGCTCCTGCCAGCGTGCGTGACAACCTTGTGCAGCAGCTGCGTGCCCTGGGCGAGCAGGCCCTTGCCACACCTGAGCCCGAGCCATCCTCTGCCGAGCTGAGCTCCCTGCTGGCCCAGTCCCTGCAGGCTGCAGGCCTGCCTGCGGATGCGGACAAGATCAGCACAGCCTTTGCGGCCGCGGACACAGTGCTTGGTCATGGTCCTGCAGGTGATGCCGCCCTGCTCGCTGTCATGCAGAATGTCGCCTGTGCCATGGGCATTGATCCTGCCCTCGGCACAGCCCAGATCACAAAACAGCTTTCCGCCCTGCGCAGTGCCCTGTACGCAGATGAAGAGCTGCACACTTCCCTGCGTGCACTTTTGGCGCAGCATGCCGTGCCAGAGGAAGCGGCAGCAGCCTTTCTTGCCAGGCTTTCCGAAGGCACAGCACAGATCAGCCCGGATCCTGTTCCGGCTCCTGCTGCCCCGGACCTTGCTGCGCAGGCAAAAGCATGCGGCCTTGCCAGCCCCGAACTTCTGGCAGACCTTGCTGCCCTGGACCCCCTGCCTGCCACAGTGCCCGACACTGTCCAAAATGCAGAGACAGGTGCTGACACAGCCTCCGGCACAGGCTCTGCTCCGACACAGGACAGCGGCGCGGACACAGGCAGGGAAGACGACGCAGAAAAAGACAGCGCACAGGGCAGGGACGGGAGCAGCACTGCGGAGGACACAGACCCTGGTACGGACACTGCCGTACCTGTGGACGTCCCTGCCGGGGTGATGGATTTTTCCGGGCAGCATCTGGTGGGCATGCACTTTGCCGGCTGCAACCTTGCAGGAGCGATTTTTGAAGGGGCAACGCTGCACGAATGTGATTTTTCCGGCTGCCAGCTCACAGGTGCGCGCTTTGCAGGCGCAGATCTCTCCGGCTCCTGCTTTCAGCGAGCCTGCCTTGACGGCGCGGATCTCACAGACTGCGTGCTGCGCGGCACAGACTTTGCCGGAGCCAGGGCAAGGGACGCCATCTTTTCCGGCTGCCTCTTTGCGCAGACCTGCTGCACAGGCCTTGATGCCTCTGCTGCCACCTTTGCGGGCACACAGGCTGCCAGTGCAGACCTTGGCGGCTGCCAGCTGGACGGAGCCATCTTCACTGCTGCCGATCTTTCCCATGCCTCCTTTGCCAGGGCAGCGCTTCGTGCAGCAACCTTTGAACACTGCTCGCTTGCAGGCGCAGACTTCCAGGGAGCCTGCCTGGAATCTGCCCGCCTCTATTTCTCAAACCTCGATGCTGCAAACCTGTTTCGGGTGCAGGCTGCAGACAGCAACTGGCTCTCCTGCACAGCCCGGGGCCTTGTGCTCACCAGGGCAGAGCTGACCCGGGCCACCTTTGAAACCTGCCAGCTGTACGAAGGGCAGTGTGCAGCCATCTCTGCCAGGGAATGCCGCTTTCTCTCCTGCACCCTGCATGCCTGCGACCTGCGCAGGGCGGATTTGTTGTCCGGTGCGCTCAGGGACTGCCATCTCACTGCCTGCGATGTCCGCTTTGCCAGCCTCTTTGGCGCAGACCTGCTCTTCCTGACCCTTGATGCAGCCACACGCCTGACAGATGCCAACCTGGCACGCACTGCCCTGACACGGAGTCCTGCATGAGCGGACAGACCATCTCCACAACCTCCCTTACAGCCGCTGAGCTTGCCTCACTTTTGCACAGGGCACAGGGCCTGCGCCTTGAGCAGTGCAGACTGGAAGGCCTTGACCTTGGTGATGCCAGCTGGGAGAACTGCATCTTTGCCGGCTGCGAGTTTGCTGCCTGCACCTGCACAGATGCCTGGCTGCACAGCTGCCAGTTTCACTCCTGCACCTTTTCTGACTGCAACTTCACCTCTGCCCAGGCTGAGTACTGTCTTTTTTCCGACTGTGTGCTGCAAAGATGCCTCTTTGACACTGCCTCCTTCACAGAATGCACCTTTGCCGGAGCCATGCAGTACAGAGAACTCTCCCTTGCAAAGGCCATTCTACAGTCCTGCACAGGCCTTGCCCATGGGACGTTTCACGCCTGCCTTCTCTCTTCCTGCTGCATGCTCGACACAGATCTGACAGGCTGGCAGCTTGAGCAGTGCAGCGGCAGAATGCTGCTGCTCAAAGGCTGTCAGGCAGACGGGCTGCGCTGCACCAGGTGCACACTGCCCCAGCTTACCTGCAGCGGCATGTCCGTGCGCGAGGCGGTGTTTGTGCACTGCAGCATAGAGCACGCAGGCTGTCTCGGGACAGACCTTTCCGCAGCCGTCTTCCACGCCTGCGCCTGTGACGGCATCTTTGCCCAAAAGGCCTGCCTTGCGCACGCCCGCTTTGAGCAATGCACCCTGACCAGAGCCTCCTTTTGCCAGACTGACCTTTCCGGGGCCACACTGCGCGGAGCAGACTGTGCCTGCAGCGACTTTTCCCATGCCATCCTTGACGGCGCGGACCTGACCTCAGCCAACCTCACCCTGGCCTGCCTGCATGCCACCCACATGCAGGGCACCATCTTCACCAGCGCTGTCCTTGACAGGGTGCGGCCCACGGACACGGAGCTTTTGCAGGCAGAGCACTTCTGCCCCTCTGACCCAGTTCAATAGCTGTTCAACCCAGCCCTGTTCAAATCCAGACACTGATACCAGACGCCCTGACGACAGCCCTGACGTCTGTGCTGCAGACCAGCCCCTGACCATACCGGCCCTGCGCGGAGTTTTTCCATGACCCAGTCTTCTGCCCCAAGTCTTTCCGGCCAGCCCCTGACCTGCCAGGAGCTGACCTGCCAGCCTCTAAGTTTTCAGGACCAGTACCAGCTGCGTGAGGCAAACATTTTTTCCTGTGTAGACGATATCTTTCTTGTGACGGACACTGCAGGCCTTGTGAAGGCCAGGCGTGCCGCCTCCTGCCTGCTTGCCCCGGAAACAGGTGACACTGTCCTGCTCTGTGCAGGACCTGCCTCTGCCTGGATAGTGGCTGTGCTTGAGCGCAGGGCCGAAAGCCAGCCTGACAGCAGGGCAGCTGACACAGCTGCTGACACTGCTGCGGCCTGTGCACGCATTGTTCTGCCGGAACACTGTGCAGTGCAGGCCACAACGCTCAGCCTGACAGCTGCCCGCGACCTGCGTCTTGCAGGACAGAAGATACAGGTGAAAGGCCATGCCGTGGACATTGCCGCCTCCCTTGTGCGTGCAACAGGCATGCGCCTGGAACAGGGGTTTCAGGCTGTGCACACAAAGGCAGAACACCTTGTCACGCAGGCTGGCAGAGTCCTTGGCTTTTTCAGGCGCAGACTTGAAAAGGTGGACGGGCTGTGCGAAACCGAGGCCGGGAGCATGCGCGTCTCCTCGAAGGAGAGCCTGCGCGTGCGCTCGCAAAGCCTGGACATGCGCAGCAAAAAGACTGTTGTCCTGGACGGCGAACACATTCATATCGGCTGAGTGTCCTGCACAGGCTGTCAACCATCGGCTGAGAGCACAAATACTTCCGGGAATTTCCGAAAAAACGCTTCAGAAAACGTCCCGGCACACAGGAGCAGAGCATGTTTCTTCTGACCAATTGCGGCGGCAACCTCACCATGCTGGCACCGGATGTCTGCAAGGTCCCGAGCCCCGGAGGTCCTGTACCAACCCCCCTTCCCAACATGGCCTCCTGCACCCTGGTCAGCCCTGACACAGCCTGCAACAAGGTGTTGATCAGCGGCAACATGGCGCTGACCCTGTCCTCCAAAACCACCATTTCCAATGGTGATGAGGCAGGGACCCTGCTTGGCGTTGTCTCGAACAAGATCATGGGCGAAGTGGCGTTCAACAAGGGCTCCGACAAAGTCCGCGTCGAAGGCAAGGCTGCCGTGCGCATGGGTGATCCCACAACCCACAATGCCAAAAATACCACAGGCATGGCAGCGGCGCCGACCCAGTCCAGTGTCACGGCCGGGTCCTAGGAGGGGCGAAGCGTGCGCACAGCACCCATACTGCAGCGTCTTTTCGCCCGCCTGTCCGTCTGGCAGTGCCTTGTGTGCGCACTGCTCTGTCTTCTATGTGCCTGCTCCTCCACACAGGAGGACCCCTATGCCATGCCAAAGGCCCTGCCTGCCACAAGCCCCGAAAAGATTGTCTGGCAGCAGGCTCCCGGAGCCATCACTGTGATCCTGGATGCAGAGAGCGACAGCAATCTCATTGACGGCACAGGCCATGCCACCAGCATCTGCATCATGCAGGTGCCGGATGCGGAAAAGCTGAAGGCCATGGGCAGCGACGAGGCCGGGCTGCGCAGCCTGCTCGCCTGCAAACCAGCGCCGCCTGACATCATTTCCGCGCTGCAGCTTTTTGTGCAGCCCGGCGAGTACAGGGTCTTTCCCATGGACCGCATGGAGGGGGTAAAGCATATTGCCGTGGCAGCAGGCTTTAACACGCTCACCCCGGAGGGCTGTCTGCAGGTGGTACCTGTGCCTGTCCACCAGGACACCGAGCGTTCCTGGGTTTTCTTCTCCCATCCTGTCTTCAGCCCTGCTGACATGAAACTTTCCGTCACCATAGGACAGGCCACCATTGCCGTCCAGGGAGTAGAGCGTGAAAACTGATGCCCTTTTGTTCTGGGAACACGGCACATTGCTGCAGCCGCAGCACTTTCAGCTGCTTGAGGCTGCCCACAGTCGCAACCTTGCCCGTCTGGCCAGCCTGACCGGGCCCTTTCCCTGGGGTGTGCGCGAGCTTGCCCTGGATGAGGATGCGCTGGCCACAGGCGTGGTGAGTGTACGTGCCCTGGACATGGTCTTTGCCGACGGCTGCCATGCCGTACTGGGCAGCAATGCCCTGCTTGCTCCGCGCTCCTGCACCATGGCCTGGGAGAATCCCGAAGTACCGCTCATGGTCTGGGTGGGGCTGCCCGCCCTTCGCCATGACAGCCCCAGTGTCACTGTGCTCGAACACCTTTCCTCAGGTGAGCTTGCCAGGACTTCCACCCGCTATGTCTCCAGCGAGGAGCCGCAGGAGGTGGCGGACATGCTTGCAGGGGGTGCACCTGCAGATGTGCGCTTCATGCTGCTCAATCTGAAGCTTGTCTTCGGACCGGAAACGGAAGCTGAAAATTTTCCGGGTGACATGAGCCTTGTGCCTTTGCTGCGCCTTGTGCACAGAGGTGATGCCATTGTGCAGGACAAGAGCTATGTGCCGCCCTGTACCAATATCTTTGCCTTCCCCAGGCTTGCCGACATGGTGGCGGGGGTGCGCAATGCCCTGGCAGGGCGAGCCCAGCAGCTTGAGGACTTCAAGCTCTCTGCCCGTGAGGCAAAGGGGCGCAGCGGGCGCATGCCCCTCACAGCCCGCACCCTTGCCCTGCACACCATGCTGCAGGTACTGGCCCGCCATCTGCCCCTGTTCGAGCATGTGTGCGAGACAGGCTTTTGCCATCCCTGGCAGGTGTACGGTATGCTGCGCCAGCTGGCAGGAGAGCTGTCCGTCTTCAGCACGGAGGTGAGCATCCTCGGCCTGCGCAGGGACAACAGCGTGGTACTTGCGCCCTACACGCACCTGGACCCCGCAGCCTGCCTGGCCGGAGCAGCTGCCCTTGTTTCCGAGCTGGTTTCCCTGCTTGCCACAGGCCCTGCCCATGTCTTTGCCATGCAGCGCACAGAGCAGCTGTGGACAGTCTTTCTGCCCGACTATGCCCGCACAGACTACGACTTCTGGCTGCAGATACGCACGGACAATGCCGCTTTCCTGGCACACCTTGCAGGCAGCGGCCTGCGCTTTGCAGCGCAGGATGCCATGCCAGCTCTGCTGAGCCGCTCCCTGCCCGGCGTACCCATGTCTGCAGAAGAAGCTCCCCAGGGCCTGCCGGCACGCCCGGACACAGTCTATCTTCTCCTCGGCTCTGGCAGTGCGCTCTGGGCACAGATTGCCAGGACAGGCAAGGCAGCCCTCTTTTTGCCCGGGGCTCCGGAGGACACCCTGGTGCAGCTTCTGCTCATGACGCCCGCAGCCTCGCTGCTGCCCCCGGCAGGGTAAGGCCTGCAGGCCGCACAGCCCCTGTCAGGGCCAGAGACCAGGAAAGCCTGGTTGCGGCAGTGCACGTGCCGTCGTGACCGGCTTTGCTCTACTTCAGTTTTTTTCAGGACGCGTGTTCCCGGAACATCTTTTCAGGAAGCAGTCATGCCAGCAATACATTCAACGCCCATACCGCTCACAACCCCGGATCTGTTTCGTCAGCTGCGCAGACGCTTCGAGCCCATGCTCTCTCTGGCCCTTGCCACCAGCCGCAGGGCAGAACACGGAGAGCGTATCGATTTTGCTGCCACAGCGGCTGCCATGGACGGCCTTGCGGACACAGAAGCGCACAGGGCGCATGACACCCTGTTCACCCCTGAGCAGCTGCAGGCCTGCCGCCTGGCAGCCTATACCTTTGCAGATGAGCTTTTGCTTGCCATCCCGGGCGGGCAGTGGTTCGAGCACGGTCTGCAGCTGCGCCGCCTTGCCCGCACAGACGGCGGCACCACCTTCTTTGCTGCCATGCAGCGCATGGCCGAACAGGCAGGGCAGGAGGAAGACGCAGATGATATCCTGCTTTTGTCCTCCCCTGTGCAGCCCGCAGCGCATGCCCCGGCACCCCCTGTTGCCCGGCCCGGGCACGCACCCGCGGCCTGTGCTGCACACCCGGCCGAAGGCTGTCAGGATATCCTGAAGCTTGCGAGGACTGTGCAGGCACTTGCTGGCAGCACAGACACAGGCACTGCGGATCCAGCCAGTGCAGCCTGCGCCTTCATGGCCATGTGCCTGCTCTTCGGCTTTCGCGGCTGCCTCTATGCCCCTGAGCGCGCAGCAGAACTCGACGCCCTGCTCAGCGCCTCTGCAGCCCTTGTGCAGCGCTGCCTGCCGCAGGGGACGCATTCCACGCCTGCTGCACAGGAGCACAACAGCGTGTGCGGCGGCCTTGCCGGCAGACTGCACCACTACGGGCGTCCTGCGCTGCTCCTGCTCTTCCTCTCTCCGGTGCTGGTGACAGCCATCTGGTATCTTGTCTGCGCCGGTATCATCAACACTCTGTCTCTTCCCTGGAGCGCCCAATGACGGCTCTCAAGGCTCTTCTCACAGGCATACTCTGCCTTGTTCTTCTGGCCCTGCTGGCAGGGCTGGTCTGTGTGCTTGCCCTCTTCTTCGACCTTGAGCTGCGCACCCTTGCCCTCGTTGCAGGCATTGCCGCAGCCATCTGCGTGCTCTTTTTTGCCGGCAGGCGCGTCTGGCTTTTTTGTGCCGGCAGGCGTCTGCGCAAACAGCTGCTTGCCCGGGGCCCTGCTGCCGTGGAAAGCCCTGCTTCGCCGCTGCCCCATGCAGAGGATATGGAGGCCCTGTGCAGGGCAGGCCTTGCTGTACGTTGTGAGCGCAGCCTGCAGCACACGCCTCTGCTGCTCTTTTTGGGAAGCGGAAAGAGTAATGCACGCGCCCTGGCACAGGCCATAGCTCCCGGGGAGGGACCGACCGCAGGCCCTGGCGCCCTTTCCTGGCAGTATTGCGAGTCGCTGACAGCCATGGTGCCGGACCCGTCCCTGCTTGCTCTGACTGACAGCACAACGCGCGCAGGCTTTGCCGCAAGCCTTGCGCAGTTGTGTGCACACAATCCCGCAGAGCCTGTGACAGCCATGGTGGCAGTCATTACTGCCGGGGAGCTTGCCGCCTGCGCACGTCACTCCGGCGCAGGGGGCATGGAAAGTGCCCTGGCAGCCAGAGACCTTGCTGCCACAGCCCATGTCCTGCGCGCCCGCATGGAAGATGTGCTGCGCTGCCACAAGGCGCACATGCCCCTGCATCTTCTCATCACAGGCATCGAAGACCTTGCCGGTATGCGCGACCTTCTGCGGTCCCTCTCCCCCCTGTCGCGCCAGGCCCTGCCAGGCCTGACCTTTGCACAGGGCCCGGACCTCTCCCTGGAGAACGCTGCCCGCTCGGCCCTTGCTGCCTGCGCAGACCAGCTTGATGCCCTCATCCTGCAGGAAGCCTGCCTTGGCACTGCGCCCACAGGCTCAGCCCTGGATGCCCCGGCAGCACTGTCTGCCCTGGAAGAAGGCCTGACCCTCTTTTTGCGTGCCCTGCTCCTGCCCCATGTGGAGGGGAGAACGCCCTTTTTGCGCAGCATCCGCCTGGCCAGCCTGACTGTGTCGCAGCCTTGTGCAAGCCCCACTGACACAGCCACTGCGCAGGGAACCGCCCCTGCTGCAGCACTGCGTGCTGACAGTGACACAGACAGCCCGGCAGCAGACCTGCAGTCAGTTGCCGGCCCTGCCGGCATCCCTGTCCCTGACCAGACAGCGCCTGCACAGCGTGTCGCAAGGGCTGTGCCCCTGACTGCCCGCACACCAGCTGGCCCGGTCCCCTCGCTGACCATCACCGGCAACCTGCCGCCTGCCTCTCCTCTTTCCACTGCGCCCTCTTCTGCCGGCAGCCGTCCTGCCCTGCCGGCCTTTACCGAAGGCCTTGCTGCTGCCCTGGCAAGGGACAGGGCTCTGTATGCAAGCCTTGAGGAAGGCAGTGCCAGGGACAAGCCCCGCGCCATCATCTACGGCACAGCCTGCCTTGTCCTGCTTGGCCTGTGCGCCCTGATCTCTTCTGCAGCCCTGCATGCCAGCCGCAATCTCAACGAGGCTGCCCGCCTCTGGGAGCAGGCTGAAAAGGCAGGTCCTGCAGGCTCTTTTGCGAGGCTCACCGGCGAGGCTGCTGCCATTCACGTGCTGCAGGCAGCGGATGCCGCCTCCTTTGTGACCCTGCCCGGCTTTGGCCGCCTGGGCAGGGAAGTGGCCCGCACAGGGCGCATTTTCCAGGAACAGTTCCAGCACCTGCAGGACAGGGTACTTGCCGAGTGCGCAGACCTTGCCGCGCGCGATGGTGCTGCCAACTACACTGCCATGCAGCGCCTGCTCTGGCTCAGCAATGCCGTTTCCCGGCGTCTTGATGGCCAGGAGCCCACCCAGGCCTTCCCCATGGAGGCAGAAGGCAGCACCCCCACAGCGTGGACCCCGGACTTCGGAACCCTGTTTGTCACCCACCTCTCCCTTGCCTCACAGCCTGAGCTTGCCAATCTGCAGCAGCGCCTGGCCTCCCTGTCCGCCACCCTTGCCGGGCGCGATGCCCAGGCCATCTTCACCCGTTTGTGCGAGCAGCAGGCAGCTGCAGCCCCGAGAGGCGAGTTTCCCATGTCACGCTACTGGCCCAATGCGCCCAGGGGCAGTGCAGGCTTTTTCTCTGTGCCTGCCATCTACACGCCCGAAGGCTTTGCCTTTCTTGCGGACAATCTGACGGGATTAGGGAGCGCAGGTGCGTATGATTTTCGCAGCCAGCCCTTCTGGAAGCAGTACCTGCAGCGCTATGCGGATGTCTGGGCCCGGTTTGCAGCACGCACGGACAATGCCTGGCTGGTGACGGACAGCCTGGAAAGTCTGCAGCGCATGAGCGAGCTTGGACAGGGCATGCAGGATCCCTACCTGCGCCTTTTGCGCGATATGGCGCAGCAGCTGGAACCCCTTCTGGCCGAAAAGGCCGCCCCTGCCTGGGTGGAGGACGTGCGCCTTGCAGCCGCCCTGCTCCTTGTCTGCGATGCAAAGGGCAGCACAAACGCAAGATCCCTTGCCTCAGTGCTGCTGGATGCCGTGCACCTCACCCGCGAGGATGCGCAGACACTGCTGCAGGAAGTGCGGGAACGCAAGGGGACAGGCTTTCTTGTGCAGGCAGTCACTGCCCTGGAGGCCTATCTGGCCTGCATCGAAGAACTGCGTACCACCCTGACTGACCCGGAAGGCAGCCTGTCTCTGGCTGCCATTGACTTTGGCGGCAAGGAGTACGGCGACCCGGACAAGACTGCCCTGGCAAGGGCCAGAGCTGCCCTGAAAGACCTTGCCACTGCCCTCACAGGCACAAGGCCAGGTCGCAAGGGGCCTGCAAGTCCTGCCATGCATCTGCTTGGCGGACCATTGCGCTTCCTGGAACAGGCAGTCACGTACTCTGCTGCCGTCACCCTGCAGGAGCGCTGGGAGAGCGAGGTGCTGCCCCAGGCTGCCCTGCTGCCCCCTGAAGAAGCCCTGGAAGGTCTTTTTGGCGAAAAGGGACTGGTGACCCAGTTCCTGACCCAGCACACAGCCCCCTTCCTCACCCGCTCTGTGGGTGCCTACAGGGCAAGGACCAGGGGCAGTGTCACCTTCCCCTTTGCAGATGCCTTCCTGAATGCCATGCAGGAGGGCAGCAGCGCCCAGGCCAACCCTGTCCGCGAGAGCTATCAGGCAGCACTGCACACAGCTGCTGCAGCGCTCAATCCTGATGCCGCAGAGCGCCTTGAGTACTACGAGCTCTCCCTTGCCTGCCGCAAGGGGCCTCAAAAGGTGCGCAATGCCAACTACCCCAATGACGCGGTCTTTGCCTACGAGCCTTCAGCCTGCACACAGGCCAGGCTTTCCTTCAGCTTCCCCTCCCTGAAGCTTGCGTACGACTATCCGGACTTCAGGGCCTTTCTCGAAGACTTCTCCTTCGGGGAGCGCGTCTTTACCCCGCATGACTTCCCCGGCCTTGAAGGGCGCATGGAACGACTGCGCATCAGCAGCATCAGGGTACGCATCCTGGCAGATGATGCGCCGCTAATACTCTCCGCCTTCTCCGGGGAAATCCAGCTGCCGCAGCGCATTGTCAGTATCTGGTAAGGTTGTTTCCTCCTTTCCCCAGGTTCACCCCTGCCCGGAGTCCATTCTTTCCCGGAATTCATTCTTTCCCGGCGTTTCTTCTTTCCCGGAGTTTCTTCTTTCCCGGAGTTGTTCTGTGAGTACCAAGCGCCTGCAACGCATCATGCTGCAGATCCTGCTGGTCTGGTGCACCCTCTTCCTTGTGCTGGCCATCACCACTGTGCAGGGTCTGGACTGGAGCCCGCAGCTGCCTGCGCCAGCACCTGTCCTGGTCGTGCAGGAAAGCCCGGCTCCTGCACCTGTCCCGATTCATGAAGCAGCACCGCCCACCCCGGCCTTCCAGCTCCTTGCTCAAGGCAAAAAGGCAGGACACGGCAGCCTTGGCACGCCGGTCATTGCCTGGGACAAAAACAGGGCCGAAGTCACTGTCACTGTGCCCTGGTCAGGCAGCCTTGGAGAATACTCGGCGTTTCACTTTGACAAGGTGCAGGCCTCTGTCTTTGACCTGCACGGACAGTGGCAGATGAAGGCTGCCAACATGACTGTCCGCGACAAATCCTGCCCCATCCGCCTTGTGCAGACAGGGCAGCACGGCACCTTCGTGCGCTTCTCCCTGGTCGGTGCCTGCACAGGTGTGCAGGAAGTCCGCTACACAACAGATTCCCTCATCCTTGTGCTTGGCAGTGTGCAGCAGACCCGGAGCAGACACTGAGCAGCGCGACACTACCGGGCACGACACGAGCATGAGACTATGAGCACGACACTGGAAGGCACACGACTTCTTGAGCGCATCCGCGCCATGGCCATGGCGCCGTCAGAGCGCAGGCAACCCGATGTGGAGGAGTTGCAGAACTCCATCCTGCAGCATCTCATCCGCCTGCTCAACACCCGCCAGGGCTCAAGCATCATTGCCCAGGACTACGGCATGCCCGACTTTTCCTCCATGTGCACCTCGGACAATGCCGCCAATATTGCCAGCATAGAAAACATTCTCACCCGGGTCATCACCCGCTACGAGCCCAGGCTTAAAGACATTCAGGTGCGCTTTCACAAGGACAGGAACGAGCCCTTCAAGATCAGCTTTGCTCTCACTGCCACCATGAATGTCCATGGCCTGCAGGATGACCACACCATGTATTTCCAGACTGTGCTCACCCCCAACGGACGCATCAGCGTGCGCAGATACAGGGACGATGAGCAGGCAGAGACACCATAAAGTGGACAGCCGCTGTGCAGTCCTTTCTCCGGAAGAAGGGGACAGCACAGGGCGCCCGGCAGGCATACAGCAGACACAGACAGCACAGGGAGGAGACATGATACTGGAACACGTGCAGGATGCCGAAGCAGGCTTTGCAGGCCATGTCCTGGTCTACCGCGTCACTGCGGCGCTGGACGGCCTTGCCACGGCAGACTTTCAAAAGGAACTGTGCGCAGCCATAGAAGCCGAAAAACCACAGGCTCTGGTCCTTGCCTGCGAGGACATGCCCTATCTCACCAGCTCAGGACTGCGGGCCATCATGACCCTGGGCAAGATGCTCATGGCAGGACAGGGGAAACTGGTGCTCACAGGCCTTGACGGACTTGCAGCACAGATTTTCACAACCTCGGGCTTTTCCACCATCTTTCCTGCAGTGGCAGACCTTGCCGCTGCAAAGGCCATCCTGGATCCGTCATGAAATACTGCGAGTACCCGGCCATAGAAGAGAATCTGCGCCCCCTGCTCTCCCTTGTTGCCGAGGAAATGATTGCCTGCGGCAGCGAGATGTCCCTGCGCCAGAAAGTCTTCATCATTGTCGAAGAACTCTTTTACAATACAGCCCGCCATGCCTATGCCGCAGCGCCTTCCCTGGGGCCTGTGCGCGTCACCCTGCATGCTGACATGGATGCGGCAAGCCTGCTCATCGAGGATAAGGGCGTCCCCTTCAATCCTCTGGACCTTGATGACAGCAACAGGCTGAAGAACCTTGAGACCCTGACCGAGGGCCATGCGGGCATCTTCCTTGTGAAGACCCTGGCTTCTTCCGTGACCTACAGCCGCGAAGACGGCTGGAACAAACTCCAGGTCCTGGTGACAGCCTGACTCCCGGCACCTGCTCCCCGCCCTGACTTCTGCACCCCCCGATTCCTGCACTCGCAGATTCCTGCACACCCCACGTTCCGCAGCTGTCACACAGACGGCCAGCACAGGCGGGCAGCCCCAGTACCTGCCTGTCCTGCTGCGACAGTGACAGGCACACCCTGCCAGGGCCTGTGCCCCTGTCCTGTGATACCCTGTCCTGTGACAGAGAAGGATGTGTTGCCCTCAGCGCTGCACGCTTGCCTGCTGCCTTCCCCGAGTCCTTCCCGCTCCTTTCCAGAGCCTTTCCCTGCGTTTTTCCCTGCGTTTTTCCCTGAGTTGTTCATGAGTCTTCGCCTTCGTCTTATTCTCATTGTCGTTGTTGCAGTCAGCCTGTCTGTCGGCACGATGCTCTGGCTCTCCTGGGAGCGTCTTGGCCAGGAAATGAGCACACAGCGCAGACAGGATCTGGCCATGCTGCTGCAGGCAGAAGAAGACCTGCTTGATGACGCCATGGACAGTTATCATGCCCGCAAGGTGCAGGCTGTGGCAGAGCGGCGGGTCAGACTGAAGCGCATTGGCACCATGGCAAAAGCCCTGCTTGCAAGTGTGGGAGGCGCACAGCCCGGACATGTGAAAACGGCAGGCCGGCTTTCGGGCCTGCAGGTGCAGGACGACAAACTTGTGCTGTACAAGACGGAAGACACGGAAGATGCGGGAGCGACAGAAAAGACAGAAGAGCCGGAGCACAGTGACACCCTTGTGAATGACACTCTTGTGCTGGTGCATATGTCACAAAAAGCCCTGCAGGCCGAGCTGGCAGATGGTGGCGTTCTTGCAGCAGGCCCCCTGTCCGTGCACCTTGCGGATGCAGCACAAATCCTGCGCACCCTGCCGGAAAAAGGCAGCTTCTTTGTGTGTCGCGAGCTGCACAGCAGCGGGCAGCAGGGCAGAACTGCCCGGCAGGACGCTGAGGTCCTGGTCTTTGCCCTGCCCGTCTGGAGCCCGCAGCAGTCACAGCAGGCGCTTTCCGAAGCAGACGACATTGTGCTGGTCATGCAGCCCATGCGCGATCTCATCCTGGCTGAGCGCTCCTTTCGCACGCAGCTTTTGCTCGCCCTCTACACCCGCTATCTCGAGGATCCTGTGACACACATGGTCATCTTTGAGGGAGAACGGCTGCTGGTCTCCACAAGCCACATGCCTGTGCGCCTGCCTGAAGGCTTTGTGCAGCGCCTGCGGGAGCAGAACAGTGCCGCCTTTGTGGAGGAGGACGACACCGGGGTCCTTGCTGCGGGCAGGTATTTTGAAAGCACGGGCTGGGCTGTCTGCATGCAGATAGACATGAACACAGTCACAGCCCCTGTCCGCCAGGCCTTTGTCCAGCTGGGCCTTGTCACCCTGCTCTTTTTGCTGGCCGCCCTTGTGCTCAGCGTGGCAGCCATGCACAAGAGCCTGCGCCCGCTCCTGCAGCTGACCAGGCGCACCAGAAAGCTGGCGGACCTTGACATGAGCAGTGCCCATGCCCTGGAAGCACTTGAGCACACAACAAGGGCTCACCTGCCCCTGCAGCGCAAGGATGAGCTCGGGGATCTGGCCAGGGCCTATGCTGCCATGGGCAGAGCCCTCGGACAGAACATCCGCACCCTTGTCAGGGAAACGGCAGACAGGGAACGCCTGGCAGGTGAAATTGCCGCAGCTGCCCTTATCCAGAAGGACATGCTGCCTGATGCTGCCACAGTGTCCAGCCTCTCGCAGGGCCAGGCAGCAGCATACCTCTCCCCTGCCAGGGATGTGGGCGGCGACCTTTTTGATGTGCTGCAGACAGGGGATGGCCGCACAGCCTACGTGGTGGGCGATGTCTCTGGCAAGGGTGTGCCCGCAGCCCTCTTCATGGCCCAGGTCATGACCCTGGTGCGCTGGTGCGTGCAGGAAGAGTCAGACCCGGGCAGGGCCATGACCAGGGTCAATGCCCTGCTTGAGCGCAACAACAAGGCCACCATGTTTGTGACCCTGTTCATCTGCGTGCATGATGCCGCAACAGGACAGCTTGCCTATGCCAATGGCGGCCACTGCGCACCTTTTGTGCTGCGCAGCGGCATGCACAGCGACACTCCCCGGCTCGAACGCCTGGCCAGCCTGAGCGGTCCTGTGGTGGGTGTCATGCCGGGCCTGGTCTACACGAGCATGACTGCCGCTCTTGCCCCGAAGGACAGGGTACTGATCTTCACAGACGGCATCAGTGAGGCCAGGGACAGGCAGGGTGCCTTCTATGGCGAAGAGCGCCTGGCTGCCGTGCTTGTGCAGCAGCGCACGCTTTCCCCTGCCGCACTGCTGGCATATATTGCCGGGGACGTCACTACGTTCATGGACAGCGGGGCAAAGGAGCCGGGAAGCCAGGCAGACCAGGTCGAACAGACCGATGACTTTACCATGCTCTGTCTGGAACAGGCTGCCCATGCCACGCCGCACCTGCCGGATGCCAGGCCACTGCACGGCAAAAAGACAGGGAAGACGGCATCCCGGCCCTGCTCAGCCCCAAAAAGTACAGGAGGTGCGGCATGAGCGTTCTGCAAGCCCTGAAAATCGCGCCCGGCATGTCCCCTGCAACCTCCACTTCTGCCCTCTGCCTTTTTCTCTGCCTGTGCTTTCTGTCCGGATTTTTTCTGCCCGGATTTTCCCTGGCAGCAGACACGGCTGTCCCGGGGCAGACCGGGCTTACGGACAGCGCAGTGACACAGTCTGTGCACAGAGAGTCTGCACACAGCCATCCTGCACCTCTCCCGGCCAGGACTGTACGCGTTCTCTACTGGGAAGGCGGCCCTCACGAAGATCATCAGCTCATTCTGCGCGGCCTGGCTGAGGTGCTGCACAGCAAAGGCTGTCTCACCAGTGCGCAGCTGCCGGAACCTGTCACCAGCAGTGCGAGGGCCATGTGGGAGTGGCTCAGTGATCATGCTGCCGACAGCATTGTCTTTGTGCGCGATGCCTTTTACTCCTGCGACTGGAGCGGGGACAGGCGCAAAAGCGTGCTGAAGGCTGTGGAAACGCGTGTGGCAGAAGGGGACATTGACCTTGTGCTGGGCTTTGACACCTGGACTGCGCAGGATGCACTGCAAAGCTCGCTCACCATTCCGGTACTGGTCTCCTCAATCACCTCTCTCAAGGGCACGAACCTGGAGGCAGCGCTTGCCGGCAGTGCGGACAAACAGGTCTTCCTCGTGCACGAACAAGGCCATCTTGAGCGCCTGACAGGGTTTTTTCACAGCCTCTTCGGCTTTGCAAAAGCAGGCTGTGTGCAGGATATCTCGCCGGCAGGGCAGGCAATGGCAGGCCTTGCCGGGCTTGAGCAGGCTGCACAGCGCCACGGCTTTGCCCTTATGCGCTGCGAGGCAGACCTCTGGAGCAGGGAGCCGGGCATTTTGGAAGAAAGGCTGCTTGCCTGTCACAGGGAGCTTGTGCACAAGGGTGTTGAGGCAGTCTTCCTCTCCATTTCCTCGGAGCCTGCCAGCCACATGGATGTGCAGAAGGTCCTGGCCCCGCTCAGACAGGCAGGCATCCCCGTCCTCTCCCTGGCAGGCGGCAGGGAAGTGCGGGCCGGTGCCCTGCTCGGCCCGGGCAAAAGCCCGCGTCTTGAGACCGGGCGCCTTCTTGCCCGCCTTCTCCTGGACTACAGCAGGGGCATGCTGCCTGACAGGCGCAATATCAGCTTCCCCCATGCCCTGACGCTGTCCCTGAACATGTCTGCGGCACAAAAGGCAGGCTGGGAGCCACCTGTGCGCGTGCTTGCCATCACTGAGGACTATGTTGACGCAAACGGCAACTGGCACGTCAATGGCACGCGCCCCTGAAGCCTTGCGCCAGTGCCCCTGCCTTTCCTTCTGCCTGACGTTTCCTTCAGCCCCTCTCTTTTCCAGGGCAATTTTGCCTGTGAGGTCACTATGGACATTTCCACGCTGCTCAAGCCCATTGCAGGAGACAATCCCGGTGGCGCGGACTCGCGCTACGAGCCTGAATACACGCGCATGCTCGAGGAAGTGGAGAAGCTCAACTCCATCTCGCACTCCCAGGAATGCCGCTGGGAGGTGGTGGAAGAGCAGGCCATGCTCGTTTTGCAGCACAAGGCCAAGGACTTTCAGGCAGCAAGCTATCTTGCCTATGCCCTCTATCGCCAGCACGGCCTGGAGGGCATAGCAGACGGCGCTGCCCTGCTGGCAGGCCTCGTCACCACCTACTGGGAGACAGGCTTTCCTGTGCTGCGGCGCGTGCGCGGGCGCATCAATGCCATGGCCTGGTGGCAGGAGCGCATGGAACTGGCCCTGGACAGCCTTGCTGCAGACAGTGAGGCCAGATTTGACCCAGACCTTCTCACAGCCCTTACCGACAACCTGCAGGCCCTGGATAACGCCATTGCCGAGCAGCTGCCGGACTTTCCCTCACTTCGCCCCCTCATGGACAGGGCACGACGCCTCATGCCCATGGAAAACGCAGTGCCTGCCGGCGAAGCTCCTGTCCAGGGTGCCGGGGCAGCCCAGGGCATTCAGGACGCCCAAAACGCCCAACCTGTTCAGGACGCTCAGGCAGCCCCGCAGCCTGCAGAAACAGCGGATAGTCCCCGGCAGGCTCCCGGACAGGCAGTGTCTTCTGCCCCGCAGCCTCGTGAAGGCATACCGCAGGCTCCCCAGCCCCAGGCAGCGCAGCCAGCCCGGCCTGCTGTTGAAGCACCCCGCCTTGCCGCCCCTGCCGCACTCAGTGACAATGCCGAGCACAACCGCAGGGAATTCTTACGCTATGCCGGCGACTTTGCCGAGGCCCTGCTTGGCGAAGACCCGCTCTCGCCCCTGGCCTGGCAAAGCCTCTGCCTGGCCCGCCTGGGCATGATAGCAAACCTGCCCCCGAGTGAGGGAGGGCGCACGCCGCTTCCGCCTCCTGACGAGAGCGAGCGTAAAGCGCTGGAGCAGCTTGGAGCAGCCGGCATGCATGCCGAGGCCCTGACAGCCCTGCGTAACAGCTGGGGCAGCCATCTCTTCTGGCTGGATGCCCTGCGCATGCTCAGCGCCAGCCTGCAGGCCCTGCACAGTCCGGCTGCTGATGTCCTTGCCCTGGAGACCCTGGCCTTTGTGCGCCGCCTGCCCGGTGTTGAGCGCGCAGCCTTCAGTGACGGCACACCCTTTGCGGATGCGGCAACCTGCGCCTGGCTTGCAGAGATCGCGGGTACAGGCAGCTCCCGGCCTCCGCAGGATGCGACACAGGACCGCATTGCCAAAGCCCGCGCGCTCTTTGCTCAGAATCAGCAGGCAGAAGCCCTGGACATGCTCGAGCCCGGCCCTGCTGCAGACAGCCGTGACTGGCTTGCCCTGCGACTGGAACAGGTGCGCATGCTCATGCGCTGCCAGGCCTTTGCACCTGCTCTCTCCCTCGCCAGGGATCTGCTGGAAAAAGCTGACGCATTGCAGACACAGCGCTGGGACAGGGAACTCATGCTGGACATTTGTGCCGTGTCAAGGACCTGCCTTGCCCAGATCGAGGCAAATGATGCGGAAAGCGCTGCCAGGACTGCCCAACAGCAGCAGGAACTGCTTGTGCGCATGGCCCTGCTCAAGCCGTCCTCAGTTGTGCAGCAACGATAAAAAAGAATGTGTTCCGGTCTATTGCAGACATAGCTATGCAGTAGTGCGTCGCTGTCTCAAAATCGTTGACACAAAAAGAGGGTGCGTGCTAGAGATTTTGTAAGGCAGCTGCTTCATGCAAGCAGGTGCTTTTTCCGCATACACACAGCTCCCCAAAAGACAACGCGACGGGCTAAGGACAACGCGAGGGGCTTTGGGTGCTGTAGCCGGCGTATGCATCACATGCCCTGTTTTCTCTTCCCTTGTTACCCCGACTTCTGCGGCGCTACCTTACCAGAACAAACCTCCTGAAACAGCCTTTGCACAGCAGACCGTTTGAAACCTTTACGGCCTTGCGGGGCGCAAAAAAGAGGCTCCACAGATGCGTCACAACAGAATACCTCTCTTTCCAGGCGTCGTGCGTCACCGCATGCCCGGATGAGCGCAAACTGCTCCGGGAAAAGCCCTGTGGCCGGCACAACACCATATACCGGCCTCCCTGCGTGACAGCTGCAGCGATGCCTGTCAGTCATGCTGCGTATGCTTTTCCTGCTCTCAGGGTATGCGCATTGTCAGGAATGTGCGGAATTTTTTCCTGACTGCGCATCATTGTTTCACCACCAAGGCACTGCACTGGTACCCTGTCCCTGTTTCGCTGTAAAATCGCCACACCGGCCTTTTTTCTCACCGGAACTGTACACGGTATCCTCTGGCAGTTCCTGCCATATTTTGTGAGAGATATTCCATGCAGTTTTTCAAAGCGCTTCTCATTGCGGCATGTATTTGTGTGCTGCCCCTGCCTGCCGGTGCTGCACCCCAGCGCCTTGCCAACCCTGCCTTTCCTCCGGCTCCTGCCCCGGGACAGGCCATTTCCGTTGAAGACACCGTGTATGGTGTGCTGCGCATGCACAGAACCCTGCGCGGCATGCAGGAAAACCGCGAAGTCCTCAAGCATGAGCTTGACCGCGCCTACCGCGGCTTTGGTCCCAGAGTAGACCTCAATGCCGGTGGTGGCTTCGGTGTGCTCAGCGACAGCACAACCAGACGAAATGACTCTGATGCAGGCTTCTACCCTGCCCTGAACCTCAGCGCCACCCTGACCCAGCCCATCTGGGACGGCTTTGCCACCCGCAGCAGAGTGCGCCAGGCCAGGTCCACCCTGGACTCCCAGAAGTGGCGCGTGCTCGATAATGTGAGCTCGCTGTGCCTTGACGGCATCATTGCCCACATCAATCTGCTGCGCACCAGAACTCTGGTGCAGCTGGCAGAGGAAAACGTGCAGGTGCACGAACGCATCCTCGGCCTTGCCAGAGACCGCGTGAATGTCGGCGCTGATACCCAGGCTGACTTCACCCAGGCCCAGTCCAGATACCAGCGCGCTCTCTCCTCCCTTGAAGAGCAGAAGGACGCTCTGCGTGTGGCAGAAGACACCTACACCCGACTCACGGGTCTTCCTGCCACAAGCACCCTGAAGCCCGTGCCCATGCCGCCGGAAGTCTTCAAGAACGCCCTTGTTGTCTTTGAGCAGGCCGAGCAGCACAATCCCACCCTGGCTGCCTACATGGAAGATGTGCGCACTGCCACTGCTGCCAGAGAGCTCACCGAGTCCGCCTTCTACCCCACCTTCAACCTCACTGCAGGCCCCAACTACTACACCAGAGGCCCCAGAGAGGAATATGACGACACCTGGACCTGGAGCTTTGACGTCATGCTGACCATGACCTGGAATATCTTCAATTCCGGTGCCGACGTGGCAGCCTACAAGGCAGACTCCGCCCGTATCCGTCAGGCCCGCCAGGTCTACTACAACTATATTGACGATCTGAAGCTGGACATTGACAGCACCTTCTCCAACTATCTGGCTGCCCAGCAGCAGTACAAGCACTACTCAAAGGCCATTGAGTACAACAAGTACACCCTCAATGCCTATAACGAACAGTTCCTCATCGGCCGCCGCACCCTGCTGGACGTGCTTGACTCCGAGAACGAACTCTTCAGCTCCTCCTCTTCCGCAGAGACCAACCGCGGCAACATCATCATTGGTGCCTACCGCCTGCTGGCCCTTACCGGCAGACTGCTGCCCGCCATGTCCATTGCCCAGGAAGGCATCCATGCTGTTCCGCCCGAGGATCCCCAGGACGACAGGGAAGTTTTTGAGATGGGCTGGTTCAACTAAGCCGTCCTCAGGACAGACACAGCGGCTGACAGGCACAGTCCCTGTCTGAGCCGAACATCTCAGAACATGCCAGAACATTTCAGAGCAGGAGCCAGACCACGGTTCCTGCTCTTTTCGTGTGTGCCGGAGCACAGGAAAGCATCCCCTGTCAGGCAGCCGGGAACCGGCTGAAGACACCTGTACAACAGACCGGGGATGCTGTTCCAGTTCAGGCGTACAAAGGCCGTACAGGCCGCTTTGGAGCAGACAGCAAGCAGCGTATTTTGCAGAAGTATCTTGACCCCGTCTTCAGGCACGAGTATAGTTTCTGCACCTACATTCTGTCTTCCTGCCTTTTTAGGGGACTGCAGAGCCTTCCTGGTTGCAGTCGACAGGCAGGTTCATGTCATGGCCCAAAGCCATGCAAAAGAGGAGGCTCACTTATGCGTATCGCCGTGGGACTCGGTCAGCAGCGCGGAGAAAATGAGCTTGAAGCCCAGGGCATCAAACGCCGTGACTTCATGAAGTTCTGCACCGCAGTGGCAGTTACCATGGGCCTTGGCCCGTCATTTGCCCCGAAGGTTGCCGAAGCACTGACCGGAAAACGCCCTTCCGTTGTCTATCTGCACGAAGCGGAATGCACAGGCTGTTCCGAAGCCCTGCTTCGTACTGTTGACCCCTATCTGGACTCCCTGATTTTCGACACCATCTCCCTGGACTACCATGAAACCGTCATGGCAGCTGCAGGCGAGGCTGCAGAAGAAGCACTGGAACACGCCATCAAGAATCCCGACGGCTTTATCTGCGTGGTGGAAGGCGCCATTCCCACAAAGGACAACGGCAATTTCGGCTACATCTCCAATCACACCATGCTTTCCATGGTGCGCCGCATTGTCCCCAAGGCAAAACTGACCATCAGCATGGGCACCTGTTCCTGTTATGGCGGCGTCCAGGCAGCCAAACCCAATCCCACTGACGCCAAGGGTGTCAACGACGCTCTGGCAGACCTCGGTGTGAAGAGCATCTGTCTGCCCGGCTGTCCTCCCAACCCCCTGAACTTCGTGGGTCTGGTGGTGGCCTACCTGACTGGCCAGAAGATCGAGCTTGACGACTACCAGCGTCCGCTCATGTTCTACGGCAGCACGGTGCATGAACTGTGCGAGCGCAGAAAGCACTTTGATGCCGGCGAATTCGCCCCCTCCTTTGACTCCGAGGAAGCTCGCAAGGGCTGGTGTCTCTATGACCTCGGCTGCAAGGGACCCGGCACCTACAATAACTGCCCCAAGGCTCTCTTCAACCAGACCAGCTGGCCCGTGGCAGCCGGACATCCCTGTATCGGCTGTTCCGAACCCAACTTCTGGGATGATATGACACCGTTCTACGAGAACTAGGGAGGGCCGACATGAGTCAGACAACACCTCAGAGCAGCTATACGGGTCCCATTGTCGTTGACCCGCTGACCCGCATCGAAGGCCATCTGCGCGTGGAAGTGGAAGTGCAGAACGGCAGAGTGACGGATGCCCGCACGGTCGGCACACTCTACAGGGGCCTTGAGACCATTCTCAAAAACCGTGACCCCAGGGACGTCCAGCACTTCACCCAGCGCATCTGCGGCGTGTGCACCTTCGTGCATGCCCTTGCCTCCACCCGTTCTCTGGAAAATGCCTGCTACAATGCAGACAAGAGCTTCCACATTCCGCACAATGCCACCTACCTGCGCAACCTTGTGCTCGGCATGCAGCAGATCCACGACCACGTGGTGCATTTCTACCATCTGCATGCCCTGGACTGGGTGGATGTGACCAGCGCCCTGAAGGCAGATGCGGAAAAGGCAGCCAAACTGGCCGCAAACGTCTCTCCCCATCCCTGTACGGCTGAGGCCCTCAAGGCCGTGCAGGCCCGCCTGAAAGCCTTTGTGGAGTCCGGCCAGCTCGGCCCCTTCACCAATGCCTACTTCCTGGGCGGCCATCCTTCCTACTATCTTGAGCCCGAGGCCAACCTCATCGCCACTGCCCACTACCTGGAAGCACTGCACATGCAGTGTGACATGGCCCGCGGTACTGCTGTCTTCGGCGGCAAGAACCCCCATCCCCAGTTCCTGGTGCATGGCGGCGTGACCTGCTACGACGCGCTGACCGAAAAGCGCATCAAGGAGTTCGAGGACATCCTCGACAGAAGCATCAAGTTCGTCAATGAGGTCTACCTGCCTGACCTGCTCCTGGTCGGCGGCGCCTACAAGGACTGGGCCGGCATCGGCGGCACCACCAACTTCATGTGCATGGGCGAATTCCCCATGCCCGGCGACGAATTCGATCCTGCTACCCGCTGGATGCAGCCCGGCATCATCTACAAGAGAGATCTTGCCAAAGTCGATCCCTTTGATCCCGAAAAGATCAAGGAACACATCCGCCACAGCTGGTACGATGGCGACTGGGCCAAGGCTCCCTACGAAGAGAGCACAGATCCCAAGTTCACCCGCATGGGCGATACAGACCGCTACTCCTGGCTCAAGGCGCCGCGCTACAACGATGCCTCCGTGGAAACCGGTCCCCTGGCCGCAGTGCTGGTCAACTACGCAAAGGGGAACAAGGACTTCAAGCCCCTGGTGGATCAGGTGCTCGCTGCCCTCGGCGCAGGTCCCGAAGTGCTCTTCTCCACTCTTGGCCGTACAGCTGCCCGCGCCATCCAGTGCGCAGCCACTGCCAAACACACCAGGGAACTGCTCCAGGAATACAAGGAGAACATTGCCACAGACAAGCAGATCTGCATTGATCGCCCCGTGCCTGTGGAAAGCCAGGGCGTGGGTTTTGTGGAAGCTCCCCGTGGCGGCCTCTCCCACTGGATGGTCATCAAGAACGGCAGAGTGGACAACTTCCAGGCCGTGGTGCCCACCACCTGGAACCTCGGACCGCGCGACGGCATGGGTCAGCTCGGCCCCTGCGAAGAAGCGCTCATCAACACACCTGTGGCAGATCCCAAGCGTCCTGTGGAAATCCTGCGCACAGTGCACAGCTTTGACCCCTGCATCGCCTGTGCTGTCCATGTCATTGACGGCCAGACCAACGAAGTGCATGAGTTCAAGGTCCTCTAGTCCCGCTTTCTGATATCCCGGGCGGAAGCGACACTCTCGCTTCCGCCCTTTTGCGTTACAGCCTGCATGCGTGCACTGGCGGCATACTGCACAGCTACTCCGGAGCCAGCTCCGGGAAGGAAGAACCATGTCTTCAGACGGAAAACTCTGCATTCTCGGTGTCGGCAATCTGCTCATGCGCGACGAAGGCTTTGGAGTGCGCGCCATGGAATACATGCGCGATCACTATGTCTGGCCTGAGTCTGTGGACTTTGTGGATGGCGGAACCCTGGGCCACGGCCTCATGCCCCTGCTCCAGGACTATGCGCGCATTGTGGTGCTGGACATTGTCACTGCCCAGGGAGAGCCTGGCACTGTCTATCTTCTGGAAAACGACGATATGCGCAAGGCCCTGAGCTTCCATGATTCCACCCATGACACGGACTTTGTGGACCTGCTGCAGACCTGCGATCTCATGGGCTGCAGACCGGACTGCTTTGTGGTGGGCATGGAGCCCTTTGACTATACCAGCATGGTGCCCGAGCTCACCCCGGAAGCACAACAGCTTCTGCCTGCCTTCTGCCGCAAGGCCTGCATCGAGATCCTGCGCAGAGGCTGGGCCAATGGCGTGGCAAAGGACACAGAGGCGCAAAGCCCCTACAGCCCGGAATAGCATTGCGCTTGGGCCATCTCCGGCCCTCTGCGGACCTCCCAGGCATCCCCCGGCCATCTCCGGCCAGCCCTGACATGAGTGCATCAGGGAAGCTGCACAAGGGAAGCTGCACAAACGCGCACAAAAGACGACGGGACCCTGACGACTGACTGCAGTCGCAGGGTCTTCTTTGTTTTTTCAGGGGGCCGGTGCCCAGGGCTGCCAGTTCTCAACGCTGGCGGTGCTCAGGGCTGCCCGTACTTCCGCCCTGCTCCCCGGGGCTGGCCTTACTTCCAGCGCTCGGCAAGCTGTGCAAAGACCGCATCATCCATGGCAAAGCTCTGGGCAGCTGCGGGGAAATCTCCGCTGCGCACAGCAGCACAGTAGGCGGCAACGCCCTCGCGTATGCAGCTGCCGGCCTCGGCAAAGCGGCGCACAAACTTCGGCTTCATCTCTGTGTACATGCCCAGCATGTCCTGCAGCACCAGCACCTGCCCGTCACAGCCAGCCCCGGCACCTATGCCAATGGTCACACCCTGCACGTGCCTGCTCACCAGGGCTGCCAGCCTGTCAGGCACACATTCGAGCACAATGCCGAAGGCCCCGGCCTCATCCAGGGCAATGGCGTCCTCCAGCAGGCGCTCTGCGGCATCCAGGGCCTTTGCCTGTACCTTGAAGCCTCCCAGGGCATTTACAGCCTGCGGGGTAAGCCCCAGGTGCGCCATGACCGGGATGCCTGCCTGCACCATGTCTGTGACAAGAGGTGCAAGCTCCCTGCCGCCCTCAATCTTCACGCCATTGGCGCGTCCCTCGGCCATGAGGCGGCCTGCATTGCGCATGGCGTCGTTGTGGCCTGTGCGCACGGACAAAAAGGGCATGTCCGTCAGCACAAAGCATCCCTCTGCCCCTCTGGCAACGGCTTTTGAGTGATGGACCATGTCGTCCATGGTCACGGACACAGTGTCCGGATAGCCAAGCATGACCATGCCCAGGCTGTCCCCCACCAGGAGAATGTCCGCACCGCCAGCTGCACACAGCCGTGCCATGGTGTAATCATAGGCTGTGACCATGCAGAGCTTCTCACCTGCAGCCTTTTTGCGCTGCAGTGTTGTCAGGGTGATGGACATCGGGGGACCTCCTTAACCAATGCAACCGTAACGGTTGCAGGAAAACGACACAGGATACCGGCACAAGAGACTGATACAGGCTGCTGACACAAGAATCCTGGACTGCAACGCGCCCTGTCTGAGACTGCACAGGCGCTGTATCAGGGCCTGCAGACACTGTATGTTCTGCTTGTGCCGTCTTTTGCTCCCCCTTGTCAAACACCCGTGCCGGCAGGGCACAAGGGTGCCTGGACAGGGAACAGTGCCGGCACATCTTGCAGACGCTCTCTGCAAAGCCTGCCTGTTCCCGCAGCAGACAGTGCCAAATTTCACCAGCAGCCGGGAAAGCATCATAACTCAGGAGCCGGGCAGGGAAGCTGGGCAGGGAACAATGCCCTGTCCGTCGTCAGCCTGTCGCCTGTCTGACGCCTGGCTGCTGCATGGCTGTTGCATGGGTGTGGCAGCCTTGATTGTGCAGTCCTGACAGGGATTTTTGCAGATCTGCCAATGCACATTTGCATTGTTTTTCCCCGCAAAGTGAGGCCTGTTGCGGCCCGTACGCAGACGCTGTGCGTCGGAACGCAGGCAGGGCATTTTGTCCGCCAGGGAACAATGCGTAAAAACACAGTAAAACACTCATGTTACAGCACTGGTGTGAAAACTTCTTCACAGAGAAAAAGACAGCTGCGAAGCAAGACTGCATACATGTAAACCTGTAATATTCCACGCTTTCACTAATGCTTATTCAGATTTTCGGGCTTCTTGCGCTCACTTGTAAAGAGTGGTAGACAGAGGAAAACGTCTTTCTGTTCACAACCTGCAGAAGCAGGCTGTGGCAGAAATGTGGCTTACAAGGCTTGAAAGATCTTCTTATGGGAAAGCAAGAACTGACCTTCGGGCCAAGGCACAACTTGTTTTAAGGCACTGCGCTGAGAGGTTACAGCGCAAACGGTACAACACTCAGACGAGTGAGGAGTACGAATGGCTAACCAAACCGCTACCTTTAACGAAGATAAGGTTGCATGCCTTCTTGGCGGCATCCTCTTCGTGCTCGGCCTTGCAAAATTTGCAGGACTCGATCTTGTTGGCTGGATCATGAAGATGGGCATGTGGGTGGACAACCCTCTTGACTGCTTCAGAGCAGCCAGCAAAGGCATGATGGAAGGCTGGCAGGCACTGCTTGCCACCTATGTTCTTGTGACCCTGGGCCTGTCCCTCGGCACCAAGCTGATGAAGGGCAATGTGACGAAGTTCATCATTTCCTTCACCATCATTTTCTTCATTGCCATCTGCTGCTACGTTGTGGGCGCCAACGCTTACATCGCTGCCAACCCCACCCAGCTCGCCAAGCAGGGCATTCCGTGGGCACTTGGTCTGTCCACTGAAGCCGGCTACATCGTGGCTCTGGTGGTCGGCATCATCATCGGTAACGTGGCCCCCGGCTTCGTGGAAAAACTCCATGACGCCTGCCGCCCCGAACTGTTCGTGAAGATCGCCATCGTCGTCCTCGGCTGCGAACTTGGTGTGAAGGCTGCTGACGCTGCCGCTTTCGCCGGTGTGGTTATCTTCCGAGGCCTGTGCGCCATCGTTGAAGCCTACCTGCTCTACTGGGCCGTTGTGTACTACGTGGCTCGTAAGTACTTCAAGTTCAACAAGGAATGGGCTGCTCCGCTCGCTTCCGGTATTTCCATCTGCGGCGTGTCCGCCGCCATCGCCACTGGTGGTGCCATCCGCGCACGGCCTGTGGTCCCGATCATGGTCTCCTCCCTGGTCGTCGTCTTCACCTGCATCGAAATGCTCCTCCTCCCCTTCGTGGCCGCTGCAGTGCTGCACACTGAGCCCATGGTGGCTGGTGGCTGGATGGGCCTTGCCGTTAAGTCTGACGGCGGCGCCATTGCTTCCGGTGCTATCACTGAATCCCTGATTCTCGCCAAGGCTGCTGCCGAGGGCACCAACTGGGCCACCGGCTGGATCACCATGGTGACCACCACCGTCAAGGTCTTCATCGACATGTTCATTGGCGTGTGGTCCTTCATCCTTGCTTACCTGTGGACCAAGTACTTTGATGCCGACGCCAAGGCTGGCAAGAAGATGACCTGGGGCGATGTGTGGGATAGATTCCCCCGCTTCGTGCTTGGTTACGTGTGCACCTTCCTCATCATGCTGTTCCTCTGCGTTGGCGACGAAGCTACCCACAAGGTTGCCAAGACCGTGTCCAGCTCTCTGAACGGTATGCGTACCCTGTTCTTCCTGCTGACCTTCTTCACCATCGGTCTCATCTCCAACTTCAAGAAGCTGCTTGAAGAAGGCATTGGCCGCCTCGCCATTGTGTACGTGGTCTGCCTCTTTGGCTTCATCATCTGGGTTGGCCTGTTCATCTCTTGGCTGTTCTTCCACGGTATGTACCCGCCGGTCGTCGATGCCGCTGCTGCAGCCGCTGGCATGTAAGTTATAAGGAGAAATGCTATGGTAGATAAGAGCCAGGAAGCAAAATTCCATGAAGAAATCCAGAACATGGAATACGAGCCTCTTGATCCCATCGAACTGAAGCTCGTGCACTGGAGCTGGATCCTCGGTGTTGGTCTCCTGGTCGTGCTCTTCTTCGTGAGCCGCATGATTGAACACTAGGTCCTGCTTCGACTGACAGATTGATTTCCTGACCGCGACCTTCGGGTCGCGGGATAGCACGAGGGCTCTTTCGTCATTGTACGAAAGAGCCCTTTGTCAGCACAAAAGAAGCTGGTGCGCCAGGACGTGCGCATGCTGCTGAGATGTATTGCGCACGCTGATGCCACGTTGTCTTGGAGGAAGTATGCCCAAGTACCATGTGCGTTTTCTCAAAGGTCCCAACATGACCCTGCGTCTGTACTACGAGGCCATCGAGGAAGCAGCATCCTTTGAGGAAGTGCTCACAAGGCACACAGACTGGCCCATTCAGGTGGCCTGGGACGATCTGGCTGCCACAGCCTGGAACCCGGGCACAAGCATGTACTATCAGGAGATGTGGGAAGCAGCCCTTGTCCCTGACAGTGCACAGCTGCCCTTTGTGGGTGCCTGGAAGCAGGGCGGGAAAAAGGAGTGAACGCTCTGTCTGCCCCTGGGCGAACACAGAGGCGCAGGCCTCTGATCCTTGTCTCTGCCTGTCTGGCCGGCCACAAGTGCCGCTATGACGGCAGAGACAATGCTGTGGAAGGCATTGTGAAACTGGCCCGCAGGGGCTTGTGCCTCACAGTCTGCCCGGAACAGCTGGGAGGCCTGCCCACGCCGCGCATTCCCTCGGAGAGAAAGGGGGCATGCGTCATTGCAAAGGACGGCACAGATGTGAGCCATGCCTTCAGGCTCGGTGCCAGAAAGGCCCTCTGGCTTGCGCAGAAAGAGGGCCTGCGCGTGGCCATCGTCAAGAGCAGGTCTCCCTCCTGCGGCTGTGGCAGCGTCTATGACGGTACCTTCAGCCACACACTGGTGGCAGGCAATGGTGTCTTTGTGGACCTGCTGCTGAAGGAAGGCTTTCAGGTCTGGACAGAAGAAAACTGTGGCGAACTGCTGGCAGGCACAGAAGAGCTGTAAGCCTGCGTACACGCTCCTTCAGGTCGTGTGCCCTGCATCGCGCAAGCGATACGCATCCCCGCCCGGCCGCCCGGAACTGGAGCACTACGCCTGAGCCAGCCCTCCGGGGAGCAGAAGAGCGCCCAGCAGGCGCCCACCAGCAAGCGCCCAGAGAGCTCCCAGGGAGCTCCCAAAGATCGCCCAAAGATCGCCTGGCTCGCCGCGCTGAGAAACGTCGTAAGAGCCCGGAGTGTCCTGGGAGCCAGTCAGCCTGAAAAACAGGGCCAGACCGACACAGTCCATCCTGCAGCCCCGCTTATCTCGCGGCATTGCCGTAGAAAAAGGCCTCGCGCATGTGCGAGGCCTTCGTTGTTTGTGTACAGCGCAGCTGTCTGCCAGTCTGTGTGCTGATTGCGGCTCAGCCGGACGTCTGTCTGACGCTGGCCTGACCGTGGCCGGCCAGTGTGCCGGCACAATCGCTGTTCTGTGTGGTCGCTTATGTCTACTTTGCCAGCTTTGCCCTGATCTTCTCAGGTGCCAGTCTGTGCAGGTAGCGCAGTCGCAGGCCGTAGCACAGGGCACAGAAGGACAGGGCTATGATATAGCCCACCCAGAAGCCTGCAGCGCCCATGGCAGGAACAACAAGATCCGTTCTGCCCAGGATGTAACCGCCGCCAAGTGCAAGCAGTCCGTAGGCAATGAGGCAGATACTGAAGATGATGCGCGTGTCATTGTAGCCGCGCAGCACACCGCAGCTGATGTTCTGCAGGGTGTCCACCACCTGATAGATGCCGCACAAAAGCATGAGTGAGGCTGCCAGGCTGAGCACATCTGTATCGTTATTGTAGAGAGAAACGATCTGCTCGCGCAAGGCAATGGTCACAGTCATGGTGACGATGGCAATGACAAAGCCTAAGAGCAGTGCTGTCTGGGCAGCAGAGCGGGCATGCATGTACTTGGCTGCACCAAGAAGCTGGCCTGTGCGTATGGTGGCTGTCATGGCAATGGACAGGGGAATGGCAAAGATGATGCTCGAATAGTTGATGGTAATCTGATGGCCTGCCACCACTGTGGTCCCCAGGGGCGCCAGCAGCAGGGCTGTAAGGGCAAAGGCGGAAACTTCAAGGCACAGGGCAATGGCATTGGGAAAGCCCACCCTGACGACTGTGGCAATAAGGGCCACATCCAGCTTCCTGCCCTCCAGCTGCACCTTGTCCTTTGCAAAGAAGGCGTACTTGCGCAGGGCCCTGTCCCTGTGCAGGAAGAAGAGAATGGAGAGGAACATGCACCAGTAGCAGATGCTGGTGGCCACACCGCAGCCGACACCGCCCATCTCGGGCATGCCCAGATGGCCGTAGATAAAGACGTAGTTGCAGGGAATATTGATGAACAGGCAGATGATGCCTATGACCATGGCTGGCCTGGTTCTGCCAAAGCCCTCAAAGAAGGAGCGCACATTGATGAAGAAGAGAAAGCCGGGCAGACCGAAGAGCATGGCCTTGAGGTAGCCTGAGGTCACAGGGGCAAGCTCCTCGTCTATGCCGAGCAGATGCAGGTTCTCGGAGATGTGATAGAGCACTGTGATCAGCACCACGCACATGGCTGTGGACAAGAAGAAGCCCTGGCGCAGCAAGTGGGCTGCACGCTCGGGCTTTCTGGCCCCCACCAGCTGGGCAGACATGCCTGGCAGCGCCAGAAGGCAGCCCACGGCAAAGAGGGTGATGGGGGCCCACAGGGAGCCGGCAATGGCCACCCCTGCAAGGTCGCGGGCTGCATAGCGGCCAGCCATGATGGTATCCACAAAGTTCATGCCAATCTGCGAGAGCTGGGCAATGAAGATGGGCAGGCCTATGCGCAGAATGTTTCTCAACTCTTTCAGAGAAATGAGGGAACCGGAAAAAGACATAGATGTGAAAAAGCCCGGGGAAAATCCCCTTCTCGTGGGCACAGAGACTGTGCCCGGGTTTGGGAGTGCCGTCCCGCTGAACCGCGGCAACTGGCAGCAGGATGGGATGGCAGGGATGGCTGCCTGAGCGGCCTGAATGGCCAGGGTCTGGTCCTTCCTGCCACAATCAGCGCAGTGCGGCAAGGGGAGAACACAGCTTGCGAAGACAGCAGAATTACGGCGCGGCAGGAAGCGAGGCAGGAGACGAAACAGGGGCCCGAACGCCCCACCGCATGCCGCACACACAGACGCCTCACACAGAGGCCTCTCAGTACTGACGTCTCACAGGCCAGTTCGGCAATGGCCCTGTGACAGCGCACGCCCCCTGCTGTTTGCCCGCCCAATCAGGCATCATCCGACAGTCAGCAGGCCAGCAGGCAGTGCCAGCCAAGGCTTATCCTGTCTGTACACGCGTCTGGTGACAACTGTGCTGCGACACGATGGCTGGGCCGGTCTGGCAGCAACAGCTCGCAGGACATGGCCTGCAGTGCAGGCTGTCCGGCAGCCGGGATCAGTGAGGCCGGACAGGTGTCCGGCCTCAGGTGCGCAGTGCGCGTCTTTTGTGCGAGCCTGACTTGCGCTGAGAGCGCTGGCCCGGGACCCGGGCACAGCCCAGCTCAGGGCAGGGCGCGCTTACTGCATGAGCATGAGCAGATCTTCTTCGGTAAGGCTCTTGACGCTGGTCTCAGTGCCTTCCAGGAAGTCCGCAGCCAGTTCGCGCTTGCTCTGGTGCAGGGCCAGGATCTTTTCTTCCACACTGCCCTCCTGCACCATGCGGTAGATGGTCACAGGGCGCTTCTGACCGATACGGTGGGCTCTGTCCGAAGCCTGGTCTTCCACAGCAGGGTTCCACCAGGGGTCAAGGTGCACCACATAGTCCGCAGCCGTGAGGTTGAGACCAGTGCCGCCAGCCTTCAGGGAGAGCAGGAAGACATCGCCCTCGCCGCGCTGGAAGGCTGCCACACGCTTCTTGCGCTCGACTTCCGGTGTGGAGCCGTCCAGATACTGGAAGGGAATTTTCTTCTCCTCCAGGGCTTCCTTAATCTGGGCAAGGTAGCTTGTGAACTGGCTGAAGGCCAGAATCTTGTGGCCGGAGTCCACAAGGTCCTGCACAATTTCCAGAAAGCGCAGTGTCTTGGAGCTGTGCTTTTCCAGGTTCATCATGTCCGGGTCAGCCAGGCAGGGATGGCAGCAGGCCCTGCGCAGTCTGGTGAGCTCTGCCAGGATTTCCAGGCGTCTGGCACCGCTGGCTGCCTGGGAGTCCTGCAGCTTGTCCACAGCACGCCTGCGCAGCTTCTCGTAGAAGGCCAGCTCCTTCGGATTGGGCTCAATGAGAATGTTCTGCTCTGTCTTTTCAGGCAGTTCGTCCAGCACTGCGCTCTTGAGTCTGCGCAGCAGGAAGGGGCGCACCACGGCCCGCAGGGCCTTGGAGGCCGGCGTGCCAGGCTGTGCGGCAGCACCATAGCGGTGCAGGAAGTTGTCCCAGGAGCCGAGCAGCCCCGGGTTGATGATGTTGAAGAGGCTCCACAGATCGTCAATGCGATTTTCAATGGGTGTGCCGGTAAGGGCCAGGCGGAAGTCTGCCTGAATCTTTCTGCCGGCCTTGGATCGCTTGGTGGCGGCATTTTTCAAGGCCTGGGCCTCGTCAAAGATCACCATGGACCAGGAGCGCTGCGACAGGGCTTCCTGCACATTGGGCAGAAGGCCATAGCCCACCACAAGCACATCATTGGCGCCAAGGTCACTGATGGTGGCCTCACGCTTCGTGTGGCCCAAGCGCACCACATTGAGCGAGGGCGCAAAGCGCTGGATTTCCAGCTCCCAGTTGCCGCACACAGAGGTGGGTGCCACCACAAGGCAGGCGTCCTTTGCAGCCTGATTGAGGAGGACGGCAATGGACTGCACTGTCTTGCCAAGACCCATGTCGTCGGCAAGGCAGGCGCCCACGCCCCAGATGGCCAGGCGCTGCATCCACTCATAGCCCTCGCGCTGATACTCGCGCAGCTCTGCGCGCAGAAGACGCGGGACTGCAGGCGTGGTGGCAAAGGCCTTGTGCATGCGCTCCACATTGTTCTGCCACTTGGCATCAAGCTCAATCTCCATGTCCTCCAGGGCCTGTTCCACTGCCGAGGAAGCCAGAGAATTGACCTCATAGTCACCCTTCTTGTTGGCAGAGGCCACCAGCTTGAGGCTGGAGAGCTTGCGGCGCAGATCTGCAGTCAGGGCAACGTATTCCCCGTCGCCAAGGCTGACAAAGCGGCTGCCCTCAAGGGAGGACAGCAGGGCTGACAAGGAGACCATCTCCTTATCATCCAGCATGGCTGAACCTGAGATCCCGAACCAGTCGTTGCCGCTCCAGCCAATCTTTGCCTTCACGTCCTTTGCTTCCAGTCTGCCCTTCAGCTTCAGACGTCTGCCCTTGGGCCATTCCAGACTGTAGGCCTTGCCGCTGTTGCGCAGCTCTTCCAGCAGCACAAGCACTGCCTCAAGGTCACTGGTGAACCAGGACACGCCATCCAGGCCCTGTGCCAGGGAAGGACAGGCCTGGGCAAGCTCTGCCAGGGCATCCCTTTCTGCCTGAAAATCGCGCTCGACACGCAGGGTGCGGGTGACAGCGGGAAGTGCTTCCTGCTCGGCAGCCCTGGCCTCTGCAGCCTTGGCCCTTGTTCTGGCGGACTTTCTGCCCCTGGCAGGCTTTTCCTCTGCTGCAGGTGCAGTTTCTGCGGGAACAGCAGGGGGTGCCACAGTCACAGTGGCAAGGGGTGCTGTGCTGCCCTCACCTGTGCGGTAGAAAGGCGTTGCCGGCAGACCAAAGGGGCGCACACCCATGACTGCCTCAAAGCCTGAGGCTGTCTGCTCAAGCTGCAGCACAGGGGTGAGCACTTCCTCCACAGTCTCTGCCTCAATCCCGTCCGTTGCCACGTCCAGGTTGAGTTTGCTGCGGGTAAGTCCCAGCACTCTGGGCAGTTCGCTCTTGGGGAAGGTCATGCCCTCGCCAATGACGCGCAGCATTTCCTTATCCAGCTCTGTGAGCTTGTAATAGGTCACCACATCGTCCTTGCGGGTGAGCAGCACATCCTCCATCTTATTCAGCTTGTCTGCAATAAGGTCTGCATTTTCAAAGCCCAGGATATAGTTCTTTGCCTGCTTGCCCTTCCCCTGCTCCTTCAGAGTGATCTTCAGGGTGCCCTTCACAAAGTGCAGCGGCAGATATTCATTGCCCTTGCGTTCATAGACCAGGTCGCATCTGGCAAGATCATCGCAGCAGCTTGTGACTTCCAGAATATAGGTAAAGGAATTCCACCAGCTGCGCATCTGCTCAATGCGTGAGATCATGCGCAAATCTGCTTCTGTGAGATAGTTCATGTCTGCCTTGTTTTCATGCAGACGTCGCAAGGACACTTCCTTGCCCTTGCTCCAGCCGCGTACGCCAAGGCTCTGTTCCCTGGCGGAGAGGCTGTTATCGCTGAGATCTGCCACCCAGATCAGGCGCTTTTTGTGTTCTTCCCTGCCTGTCCCGTCTCTGGCCAGCTTTTCCAGGGCTGCAAGACGAATCTCCCAGTCGGGATGGTCGTGCACAAGGGCAGAGATATCCAGAATTTCCGGACAGTCCGTCCCCCGCTCCCACTTCCTTTCGTCCTGCACCCCGGGCAGCGCATGGAGAAGGTCTGCAAAGCAGCGCTGTAAGAGCGGCAGGCCTGCACAGCGGGTGTACCAGGCTGCGAGCTGTGCCTCGGCAGGATCGGACTCACTGGCAAGGCGCAGTCTGGCAGAGGCTGTGAGCAGCACAGAGAGGAAGTTCAGATCCTCTTCCTCAACGCCTGTATTCCTGATGGTAGTGTCCGTGACACCACTGCGCAGCATGTGCAGGGCATCCAGGGCCTGAAAGCCTCTGCTGCCCACGGTAAAGCAGCCATAGTCCGAGACAGTGTAGTCGATAAGGGCATGGTTGTTTTCGCGCATGTAGCGCAGATCATCGGCCTTGCCGAAAAGGAAGCGGACAAAGTTGAAGATGATCCCGTAGTAATGGGCAAAGTAGGGATTCTTGGTGGTCCCGCGCGCCTTCTTGAAGCGGAGAATGCCCTTGTGCACCCAGTCCAGAGCCTGGGGGTCATTGAGGAAGCCGAGCACTGTGGCAGCCACTGCCGCGTACTCAAGGGTCAGCTCGTCCTTTGCCGGGGGAGTGGTGAAGAGCAGCTTCTTTGCCTTGTCGATGTCGTTGCTCCAGAAGGCAAGCAGTGCTTCCTTCTCGGTGGGCAGCCAGGGACAGCGCAGCTTGCCCCTGGTAAAGAGCGCATAGAGCTGGCCAAGCAGCGGATGTACAATGCCTGTGGTCAGGAAGGCAGAGCACAGGTCATAGAAGATGACGGATGTGATCAGCGGTGTGCGTGTGTTCACCCACTCCATGGAAAAGTCCGAAAGCGCAAGGTGCATCTCACGGCTTTCACAGTTGAGAGTGCCGCCTGAAGGCTGGGAAATCAGCCTGCGCAGGACGGCATCATTATTGGAGTAGATGGCAAGAATCTGATGGGCACCAATGGCAGAGTGCACTGTGTTAAAGCGCTTTCCGTCAAAGATCCTGAACAGCTTCTCGCGCAGGGCACTGTCCATGGCCAGCAGCTTTGTCAGTTCGTGGCGAGCTCTGGTGCGCATGTGCCAGTTGTACTTGCCCGTGTAGATATCCGGGAGAACACGTATCAGTTCTTCGCGCAGACGATTCAGATCAAAGCGATACTCAGGTTTCAGAGTGACCTTGAGGGCGGTGAGCAGCCGATCCAGTGTCTCGCAGTGTCTGCCCTGCAAAAGCAGGGCATCAAGGAGGACGAACAGACGTTCAGGACGATCCTTGGCAATGGGAAAATTCAGGGTGCTGGCCATAGAAAACCTTGAAATTTTTGAAAAACGAGCTCCAGAGTGCTGAACAGGAACAAACACGCCCTGTGCCAGGGCACGAGGATACAGTACAGGACGCGGTACAGGACGGGGCACAGACAACGCAGGGAAAAGACCACGGAGCCGGACAGGGCCGGGCATGATTGGACAAGCTCGGGCGGGATCGGACAGGATCGGACAGGACTCGCCGCAAGCGCCCTGTGCCAGGGCACGGGGACTGCCGGTCAAAAGGCATGCTCTTCCGGACACCCTGGTCCGTCTCAACGCCCCGGAGTGTCCCATCAGGCTGTCTGACCGGATTGCCCGACCAGATTGTCCGACCAGACTGTCTGACCAGACTGTCCAGCCGGACTGTCAGAATGCCCCGGACGCCATCAGGTCAGGTGCTGCGCGCTGGCAGCCATACGGGGGCCTGACAGCTTTCGGGCAGCTTTCAGGCTGCTTGCGCCAGGCAGCACACGCGAACACAGGACACAAGCCCCCTCGTCGGGAGTGTGCCCTGAAAACGCATGCTGCGCGAATACGTCTGGCATGCATGCTGACACTGTCAGAACAGCGTCGCGACAGCACGTCACAGCACGTCACAGCACGCAGGAGCAGCACGACAGGCGCATGGCAGCCCTGCGGCAGTTTCTGACAGCCTCTGACAGTCTGCGAAACTGTGTCTGCAAAATCGTGTCTGAAAAGACCTGTGCGGACAGGCAGAGGCAATTCTTCTGCACAACAACCTGACCCGGACATGTCCAGGCTGTGCAGGGCCTGGCTGTGCTGTTCCTGCAACTTCTGCTGACAATGGCTGACACAAAACAACTCTCCGCTGTGACTGCAGACAGACCGGATTGTCAGCTGCGATGCTACATAGTGCCTGACAGGCCTGCTGTCAAGATTTGCATGCTTTTTTGCAGGGAATGACGCCTTCCCTGCCTGCAGTTACGAGAGTTTGTCTGCACTTTGCAGGGTATCAGCGTGTCTGACACTGTGTATCCAGCTTTTTTGCAAAGACAGTGTCGCAAAACTGTCTTATATCTTTGCAAGACTTGGCCTGTTCTTTTGCTGAAAGCACAGATATTTCCCGTCGTACTTTTTTTCGTAACAATGAGGGAACATGGCAAATTACTGGTTAAGATTCGCTAAAGAAAAAGAAATCTTGACTTTTTCCTGAGTGAAGGTATTCTTTTCACAACTGGCAACGTCTCCCTTGTACAGATGCTGCCCGGCCCTGTCTGCCTCTCCGGCTCGCCGGACACAACAGGCCCTGCAGCAGGCCCCGTGACTGGCCCATGGCAGGCCACATAACAGGCACATGACAGGCCACATTGCAGATTCCCTGACAGATCCCCTCTCTGCAGCAGACATACTTCAGGCTCCCAAAGCAGACCTTCTGCTCTTTCGGGGCCTGCTCGTGCTTCAGACGAGCTCTGCAAAGGACATGCAGGGGCTGTACACATGCAGGAGTTGTACAAGGACAGGCGCCCGGCAACGCACCCGGCAACGCAACAGACCAGACACACGACACAGTACCAGTACAGACAGCAGTCCTGCCACCGACAGCCTGGTGGCGGTATCTGCCTGCCAGGCGTGAGTGCACACGCAGCTTCTGACAGTCTTGCCATCCGCGACTGCCTCCCGCTGCCATCTGCTGCCATTCTGCCATCTTCTGCCCTCATAATGCCAAGGAGCATTTCATGTATACAGGAACAGGCATAGACAAGGAACTGCAGGCCGACGCAGGACTGGAGTGGCTCGAAACCAACAATCTCGGCGACTTTGCCTCCTCCACTGCAGCTGGTATCAACACAAGGCGCTACCACGGCCTTTTAGTTGCCAATGTCGAGCATATGGACAGGCATGTCCTGCTCTCCACCCTGGAGGACTGGATCTGCTTCCCGAAGGAGAGCTTCCCCCTGTGCGGCAGATACCACCCGTACTGCATCTATCCCCAGGGACAGCAATACATAAAAAAATTTACCGCCTCCCCCTGCCCGACCTTCACCTGCAGGGTGCATGGTCTTGAGATAACAAAACGTCTCTGTCTGCTGCACAACGACCACACAGTGCTCATCCGCTATCAGTTCAAGGCACTGGAGAGGCACAACAAGTCCGAAAACATCACCCTGCGCGTTGCCCCGCTGCTGGCCTTCCGCTCCTTCCATGCACTCACCCATGCCAACATGGACCTGCATGTGAAGACCTATCCCGCAGCCCAGGGCTTCAAGATTCAGCCCTACAACTCCCTGCCGCCCATCTATGTGCAGGCAGAGGGGCTGTTTGACTTCCTGCCCTCGCCGGAATGGATCAATACCGTGGAATACCCCCGCGAGCAGGAACGCGGCTTTGACTACGCAGAAGACCTCTTCTCGCCCGGCCTCTTTGAAATTCATGTTGTGCCCGGAGACGATATCATCCTCTCCGCTTCCACGCATGAACTTCCCCTGGATGCCGGCAGTCTGCGCGTTCTCTGGGACAACGAGATGCGCAGGCGGGCCGAAGTCCAGGAAAAACTCCTTGCCCGCTCCTATGCAGGTGCAAAGCCGCAAAGCCAGCTTCTGCCCTTCCTGGCCACCCAGACTGAGGACTTCCTGTTCACGACACCTCTGGACAGAAAGCTTCTGCTGGCAGGCTTCCCCTGGTTTGGCAGCTGGGGCAGAGACACCCTCATTGCCCTGCCCGGTGCCACCTTCCTGGCAGGCAGGGTCGAGGAAGGTCTGGAGATTCTCACCACCCTGGCAGCCAATGCCAGGGACGGCATCATCCCCAATACCTTTGACGGCGACGGCGCAGCCCAGGGCTGGAACAGCGTGGACGCCTCCTTATGGTATGCCTGGGACTGCCAGCTCATGCTCAAGGCCCTTGCCAGGGACAAGGAAAAGCAGGCAGCCTTCCTGGATATCTGCGCGCCGGCCATCTACAATATCATCAAGGCCTTCCGCACCGGGCGCGTGCCCTTTGTGCGCACAGCATCCACGGGCCTGCTGGAAACAGGCACACCCCTGACCCAGCTGACCTGGATGGACGCCCAGGTGGACGGCAAGCCTGTCACTCCGCGCTACGGCTATCCTGTGGAAATTCAGGCCCTGTGGTACAATACCCTGGCCTTTGCCCACAAGCTTGCCAGAAAGCGCGGCGACCCGGACCCCTGCCCCACGCGCGAGCTCAAGGCCATGGCTGCCCAGTTTGCCGCCAAGTTCGTGCTGCCTGACGGCACCTTGTGCGATGTGTGGCGTGCCTGGGAGGATGGCGGTGCAGACACAGCCCTGCGCCCCAACCAGCTCATTGCCATTGCCATGCCCGAGCCCATTGCTCCGAAGGAGAACTGGAAGGCCATTGTGGACACAGTCACGGCAAAGCTGCTCACACCCTTTGGTCTGCGCACCTTAAGCCCTGACGACGAGGCCTTCTGCCCCTCCTATGGCGGCGGCATTGCCGAGCGTGACGGCGCCTACCATCAGGGCACCATCTGGCCCTGGCTCACAGGTGTCTATGTTGACGCCCTGCTCAAGGTCATGGCGCTGGCGGAGGAACAGGCGAAGGACAAGCCTGCCAGAACTGACAAGACGACGGCCAGAGCTGACAAGGCAAGAGACCAGAAGCTGGCAAAGACTGTGAAGGGCCTGCTCAAGACCCTGCAGCCCCTGGTCAGCACCCACCTGACCCAGGCTGGCATTGGCCATATGTCCGAAGTCTTCTCGGCCACAGAGCCCTACACCCCGGGCGGAACCATTGCCCAGGCCTGGAGCGAGGCCGAAGTCTACCGCGCCCTGCTCAGCCTGAAGGAGGCGGACAGAGCGACCTTTGAAGCCTGGGAAAGGAGCCTGAAGCTCTTTGCCCTGAAAAAGGCGTAACGTCTCCCCGTATTTTGTGCGTGCAGGGCCCAAAATTTGCATCCGGGCGGCCTTTGGCCACCATTCTGACATCTTGTTGTCACCATGTTGCAAGGGCCCTGGCGCATACTGCGCAGCCAGCATTCCTGTCAGGCATGTTTCCCGGTCTTTCCAGAGACCTTTTCTGAGACCTTTTCAGGGCCCTTTCCCTGGCTCTCACCATGGCTCTCTCCGGGGGCCTTTCCGGGACCTGTTCCCGGGAGCGCAGACACCAGCCTGCAGGATGCCGGACAAGGCAGGGCCGCACACAGGCCCGTGGCCCGTCCCTCACTGCGCAAGCCATTTGTTGTCCCCGCAGGCACGCCCTGGCTCCTGCACCGTGCAGCTGCCACAGCCTTGCGGGCGCATTTTGAGAAAATTTGTTACAATTTCATGCCGGGTCACGCTGCCAGCCCTGCTGCAGGCCTCTGTCCTGCAGCATTGCAGCCAGCCTGTGACAACATGCCCTGATGTGCATCATGATGCTCACCATGCTGTTTGCCATAATGCCCATGGGACACAAAAGCATGCACAGGAAGGCACAGGACAGTGTCTGACGTTTCCGGTGTTTGTTTCTTGGAGGAAGAGAGAATGCGCGTTCTTATGTTCGGCTGGGAGTTTCCGCCCCATATTTCCGGGGGTCTGGGCTCGGCCTGCGAAGGAATCGTACGCGCTCTGACGCAGAAAGGCACAGATGTCCTTTTCGTGCTGCCCAAACTTGCCGGTGACAAGGGCACTGCTGTGCAGGGGCTGACCATGTGCTCCGCCTCGGGCACACGCATAGGCTCAAGCGTCACAACCGTGCAGCGGGTCTGCCGCGAAACCAGAGAGTACTGGAAGGAACACCTGCGCATGGAGGTGGTTGACTCCCTGCTTTCTGCCTACGCCACACCCGAATACTACGAAAAGGCCTATACAGAGTACCTGAAGCAGACAGCTGTGGAAGAGACCAGGACAAGCACGTCCTTCCCCATGCAGGGCGAGGAAGTGCTTGAGCTGCACGGCGGCTACGGCAAGGACCTCATGAGCGAGGTCTACAAGTACAGCCTTGCCGGTCAGGCCATTGCAAAGGCCAATGACTTTGATGTCATTCATGCCCATGACTGGATGGCCTATCCGGCCGGCATCCTGGCCAGGGAAGCCACCGGCAAGCCCCTGGTGTGCCACGTGCACGCTACAGAGGCGGACAGGTCCGGCTCCCACATGAATGACGAGATCGCGCATATCGAATGGGAAGGCATGCAGCGCGCCGACAAGGTGGTGGCTGTGAGCCACTTCACCAAGAATCTCATCATGCGTGTCTACCAGGTCCCGGAAGAGAAGATCGTTGTGGTGCACAACGCAGTCTCCCGCAAGGACGCAGGACACGTCTACCATGCGCAGCGGCTTTCCGGCGAAAAACAGGTGCTCTTCATGGGCCGCGTCACCTTCCAGAAGGGGCCGGATTACTTTGTGGAAGCAGCACGACTTGTGCTGCAGGCCATGCCCAATGTGCGCTTTGTCATGGCTGGATCAGGCGACATGCTCCTCTCCATGGTCAGCCGTGTCGCAAAGTACCGTATTGGCAACCGCTTCACCTTCACAGGCTTCCTCAAGGGCCCCGAGGTGGAGCGCATGTATGCAGCCTCGGATTTGTATGTCATGCCCAGCGTGTCCGAGCCTTTTGGTATAGCACCTCTGGAAGCAATGGTATATGATGTGCCTGTGCTCATGAGCAAGCAGTCAGGCGTGAGCGAAGTCATTACCAACGCGCTCAAGGTTGACTTCTGGGATGTGCGCAAGATGGCAGACTACATCTGCGCAGTTCTGAGCTACCCGGCTCTTGGCAGATACATGGTCAGGAACTGTCAGGAAGAACTGAAAAACATCCGCTGGGAGAATGCAGCAAACAAGCTCAATGCGGTCTACGCCGATCTCGTAAGGGGGATATGATATGCCTTCCGTCTGTTTCTACTTTCAGGTTCATCAGCCATACAGGCTCAGGCACTATTCGTTCTTTGACATTGGTCACAACCATATGTACGAGGACGATGATGCCAACAGGTCCATTATGCTGAAGGTGGCGGACAAGTGCTATCTGCCCATGAACGCACTGCTTTTGAAGCTCATCCGGGCGCATCAGGGCAAGTTCAAGGTCTCCTTTGCTCTTTCCGGTGTCTTCATTGAACAGATGGAGCAGTATGCGCCTGCTGTGTTGCAGAGCTTCAAGGAGCTTGTGGACACAGGCTGCGTGGAAATGCTGGCCGAGACCTACGCACACTCCCTCTCCTTCCTGTTCTCCCCAAAGGAATGGATGGAGCAGATTGCGCTGCATGACGAACTTGTAAAGAAGCACTTTGGCGTGACGCCCACTGCCTTCCGCAATACAGAGCTCATCTACAACAATGACATTGCCGAAGCTGCAGAGAACATGGGCTACAAGGCCATTCTCACCGAAGGTGCAGACCAGGTCATCAACTGGCGCTCTCCCAACTTTGCCTATCAGCCCGGCAACTGTCGCCGCATCAGGCTCCTTTTGAAGAACTACAGGCTGTCTGACGACATTGCCTTCCGCTTCTCAAACCAGGGCTGGGAAGAGTACCCGCTCACTGCTGAAAAGTACGCAAGCTGGCTCTTCTCCCTCAACGGCCAGGGCGAGACCATCAACCTCTTCATGGACTACGAGACCTTTGGCGAACATCAGTGGGCCGAAACCGGTATCTTCGAGTTCATGGAAGCCCTGCCCGGCCTTGTGCTCAAAAACCCTGACTTCACCTTTGCCACACCGACGGAAGTGGCTGCCCAGTGCTCGCCCATGGCCCGCCTGGACATCCCCAACTTCATTTCCTGGGCAGATGCCGAGCGCGACCTCTCGGCCTGGCGCGGCAATGACCTGCAGGACGATGCCTTAGGCGCAGTCCAGGCTCTGGAAGCCGATGTGAAGAAGACCGGTGACCCGGACCTGCTGCGTACCTGGAGACGCTTCACCACCTCGGACCATTTCTACTACATGTGCACCAAGTTCTTCTCTGACGGCGATGTGCACAAGTACTTCTCGCCCTACGAAACGCCCTACGACGCCTATATCTTCTACATGAACGCCCTGGCTGACCTTGAGCTCACAGTGCGCAGAAAGCTGGAAGAACAGAACGGCGCCGCTGCAAGGACTGATACACGCACAGATGCAGAGCGCGCTGCTGCAGCCTTCAGCCCTGATGTCATCATGCCGAAGATGGAGGGTGCCATCACCCCCATTGGCAGCAGAAAGGCCTAAGCCCCTGGACGAGCACACTACAGAGCACACCGATAGCCCCGGAACACTCTGGGAAGGCTCTTCTGACAGGCTTTTCGGGAAAGCTCTTCTGTGACAACTCTCCTGTGACAACTTTCCTGTGACAACTTTCCGGGATAACTTTTCGAGGATGCTCCCCAAAGAACACAGCACAAAAGACCCGTCGGACCTGCGCCGGCGGGTCTTTTGTGCTGATGCCCCTGGCGCGCAGCGGGACCAACGGGGCGCCTGGTGGCGTTGTGCGGCGTTTTGTGCCCTGTGTCCGCTTAAGCAACGATTCTGCCAGAGAAGGCATCCACACTGCTCTCCACAGGCAGGCCTTTGCCCTGTTCAGCCCCCTGCACGCGCATGTCCACCTTCTCAAGGCCGGACTCAGGGCGCACGTAGTCCGGGCCCGCAGCACAACCTTGTGCTCTGCAGAGACCACTCCCGGAAAAAGGAGCAGCACATTTCGCATGGACAGCCCTTATGCTTTCCTGTACTTTTGCGGAGCAGCACCGTACCGATCGGTACATTCACAAAAGTTTTGCTCACATCCGTCAGGAGAACTATCCTGTGAAAAAGGACAAGGAGGCCCTCCATGAGCACAGCCGAAGAACAGGACACAAAGGCGCTGCCCCGGACGCAGACACAAGACCAGGACATCCCCGTCTGGGAAACATCAAAGAAGGCGCTCACCATTGTGCAGGCAGCGCAGAAGGTTTTTTTCGAGCATGGCTATGCTGCAGCCACCACAGACATGCTGCAGCGGGAGGCAGGGGTCTCGAAGTCCACGCTCTATCAGTACTTCAAAAACAAGGAAGGCATGTTCATTGTCATGGTCAAGTGGACCTGCGCCAACTATATCAAGGCAGTTCACTATGACATCATCACTGGCGACAGCCTGGAAGAACAGCTGAAAAATGTGGCTGCTGCCTATCTTACATTGCTTTTGGAGACAGGATCTGCCTCGTTGTTCAAGGTCTGCGTGGAGGGATCAAAACTCTCACCGCACCTTGGCGAGCTCTTCTATGCCTGCGGCCCTGATGTCTTCAAGAAAGTTGTTTCGCGCATCCTCTCCCTGGCCGCAGAGCGGGGGGAATTCCCTCTGTCTGCGGATGATGAGAATGAGATTGACGCTGCAGCGACACTCTTTGCCTCCATGGTCAGGGGAGAATGGTTCGTGCTGCATCTGCTCAATCCGGAAAAGACCTTCCCGGAAAAGCAGATCAACGACTGGATCGACTTCTCCATCAGACGCTTTCTGGCAGCCTACAGAAGGCCGTAACAACGCTTCCTGATACGGCCCATGAGCCCGGGTGCGTCAGGCAGAGGCAGAACACAGCCACAGGCCAGATTGTGCGGCCACAAATTCCCCTGCGCAATCCCCCTGCGCTCCCCCCTGAGGAGGAACCGGGCACCGCGCTGTCACTCTGCCAGTGGCCGTGCTGGCTGCTGCCCTGGCGCCATCAAGTTCGCGCCGGGGGATACTGCGGCTCCTGATGAGAGCCTCATCACGGCACAGCGCCTGCTTTCCCCGGACCTGGCAGGGGGACGGCCACGCGCGCTGCTTTGTCTTGTGCTGTGTTCATGGCCTGCATTGAATGCACGCGTTACTGCAGGCAGAACAAGCAGAGAGAAGCAGAAGACCGGCGTCAGGACAAAAACAAGGCAGCCCTCTTCACAACTGAGCAGGAAGCATTATCTTCCTTACGTACCGGCAAATGGTCATTGCAAGATGCAGAACAGCGTGTTTGCCAGGTACAGCAGTCAGAACCCCGGGACCGCAGAGACCAGGCGGGTCCCGCAACAGAAACGAGCAGCAGTCCATGGAAAAATTGTATGAGAGATCGTGCATTGCACTTTGCAGGCACCATTCGCAGACGTGTGGCAGACATCACAGCACAGCTTGCCACCTGCACCCGGAAAAAACTGAAGCATTTCTTTTCTGAGCCGCAGCAGCAGGAGAATCAGCTGCGCGCCATCCACGCCACCCTTGCCCTTGATAACAATCCTCTGACCCCTGAGCAGGTACAAGTGCTCATGGACAAGAAAAGAGACGACAGGACTGCACCTGTGTGCACCCGCGCAACCAGGGAAGCGCGCAGCACCATTGCGGCATACAAGCAGCTTGACTCCTGGCAGCCGTACAGTTTCAAGGACATGCAGCAGGCCCATCGTGTGCTCATGCATGAGCTCATGGTCAGCCCCGGTCGCCTGCGCACCTGCCAGCCCGGGGTGCGGCAGGGCAGGGACTTTGTGCCTGTGGCCCCGTCCGCAGGCTCTGTGCAGGGCCATCTGGAGCATCTCCTCGCCAGACTGGAAGCAGGCGACGAACACCCCCTGGTGAAGGCCTGCATCTTCCTGCATGAGTTCACGCAGCTCCAGCCCTTCACCGATGGCAACAGCCGTCTGGGACGCCTGTGGTTCAGGCGCATCCTCTGTGCCTGGAATCCTGTCCTTGCCGGGCTGCCCCTTGAGGCCATGCTGCTGGAGCGCAAAAGCGCCTATACTGCCCTCCTCAACCGTGCAGAGAGTGAGGAGGATACGACTGCCTTTGTGGAATTTGTGCTGACAGTGATCAGCGATGCCCTCCACACTGTCCTTGCAAGCGCAGCAGCACCGCTCTCTGTCAGGGCAAAGGCCAGAGTACAGGCCAGGGTGCAGCGCGTCCTGGATGTGCTGAAAAAGGGCGAGGAAGGATTCAGCGGACTCATGACGGCACTGGGACTGAAGCACCGCAGTTCGTTCAGCAGGAACTACCTCGGTCCTGCGCTCTCGTCCTGCCTCATTGAAAGAACGTTGCCCGGCCACAATCCCAGGCAGAGGTACAGGCTGACAGCAGCAGGAGAGAGCCTGATGGCAGCAGCGGCCTAGCCCTGCCCTGGTTCAGGCTGGCTCGCGGCTGACTGCCGGGACGCTGGCGTTCCCGGCAAGACTCGCAGCGTCTGTACCCGGCCCCGCATAGAGCAGATGGCCGCAGACACCGGCTTACAGACACCATGTGTACGCCGGCTCTTCTTCTGCAGCCACAGGCAGTCATTGCCAGTCATTGCCAGCCATCGACCCTGACAGGGCATTTTCTCAAGCGTACAGGAACAAGCCAGGTCAGGTCCCGGCCTCACAGACTGTGCCATGCCATTGTGAACGCAGGGCTCAGGTCTCAACGCACACCTGCTGTACTGCTGGCCCAAACGACAGTGGACTCACCTCGGACAGCGGTGGGAAGAAGAGTTGCCAGAGGCAATGCACCTCTGTCAGGGGGAGCCTGATACGGGACCTGCGTCATTTGCCGCGTGGCAGGCATCCTCTGACTTTCCCCACAACGAAAAAAGGACCTGCGATTTCTCACAAGTCCTTGAATATTGTTGGCGTCCCCAAGGGGATTTGAACCCCTGTTGACGGCGTGAAAGGCCGGTGTCCTGGGCCGACTAGACGATGGGGACATGATGTCATTGTAGTGTGGCTGGGTTACAAGGACTCGAACCTTGATTATCGGAGCCAGAATCCGACGTCCTGCCAATTGAACGATAACCCAATTGCGTAGC
>CASEWR010000166.1 GCA_949291675.1 uncultured Desulfovibrio sp. | reverse complement strand
GTGCGGAGCCTATGTTTCCATTGATGACAGCATCACTGTGCGTGATGGCGACAAGCGCTATCACTTCTGCAGCTACGAATGTCGTGACAAGTTCATCAAGAGCCTGAGTGATGGCAGCAGAGTTATTGAGCAGAATGCCGGCGAAGACAGGCAGAATTAAGATATGCTGCGCTGAGTGCTGCCAAAACTGCGTGCACAAAGCCTGATTTTGCAGGGGGATCCGAAGGGGTCCCCTTTTTTGTGCTCCCTTGCCCGCAGTCAGCTGAGAGGGTACACAAGAGGAAAGGACTCATCAGGACAGGAAGCACCAGGATTAGGACGTATCAGGACAGGACACACCAGGAAAGAACAGGACAACACACAAAGAAGGGGCTCTCGGGCACGCTATGTTCTTCAGACATCAGGCACACAGTACAGCCAGACCGGCCGGCGCAGACATGCAAACTGACAGGCAAACTGGCAGGCACGCAGGCAGGACCACACAGGGCAGTCCCGGACAGGGGGCTGCTGCGAGCGCGACTGCCGGGCAGGGAACGTGTGTCCGGGCGGCTGGCGGGCAGAAGGCTGCAGAACGGGCAACTGGCAGCCGGGCAACTGGCAGGCAGGCATCCGGCAGGCAGGCTGCGCCTGAGTTCGGGGAAGGCAGCGGTGGCATTCCCTTAGCCCTGCTTGTGCAGCAGCTCACCCCCTGGCTGGACCATCTGCTTGCTGTGCGCGGGCTCTCTCTGGCCACTGTGACAGCCTACAGGGAGGACATGCAGGACTTCTTCCACTTCCTTGAGGAACTCACAAAGGAGCCGGGTGACGTCACTGAGGCCCGGGATATCCCGGTTCAGGCGAGCTCAGCCCTGCTGGGCTCGCAGTGCCTGAAAGGAGCAAACCTTGTCATCGGGGAAGAGACCATCCTCCTCTACCTTTCCTGGGGCCACAGTCGCGGCCTTGAGGCCAGAACACAGGCCAGACGTCTGGCTGCCCTGCGCTCCCTCTTCGGCTATCTGGTTGAGAGCGGCTGCACAGGGACAAATCCCACTGAGAAGAACACAACTCCTTCCCTGCCGCGGCATCTGCCCACCTTCTTGTCTCTGAATGAAGTGCAGGCCATGCTCAACGTACCAGGTCAGAGCTCTGCCAGAGGCAGACGGGATGCCTGCATGCTGGAAATCCTCTATGCCGCAGGCCTGCGTGTCAGTGAGCTCATTGCCCTGCCCCTGCAGGCCGTGGACTTGCAGACAGGCATGCTGCGTGTCTTCGGCAAGGGCAGCAAGGAGCGCCTTGTGCCTGTGCACGGCAGGGCACAGGAGAAGCTGCTCTCCTATCTTGAGACCACGCGGCCCCTCTTTCACCCTGCTGTTGCCAATGTCTTTGTGAACCGCTTCGGCAAGGCCCTGACCAGGCAGTATGTCTTCACCCTGGTGCGCGACTGCGCAAAGGCCTGCGGCATCCTGCGCCCTGTCTCTCCCCATACCCTGCGCCACAGCTTTGCCACCCACCTTCTGGAAGGCGGGGCAGACTTGCGCAGCGTGCAGACCCTGCTTGGCCATGCAGACATTGGCACCACTGAAATCTACACCCACGTGCAGACCTCGCGCCTGATCAGCCTGCACAGACACTTCCACCCGAGGAGCAGGACGTGACCGCACATACCGGGACTGAAACCCTTGTTACCTGCCATTCCAATGCAGACTTTGACGCCTTTGCCTCCATGCTGGCTGCAGGCCGCATCTATGCGCCCTGCGATCTCTACTATCCGGGCAGCCAGGAAAAGAACCTCAACAAGTTCTATGACGAGGTGAAACAGAGCGGCGATCAGCTGCTGGAAGGCTGCCGCCTGGTCGATGGGGATGCGGATTTTTCGCGCTACGGCTTTCTCATTGTGGTGGACACGCGGCAGAAGTCGCGCCTGCATCATGTCTGGCCCCTGCTCAACAATCCGGGCATACGCATTGAGGCCTGGGACCATCACCCGGACACCAGTGATGACATCCATCCCCATCTCACCCACTATGCAAAGACAGGTGCCTGCGTCACCCTGCTCATCACCCACATGCGGGAAAAGATGGTGCAGATCTCGCCCTGGACTGCCACAGTGCTGGGTATGGGACTCTACTCGGATACAGGCTCCTTTGCCTATTCCTCAACCATGGCTGAGGACTTTGAGGCGGCTGCCTGGCTCCTCCGTCAGGGCATGGATGTGAACACCATCAACGACATCCTGGCCTTTGAGATGACCCGCACCCATGTGCAGGCCCTCAACAACATGATTGAGTCCCTGGAGTCCTATACCATCAACGGCGAGGAAGTGGTGCTGACCAATACCTCCCTGGAGCACTACCTGGGGGACTTTGCCTACCTGGCCCACAAGCTCATGGAGATGGAGAAGTTTTCAGTGCTCTTTGCCATAGGCCGCATGGATGACCGCATCCAGGTGGTGGCCCGCTCCAGAGCGCCCTCCATCAATGTGGGTGCCGTGTGCTCAAGCCTTGGCGGCGGCGGGCACATCAATGCTGCCTCTGCCAGCATCAGGGACAAGAGCCTGAGCGAAGTGCATGATGCCATTCTCAATGCGCTCTATCTGCAGCAAAGCGGCGAGAAAAAGGCCTCAGATTACATGACCTCCCCTGCAGTGGGCATGGAAGAAGGCCATACCATGGCTGAAGCTGATGAGCTCATGTTCCACTTCTCCTTAAAAAGCATCCCTATCTTTGCAAAGGGAACCAGACGCTGCGTGGGACTGCTCGACAGTGTGACCACACAACGGGCCACAAGTCATGGTCTTCGCGATGAAAAGATAGATGACTACATGCTCAAGGATGTACAGACCCTGACTGTGGATGCAACCTTGAAGGACCTTACCACAGTCATTGTGGGGGCCCGTCAGCGTCTTGTGCCCATCATGAGCAGGGACAACAGCACAGTTGTGGGCGTGGTCACCCGAACAGACCTTATCAGCATCTTTGCTGCAGAGCCCGGCCGCATGGACAAGAACAAGAAGGGCGACAGCAGGATACGCAATATGGGCAAGGCCCTGCGTGATCAGCTCCCTCCCCACATCCTGCACCTTCTGACCCTTGCCTCGCAGCTCGGGCGCGAGCTGGGCACGCCGGTCTACGTGGTGGGCGGCTTTGTGCGTGACCTCATGCTCAAGACCCCGAATCAGGACATTGACTTTGTGGTGGAAGGCAATGGTCTGGGCTTTGCGGCTGCCCTGGCAAAGCGCCTCAACGGCAGAGTGCGCGAGCACAGAAAGTTCCTCACCAGTGTGGTGATCTTCCACGATGACAAGGGCAGAGAACAGCGTGTGGATGTGGCCACAGCGCGCCTTGAGTACTATGAGTCGCCGGCAGCCCTGCCCACTGTGGAGCACAGCAGCATCAAGATGGACCTCTACCGCAGGGACTTTACCATCAATGCCCTGGCCATACGTCTGGACTGTGAGCCCATGGGCCAGGTGGTGGACTTCTTTGGCGGCCAGAGGGACCTGAAGGACAAGGTTATCCGCGTGCTCCATGCTTTGAGCTTTGTGGAGGACCCCACCCGCATTTTGCGCGCTGTGCGCTTTGAACAGCGCTACAACTTCCGCCTCGGCCCTGGCACGGAAAAACTTGTGCGCAATGCCCTGGCCATGAATCTTTTAGACAAGCTCTCCCCTGCACGGGTCTTTCATGAGTTCGAGCATATCTGCAGTGAGGAGCGGGCCCTGCCTGCCATCTTCCGCCTGCACGAGCTGGGCATATTGCAGAGCCTGCATCCGCAGCTGGCCCTCAATCCTGCCCGCAACAAGAATCTGCCCAGAATGGCCAGAGTGCTTGGCTGGTTCCGTCTGCTCTACCTTGAGGAAGTGGAGCTGCGGCCCTGGTTTGCCTACTTCCTGGTGCTCACCAGTTCCTTAAGTTACAACGAGACCCTGGAATGCTTCCGGCGCCTTGGCCTGCCTGCCACTGCCAAGACCACAGTCATGCAGGGGCGCGAGCACATGCGCTCCCTCAAGGCCCCCATCAAGAAGCTCTTCCAGGGCAGAGAACCAAAGCCCAGCGAGGTCTGCCAGCTGCTGACCAAACTGCCTGTGGAATGCATTCTCTACATCATGGCAGTGGACAATCGCTCGGAAGTGCGGCGCACCCTCTCCCGCTATATCACCACCTGGCGCAGCATGACCCCTGATGTGGGCGGCAATGATTTGCGCAAGCTGGGTCTGCCCCCCGGACCTGCCTATGCACGTGTCTTGAAGCAGCTTCTGAAGGCCAAGCTCGACCATGTGGCAGACTCTCCGGCAAAACAGTTTGCCCTGGCAGAGAACCTTGTGGCAGCGGAACTGGCAGCCATGAAGGAAGCTGAACAAGCTGCCAAACAGGCTGCTGAGCAGACTGCTGAACAGGCACCTGCGACGGCGGCCTCAGAGCCTGTCGAAACAGTCGAAAAGACACCTTCCCGGGAGGGGGATCAGACGCCTGTCTGCGCAGACGGGCAGCCTGACGGCAGTGAGCAGGCCTGAAGAGGTGTTTTCACAGTCGATTTTGAAAGCTTGAAAAAAGCAGGACAATCTCACGTTGATACATAGACTAAAATTCGAGGAGTACGTGAAGTAAT
>CASEWR010000165.1 GCA_949291675.1 uncultured Desulfovibrio sp. | reverse complement strand
CTCTCAGCCCGCATAGGCGGCAGAAGGGCAAAGGGCAGGGCAAAGAAGACGGTGAAGAAGCAGGAGGCGCACTCTTGATATCTCTGCATGTTGAAAAAAAGCTGCACGGCAGTCACGGCAACTTCTTCCTCAAGGCCGATATAGACGCCTCTGCCTCGCACATGGTCTTTTTCGGGGCATCAGGCTCCGGCAAGACCCTCACTCTGCAGATGCTGGCAGGCCTGGTGCGCCCTGATGCAGGCCGCATCGAGGTGGACGGCGATGTGCTCTTTGACGCTGCAAAAGGCATCAACCGTCCTGCCAGAACACGGCACATAGGCTATCTTTTGCAGGACTACGCCCTCTTTCCTCATCTCAATGCTCTGGACAATGTGGGCTTTGCCCTTTCCGGGCCCTTCGGGCGCCTGTCTCCTGCTGCAAAGCGCAGGGCCCATGAGCTTTTGGAGCGCTTTGAAGTGGACAGCCTCTGGGACAGGCTGCCTGCCGAGATGTCCGGCGGTCAGCGTCAGCGCGTGGCCCTGGCGCGGGCCCTTGCTGCAGAACCGCGCATTCTGCTCCTGGACGAGCCCTTCTCGGCGCTGGATCCGCTGCTCAGGGTACGCATGCGCGATGAGATCCGCACCCTGCTCAAGGACTGGCAGATCCCCCTGACCATCATTTCCCATGACCCTGATGACGTGGAGGCCTTTGCAGACATGCTGGTGGTCTTCTCGGAGGGCAGGGTGTGCCGCTGTGAGGACTGGTCCGGCTTGCGCGGCAGGGGTGAGGCCAGCAGAAATGCCCTCCTGGCCCTGGTGCAGGACATTAATCGCGAGGAGGCCGTGAGTGCTGCCTGAGCAGGGCCTGCGGCAGCCGCAGGACGCTGCCGGGCACGGCCCTGTGTGCTGCAGCTGCGTTTTTCCTGAGTGCAGACGTGCCGAAAGTCAGTGTCGGCAGCAGGACTACTGATGTCCCTGCGCAAGCTGGCCCGGCTGGCCCCTGTTTTCCCATTCTTCCGGCAGGCCGAGGACCACGGCAAAGGGAGAGAAGGACACAGTGACCTGACTGCCCTTGTCAAAGCCGTATTCTTCCAGCTCCTCAGTGCTCATGATGGAGCACAGGGTGATGTTCTCTGTCACATCAATGACCACGCTGCTCTCCACAGCGCCCTTGTTGATGCTGCTGATGCGCCCGGAAAAGGTGTTGCTGCCGCGAGGTTGCGCACACTGCGGGGACACCATGATAAAGGGTGCCTTCACTGTGGCATTGAGAAGCTGGCCTTCGTGCAGGTCCAGGCGCTGCACGCTCTCCACCGTGATCAGGGAGTGCACCTGCATGTCCTGCAGGGTGGTGAGCTCTACAAAGGCTGTGACGGCATCCACCTGCAGCCTGCTCACAGTGCCTGTGAAGGCATTGCGGGCAGAGGAGCGCCGCAAAGCCTCCTGGCGCAGATGGTTGTGCACAATGCGTCTGGCATCGTCATCGCTGAAACTGATGAAGCCTGCAGCCTGCACAGGGGAGCGCTGGCCGAGAAATTTCTGCACAATATTCAGGGGGATATTTGCCTGCAACAGCTCCGAGGCCCTGGACTGGCGCACAATCTGCGGGCCCACGCTTGCAGGGTCCAGGCCGCACATGGCTGCAATGGCATAGAAGCGCTTGCGCACATAGCCCTGGTCCATATGGGTGATTGTGCCGCGCAGGCGCAGCATGCGCGGTGAGTTCACCAGGGCGCTGATGGCCTCCATGGCCTTTTCCGGCACCTGCACCTCGCGTCCCCTGCTGCCGCCAATGCGGATAGTGCAGGTGGGATAGTCAAAATCCTTGAGATCATTGATCTGTAATGCCTCGCCAAGGCGCAGGGCGCCATGGCGGATCAGGAGGAAGACCAGGAGCAGTCGCTCGCGGCTGCGCAGCTGCGAGTCATTGGGTGCGGATCTGGTCCACTCAAGCCAGGCCTCAGTGAGCAGATGCAATTCCTTGCTGGTAAGCTGTTTCATAAAAAACTCCCCTGTCGTCCATACCCAGTCGTTCATGCCTGTTGTTCAGGCACGTCCTTGTGTGCGCTGTCCGTCATGGAACATCAGGAAAGGCCCTGCAGGCGGGCCTTTTGTCAGAAAAGTCACGAAGAATTGAGGGCAATTCGTGTGCACTGTATAGCGAAACTTTGCCGCAACGTACAGCCCTGCAGGCAAGTCCGGACCATCAGGCCCCTGACCAGGCCTGTTCCGTACCTTGCACCGCTTCCCCAAGGCTTTCCAAAGCTTCCCCGGGCCGTTTTCCCGTTTTCAGGCCTTTCCGGGCTCCAGCCACCCGGAAGCCTGTCTTCCAGTCTTCCCCGCTTTCACGCTTTCATCCTTCTTACCCCTTTCAACCTTCTCATCTTCCAGCCTTCCACCCTTCTCAACTTTCTCACCCTTCAGGAGGAGTTGTCATGACCCTGAAAAAAACCTTTCTTGCTCTGTCCCTTGCTGCCAGCCTCTGCCTTGCCGGCACTGTTTCTGCTGCTGACCTCTATGTCTCCGGCGCTGCCAGCCTGACCAATGCCTTTGAAGCCGTCAAGGCTGCCTTTGAGAAGAAGAATCCCGGCGTCAAGGTGCTCACCAACTATGCTGCCTCCAATCCCCTGCTCAAGCAGATGCAGGAAGGCGCGCCTGTGGACGTCTTTGCCAGTGCCGATCAGGCCACCATGGACAAGGCACAGGCTGGCAAGCTCATTGACCCTGCCACCCGCAAGAACTTTGCCCTCAATGACCTTGTCCTTATTGTGCCTTCCGACAGCAAGCTGGATATCAGGGGCGTCACCAGCCTGGATTCCAAAAAGGTGAAGCGTATTGCCATCGGCAATCCGGACTCCGTGCCTGCAGGCCGCTACACCCGCGATGCCCTGACCAGCGCCGGTCTGTGGGAGAAGCTTGCTCCCAAATACATCAACTCCGCATCTGTGCGTCAGGCGCTGGACTACGTGTCCCGCGGTGAAGTGGATGCCGGCTTTGTCTACCGTACCGACGCCCTCAAGGCAGGTGACAAGGTGAAGATCATTGCCAATGTGGAAGGCCATGACCCTGTCTCCTACCCCATTGCCGTGGCAAAGACTGGCAAAAATGCTGCTGATGGCGCAAAGTTCGTGGACTTTGTGGTCAGCGAGGAAGGCCTGAAGATTCTTGCTGAATTCGGTTTTTCCAGGCCGTAGGCCCCAGGGACTGCAGGTCTTGCAGGTCTGAGAGACCGTCCAGTTGAAGAGACCAGGCAGCACAACGAAGCTGCCTGTACAAAGACAGGGCCTCCTGCCCCTCCTGGTTTTTCGGGGGAGCGGAGGCCCTGGCTGATCTGCTGGCCAGACGCCCTCCTGGTCTGCTACCCTCCTGATCTGCTGGCCTCGCTTGTGATTTCTTGCCAGCTCACGGCATTTGCCGTATTGGCAGGACAGGCGAAGGAGAGTGAATGCGTCCGCAGGCATCAGAAGGTGTCCGAAGACGCCAGAAGGGACCAAAGGGGCCCCCTGCCGCTTCTCCGGATGTGGAAAACAGCGTGCGGCATCTGCTCTCACGCTCATTGAGGAGGACTCTTCCATGCATTGTCTGCATGCTGTTCGTACGACCATGACCCTGTGTGCCCTTTTGTTGTCCTGTCTTCTGGCAGCCTGTTCCGGCGAAGAGGTGAACATTGCTGCCCGCACAGAGAACCTGCCTGCCTTCAGCATTGACGTGCCCGAGGGCTGGGTGACCAACCTGCCTGATGGCATGGAGTGCACGGCAGGGCGCTGTCTGGCAGGCTTTGCGCCCCAGACCCAGGGCTCGCGCTCTGCAGTCACTGTGTCTGTTGTGCCCAACTTAGGCAAGAGCCTTGAGGAAATTGTGCGCGAGTCCACTGCCAATATGGCCCAGCTTGAGGCAGCCATGGAGCTCGTTGCCCAGTCCCGGAACAGAGTGGAATACCGCGGCAGCATCAAGGGCAACGATGCCCGCCTCATTGCCACCATTGACATGGAAAAGCAGCAGGTGGGCGTCCTGCTCCTGGTCGGTGAAAACGATCAGGTGCGCAAAATTGTGGGCAGCATCCACATGGCCAATCCTGCTCTGGACTTCTTTGCTCCTGAGCCAAGATAGCCGGAACAGGCAGCTGTCAGGCAAAAGACAGGCAACTGACAGAGGGCCATACGAACGTTGGCCTGGGCAGGAAGACGCAGAAAAGGCGGCGAGAACTCGCCGCCTTTTCAATATCAGCTGACAGTCAGGGCCCTAGTCCTTCTCAGAACTGTTCTTCCTGCCCTTGAGCAGCTGCTTCAAGGTGTAATTGAGCTGCACATAGGAGAGTCCCAGCAGCTTGGCAGCTTCCACGCGGTTGCCATTGGTTCTGTCCATGGCTTCCACAATCTTGGCAAGACGCATCTTGCTCAGGGTATCATCCAGGCTGCCGCCTGAGCCGAGCTCAAAGAAGTCATTGTCTGCACCGTCATTGAGATGGCGCAGCTCTTCCAGCTCGGTGTCTGCGCTGCCGGCATCCCCGGCACGCTCTTCGTCATCGCTGCTGCCGGCAAGCAGGGAGCCTTCCACACCACCAATGTGTGCCTGGTCAAAGACAGGTTCACTCACTGCCGGCTCGCCAAGGTCAATGACGCGGCTGTGCTGCAGCTGCAGGAGCACGTCTTCCCTGGTGATGGTCGTCTCTGCATCCGAAAGCAGGCAGATCTGCTGCAGGATGCGGGAGACTTCACGCAGGTTGCCCGGCCATTTTTCCTCAATGAGGGTCTGCCAGGCATCACCGCTGAAGTTCCAGCACTGGCCGAGCTTCTGCTGCAGGTTCACCAGGAAGCTGCGCAGAAGATTCTCTCTCTCCTCAAAGGTGTACTCGCGCACAGGGGGCAGCATGGTGCTCACACCGGCAAGGCGATAGTAGAGGTCAGTGCGGAAACCTCCGCTGCGCACTTCATCCATGAGGGAGGGGTGTGCTGCGGCAATGACGCGAATTCTGCACTGGCAGGCCGGATAGGGCGCTGCAGCAGGCAGTGCCACGCGGGTCTCGCCTGCAGCAGAGAGCAGGCGCACCAGTATGCCCTGCTGGGTGGGGGTGAGCATGTGCACATTCTCAAGGAAGAGTGTGCCAGAGCGGGCTCTGCGCAGGGCGCCTTCCCTGGGACGGGCAACAGCGGGGCCGCCGCGGCCAAAGAGCTCTGTGTAGAACATGTCGTCTGTGAGGCCTGCACAGTCCAGTCCCACAAACTTGCCTGTTCTGCCGCTCCATTCATGCAGGTAGCGGGCCAGGCGGCTCTTGCCGCAACCGCTTTCCCCGAGCAGCAGGATGGAGATGTACATGGTGGCCACACGCTGCATCTTCTTGTACACGTCGCCAAGTTCTGCAGAAATCGTGGGCGGCTCGCCTTCCCTGGGCATAAGGGCAGTGGGGGCTATTCTGCCTGGCTTGCCAATGCTGGCCACAGGGGCACGCAGGTTGTTTTCATCCTGCACTGCGCAGGGCAGGTCATAGTCAATGGGTCTGTCCACCTGGGTCTGCACAACCTGAATCTTCGGCTGCAGCACAGTCTCGGACTGCGGCGCAGGTGCAGCCTTGCGCAGGCTTTTGAAGCGCTGGGCAAGGTCTCTGGCCTCGGACTTTGCCTTGCGGCCAGGCACAGCGGCTGCTGACGTCAGTCTGCCGCGGGGCTGGAGGCTGCTTTTCGCATCAGCAAAGGCCTGCCTGCTCTGCCCTGCGTCATGGGCAGCACTGCCGTCAGGGGCAGTCTGAACATCCTCTGCATCCTGGCCATCCTGCCCAGCAAGGGCAGCCTGGGCCGCCTGAGCCGCCTGGGTCTGCTCTTCCATGCGCTGCCTCAGTTCCTCCAGGGCAGGAGCGTGCCCGCCCAGCACATCATCCATGGAGATGGTGAGAATGTCAGGATCCTTGCCAAGGCCTGTGAGTCTGGTCTGCATGAGGGTCACGCCGCGATAGCGTATGGTGGCAAGCAGCAGCAGAATGGCATGGGTCACAGGGGAGCCTGGAGAGAGGTGGAAGGTGATGCCTTCACCAGTTGCAGGCAGATGATACTGTTTGATGAGGTCTTCGATGGACTCTGTGGCAATCTGGTTGATGAGTTTGTGATCAGAAAGGTCTGTGACAGCTGTCTTTCTGATTTCCAGCCTGCCCTTGCCGATGCAGGGGGCAAGCCAGCTCTTGAGCGTGTCTGTCACATTCTGATTCATGGCTGTGAGCAGGAGCACATAGTCAAAGGCAGGCACAAACTCCAGCAGCATGCGGATGGGACCGGGATTCACGGTATCATGGCGCAGGGCTGCGCTGATATCCACCTTGCCGACCCAGCACATGAGGATGCGCGGCAGGTGCCCCGGAGTGGCGGTGCAGGCGGATTCTTCCCCGGATTCGCCTGCTGCAGGGGCTGCAGCAGGGTCTGCAGCCGGACCTGCAGCCCCTGCAGTACGGGCTGCGCCGGCTGCAAGGGCAGTGTCCATGCTTTCTCCTGAAGGTGGCTGATGCATGAAGAGCTCTCGCTGCAGCATTTTCGGGCCTGGATGCGGCGGAATCCAGAAGCCTTCCTCAGGCAGGGGGGTGGCGTGGTCGCCTTCCGGCACATGCACATGGCGGCAGATGCGGAAGAAATTGTGTTCACGGCCTTCGTCTGCAGGCACAAAGACTGCAGGCTGGTCAGAGGTACCGATGATGCAGGATTCCACCTTGCCGTCGCCATACTGGAAGTGGGCAAGGAAGGGGGTCACATCATCTTCCATGCCTGCCTTGCTTTCCTGCAGGCTCACGCGTCTGGCCATGATGTCGAGGCTGTCGTCCTCATGGTAGACCTCATGATAGACAGCGTCTGCATGCGCAGGCTCCCGGAACCCTGCAGGCTTGCCGGCACTGACAGGGGCAGGGAAGGCGCGCAGGGAGCGGGCACGCAGCTGGGTGAGGACGCGGGGTTCCTGTGCAGGAGCCTGGGCATCACTGCTGGCCTCTTCCCGGGGCTGCGCAGCCTCGGCTTCCATGGCAGCAGGCTGAAGACCTGCCTGGTCAGCTGTCGCTGTCAGGGCTGTCTCGTGGCCGGCATAGGCTGCAGACAGCTGGGGAGCAAGCCTGCCCGGATGCGGCACAGCAGTCTGGGCTGCACTGGTACATGTTGGGACAGCCCGGGCAGTGTCGTCCTCAGGCCTTCTGATGATACGGGCAAAGGCCTGCTGTGACTCCCCGGGTTTCTTGTCTGCAGATTCTGTCATAGTGTCCATCCTGATGCTGCCAGCAGTGTCAGCAGGCTGGCTTTCTGACTGCTCTGTTGTCGTTGCCTGGTCCGCAGGCTGGTCCTGAATCTGCGCCGGAATCAGTTCCTGAACAGGTGCTGTTGTTTCGGAAAGTGTCTGGGTCCTGGTGGGTTCTGCCTGAGCTGCAGCCGTGTCAGCTCCCTTGTCAGCTGTCTGATCAGCTGTCTGGCCGGCAGCCAGCTCTGCAGTATGCTCTGCAGCATGTGCTGCAACCTGTTCTGCAGTCTGCCCGGCCGCCTGTTCTGCTGCCTGAGCTGCTGCCGCGTCTGCCAGCATGTCTGTCAGGGAAGGCTGGTCAGCAGGCATATTTCTGGCGGCCTTTCTGACCTTGGTCACCTGGGCCGGTGCAGCAGAAGCAGAAGCAGCTGTTCTGCTCGTTCTCGATGTTTTGGCTGTCCTGCCGGCCCTGGGGGATCTGCTGACCCTGCTCACTCTGCCGGCTGCAGAGCTTGTGCCGTTGAGCTGGGCTACAAAGGAGGAGAAGGAGCCTGGCTCGTTGTCTTCGCCATCGTCCAGGGGCAGGGACTGCTCGCCTGCGATGGCATTGCCGGCAGCTGCCGCAGTGCCTGCATGGTCGTGGGCGGCAAGCTCGTCAGCAAGGGAAATGGAGGGAATACCAGGGTCATCCTCGGTATTGCTGGCGCGTCTGCGTCTGCGCACAGCGGGTTTTTCCTGGGCAGGTGCTCTGCGTACAGCAACCTGGTCGTCCTCCTGCACAGCTGCACGCACCCAGGTCTCAAAGGTTGTGTCTGCCGCGGCAACATCAAAGGGCGGCATAGAGCCCTGCTCTGTCATGGCAGCAGCTGAGGGGGAAAGATTGTAGTGGGCATCGCCGTCTTCAGGGGCAGCCTGGGCTGCCGGCGCAGCCTCCTCCTCTGCCTTCTTTCTGGTTCGGCTGGTGGTTGTTCTGCGTGTGCCTGCTGCAGTTCTGGTGCTGACAGAGGCACGGCGTTTCCTGGCCGGTGCAGCAGTGCTGTCTGCTGCGTCAAGGCCTGCACCTGCGAGCGTCTGGCCAGTGTCCGTATCGGTCTCTGTCTTCTTTCTGGTTTTGCGACTCTGGGTGCTTTTCAGCTCAAGGGGATCCTGAGTATCGTTTTCTGCCATACGAGGTGTAATCCTTCTGACACCACGCTTCCGATCAGGTCAGCACTCCTGCGTCTCGATTTCTGGACATGCGAGTACTCTCCCTTTCCTGGCGAGGGTCCGTAGATGGTGTTTGGGTGTTTCCTTGTGGTGTGAAGACGGCAGGTGACAGCCCGCATCCGACAGCCAGCATCCGTCTGGCCCTGAAAAGACATCTGAAGGACGTCTGCAATGAGTCAGAAATGAACCTGAAAAGAATCTGAAAAGAATCATAAAAGAATCGAAAAAGAATCGTCAAAGACGCTGAAACGGGCCTGAACAGCTTCAGAAGAAGATTCAGAACACATTCAGAACAGATTCTGCGAGATTCAGTGAGATTCAGTGAGATTCGGAACAGATTCAGAATAGATTCAGTACAGATTCAGTACAGACTCAGAACAGACGTCTTTCTGTGCCGGAGACTGCGCGCCATTGCTCAGAGTATGGGAATCTGATGATGGTGTTTCTTCCAGGATCTGTCTGGAGTATGCTGTCCCGTACCAACGTGTGGCGCAGTGTACGAGACAAGTTCAGGCGTTGCATGGTGTTTTTCTTCCATGACGCCCTGCAGTACAAAAACCTCGATGTGTATATGCTGACATCATGTGGCCTGGTCTGTGCGGAGCCTGGCTGCCTGCTTTGTGGACAGCATTGCCGTCCATGTTTCACAGTGAAAATCATACTTTTTCAAAAAAAGCAAGGCCCGAATCAGGAAGAGTTGCAGCGTATTCAGCCCGTTGGGCACATATGCTCATTGTCTGCCCGCACCATCGCACTTTTCTGCCTGCAGCATGCTGTGAGGAAAAATCTCTTCTGCAGTGGACTGGAGGGGAGTATCAGGCTCTGACTGTGCCGTTTTTCGGAAGCTGCAGGGCCATTTGCAGCTGTTACGGGTGTGCTGATGCGCTGTTCCGTGCTTGCCAGGCAGGGCAATTTGTTGCATGCACAAGCCCTGCGGCGCTGTCTGCACAGTTTTTGTCTGCAAATTTCCGCAACGCCCGAACAATCTTTCCAGTCATGCTGCACGTGCACCTTCTTTCCCTCTTTCCTTCCTTCTTTGCCTCGGCTCTGCAGACAGGTCTTATGGAGCGGGCTTTGGAAAACGGCCTTCTTGCCGTGGATGTGACAGATCCCCGCGACTTTACCACTGACAAACACAGGCATGTGGATGACAGGCCCTACGGCGGAGGTCCGGGTATGGTGCTGCAGCCTGATCCCATTGCCAGGGCCATACGCTCCCTGCCCAGTCCAGGGCGCATTCTGTGCATGGCTCCCAGTGGCAGAGCTGCCACTCAGGAGCTCATGCGCGAGCTGGCAAAGGAAGAGCACCTCACCATACTCTGCGGCCGCTACGAGGGCTTTGACGGGCGTCTTTTTGACCTCTTTCCCCTGGAGCCTCTGGCTGTGGGGGACATTGTCCTCAATGGCGGTGAGGTGGCTGCACTGGCGGTGCTTGAGGCTGTGGCCCGCCTTGTCCCGGGCTTCATGGGCAAGGAAGAGTCCGGGGTGGAAGAGAGCTTTTCCGACAGTCTCCTGGAATACCCGCACTTCACCCGTCCCCCTGTCTATGAGGGGCTGGCAGTGCCGGACATCCTCAGTGGCGGCAACCATGCCCGGATACACGTCTGGCGCAGGCAGCGTTCTTTAGAGCTCACCTGCCAGCGCAGACCGGATCTGCTGGACAAGGCACAGCTCACCCGCGATGACGCAGACCATCTGGCAGCCTTTGTCCAGGCTGAAGGCTCCCCCTCACTGGCAACACGGCTGCATGTCTGTCTGGCGCCTTCTCCGAAGCAGTACACACGACGCACAAAGAAGGATGCCGGAGCACAGGCCAGAGGGCATGGCGCTGTACACGGGCAGCTGACGCAGGCAGATCTCGCTGCCCTGCAAAATTCCTTTGGCCTTGGAGCAGGCTATGTGCTCACAGGCGGGCAGACGGACAGTGTCCCTGGTGCTGAAGACCCGGCAGCATCGTCGTGTGTGCGCTGTGCGGATCTGGCCAGTGTGTGCGACGCACTGCGCACGCAGTATGGTGCAGCACCTCTTGTCCTGGCCATTACTTCCTGGCCAAAGAAGGACAGAACCCTGTCCTGCGCTGATGTGCGCACGCTTGCCGCTGCCAGACCTGTGCTGCTGGTTGCCGGTGAACAGGGGCAGCTCGATAAAGACATTGTGCAGGCCTGTGACGGCGTGCTTCGTCCCGTGCGCTTTCTGACTTCCCGGCAGCTGGAAGGAAGGATGTGTCTTTCGCTGGTGCTGGACCGCATTCTGGGAGATTTTTGCTGAACTGCAGGCCCCTTGTGCACGCTTAAACCAGTCGCGCCAGCAGCACCAGGGCTGCCACAAAGACAATGCCTGTGAGCAGGCGGTTGAGCAGGGCAGCGGGCAAATGCTTCTGCAGTCTGGCGCCACAGTACATGCCTGCCATGCCGCCAAGCCCCAGGGCAAGACCGACTGCGAAGTCGGGCATGATGTCCAGGGCAGGGTGTGCGGCATGCAGGAGCAGGGAGCCAAGAGTGGAGACCACTGCTGTCATGAAGGTGGAAAAGAGCGTGGCAGCTGCCAGGGCATGCACAGGCAGACCGAAGAGGGAGACCAGGAAGGGTGCCATAATGGCCCCGCCGCCAATGCCATAGGCGCCGCCTATAATGCCCACGCCGAGACTCAGGGCAGCAAGGCCTGGCACAGGGCAGGTATAGGTCTGTTCCTGAAAGGAAAAACAGATTTCGCGCCTGTTCCAGTGCAGAACATGGACGCGGGCTCCCTGCAGGGGCCTGGTCTTTTGCCCCTTCTGTCCGGCTGCCTTGTGCAGCATGGTGCAGCCTGTGCCGGCAAGGACCAGGGCTGCAAAGATGGTGAAGGCCGTGGCTCCCGAGAGCAGGCTTGTACGCAGAAGAAGGCCAATGCCAAGGCCAGGGAGCGTGCCGGCAAGCAGGATCACTGTCAGGGGCCAGACCATGCGCCCCTCACGCACAAAGCGCAGCACACCTGCCGGCGTGGCCAGAATATTGAAGAGCTGATTAGTTGAGCTTACGGAGGGTGCCGTACTGTTCAGCAGCAGTATCTGCACTGGCAGCAGCAGAAAGGCTCCTGACACACCGACAGTAGAGCAGATAAGGGAAATGCAGAAGGCAGCAGCACTGAGCAGCGGGGCAACTGACCAGAAATCCAGACATGCATCCATACTCTTCCTCCCTGACCGGGCATTGCCCGCAACATTTGTCACGAAGATACGAAAAATCGTGTATTTGTCAATCACGAAAAGAGAACAAATCGTGAATGTAACGAGGAAGAAATGGCCGTTTGCAGCAGGGAGAGACAGCTGTACTGTAAAAAATACTTCGTAAATTCAAATAGTGTATCTGGTTGTATCGCGCTGTCGTTGCTGTGGCACAGTCCCCAGCAGGCAGGGGGAGCTTTCGTGACAGTCACACTGTACAGATTCGTGTCTGTACCTGTCATGGCCTTGGTTGTGGCACAGTCAGCCTCAAGACAGGCTTCGAAGCGGACTTCCCGGCATGAGTGTCGCTGTCAGGCACGCACGTGTGACACAGTCAGTCTCAGGACAGGCTTCGCCATGTGCCTGCGCCACAGTCACGCATCCGGCTGTGGCAAGAGCCGGTCTCTTACCAGTCAGGGCAAACAGTGTTCCGGGCACGCTCCT
>CASEWR010000164.1 GCA_949291675.1 uncultured Desulfovibrio sp. | reverse complement strand
GGGTGCTTCAATCCTGGAATCCTGTGCAGTCGGCGTGCCGGGATCCGACGTCAGCTCTGTGCTTTGCTGCATGATCTCCAGAACTTTTGCCAGACCATCAGATGTTCCCTGCGGCGTGGCCTGGACAGAGACATGATAGTGCGCAGATCCGCCAGTTGTACGTGCACTTTGCATGTGTGAACTCGCTGACATATGCATGACTGCAGAGGCAGTATTGTCTGCTCCTGCGGCAACAGAAGAAAGTTGATCGATTGTCAGCATAGAGATCTCAGTCATCTCAGGCTGCAGGTCTTGCATCTGTCCGTCAGTGTTCGTCTTTGGAGACATAGGGCGTCCTCCAGGGCAGGAAGGGTACAGTTTCCTGTGGTTGTGTCAGAAAGATATGAGGAAGAGAGAAGGAAGATAGAAGGGGAGTATGAAGAAAACTCCATGCGTGTTTGGGACATGTGCATCGCTGTTGTTCCGGTGACGTTTCAAGCGGCCCGATTGGGTACAGCACAAAACGCAGGAAGTGCAGGGGCTGCACCCAATGCACCTTGTGCAAGCAAGACACTGCGACAGACTGTGCGCCTGTGCCAGAGCCGGCAGGACTCCGCCTGTTTTGCACAATGAGCTGTCAGGACGGTGATACGATTGCCAATTGCAGCCCGTAGTCCCTCATCTGCGCGGCACAGTGCTGGACAATTCCTTGTTTCTCCCTGATTCTGCGCGTAGGCTGAATATAGCCGGAGAACGGTTCCATGCACAGTAATGCACAGTCATGCACGACGAAGCAGCCAGATCCAATGCTGCCTGCACATTGCATCTTCAAGTGCCTGCTGTACCTGCGTTCTCCGGACTGCAGAGAGTACTGTTACAGCACACATTCAGGAGAATCCCCCCATGTCCGCAACAACGCTTGTGATACGTCCTGCCAGGGAAGCTGATCTTCCCGCAGTTGCAGCGGCCTATGCCGAACACTTCGCCTATGAGCGCACCCACAAAGCCTGGACCATTTTCCAGGAAGGTGTCTATCCCACGGAAGAGGTTGCCAGAAAGGCTCTTGCCCGTGGCTGGCTCCATGTTGCGCTGCTGGGCGAGGAGCTTGCGGGCAGCATGATCTGCAATACCTGCGAGCCGCCTGAGTACGCCTCCATAGCCTGGCCGGCTCTGTCCAGGAAGAAGGATGCAAAAGCCTTTGTCCTGCACCTGCTCATGGTGCGCCCGTCCTTTGCCGGGCAGGGCATTGGTGCTGCCATGGTCCGCCATACCTGGGAGCTTGCCAGAGAACAGGGCCTGGACGTGCTGCGCCTGGACACAGGAGCTCAGAATGAGCCTGCCCGGCACCTTTACGCAAAGCTCGGCTTTGACATCATCAGCACCGGTGGCATGGCCGTTGGCGGTATCCTCGCCAACAAGTCACACCTCTTCCTGGAAAAGGCCCTCTTTTAGCCCGTACAGAGCGTACAGGTCAGGCCTGTATACAGTCCCTGCCACCATACGGGTACGCTCGCGTCAGGACACTAAAAGGGCTCTCCGTAATCGGAGAGCCCGCAGTGCTTTTCTGCGAGAGAGTACCGGCATGGACCGCTCAAGGGCCGTCGTAAGGCAGGCCAGGCCGGCTGAGGGCCGCGTCTATGCTTTGGGGATGGGTTCCCAGGTTGTGCCGGAGAAGGCGCACAGGGCCTGAATGAGAGCCTGTGTCCCCTTCTTGCCAAAGCCCTGGCCCTGCATGGAGCGATAGAAGGAGTCAGCCAGGGTGGCGCCGGGCAGCACAATGTGCATGCGGCGGCATTCCTCAAGCACCAGACCCAGGTCCTTTACAAAGTGGTCAATGAAGAAGCCGGGCTCGAAGTCGCCATCCATCATGCGCGGAGCAAGGGTCTGCATGGGCACGCTGCCTGCTGCACCTACAGAGACCAGCTCGTGCCACTTGCGCACATCAAGGCCTGCCCTGGCAGCGTAGATCAGAGACTCGCAGACGCTGAACATCAGGCCTGCCACTGCCACCTGATTGGCCATCTTGGCCTGCTGGCCCATGCCTGCGCCACCGCAGTGCATGATCTTCTGGCCCATGACCTGCAGCATGGGCAGCACGCGCTCAAAGCCCCCGGTTTCGCCGCCCACAAAGATGGACAGGCTTGCCTTGCGGGCACCCACATCACCGCCGGTCACAGGAGCATCCAGAGAGATGATGCCCTTTTCCTTTGCGCGGGCTGCAAGCTCCACGGCCAGGGAAGGGCTTGAGGTGGTCATGTCGCAGATAATGCCGCCGGCAGCCATGCCGGACAGAGCGCCTTCCTCACCAGCCAGCACGGACTCCACATCTGCAGGATAGCCCACAATGGAGAAGACCACATCACTGTTGCTGCCCACTTCCCTGGGGCTTGCGCACAGTTTGGCACCCTTGTCCACCAGAGCCTGTGTCTTGGCGACGGTTCTGTTGAAGACGCTGACGGTGTAGCCTGCGTCGAGAAGGTGTCCGGCCATGGAAGAGCCCATGACGCCTGTTCCAATCCAGCCAATACGCGGTTTGTCCATATGTAACTCTCCGTTATGTCCGGGATACTCCCGGTTGAAGGTATGAGTATGCAAGTGATCTAATTGTAATTTGTTTGTTGTCAAATTTCAACTCTTCCCTGATGCTGCCCAGTTGCAACTGATGTCCTTTTAAGTCCTGGCATTATTCTTGTGCTTTCATCATTTTTTTGATGTAGTTTCCTCAGTTCTTCCCTGAGTTCTGTTTTGTTCAGGCAGAGAGTTGCGTTCCCAAAAGACGCCATGTGCATACCCCTGAATTTCCTTATTGCTTTCTGCCATTTCAAGTCGTTGTTCTGCCCATACACAGTATTGCGCTTCTCTTTCAATGCCAATGTAGTGACGACTGAGTTTTTTGGCGACAACACTCGTCGTACCGGAACCAAGAAAAGGATCAAGAACAACGTCTCCTCTGGAAGAACTGGCAAGCATGATTTTGGCAATCAGCTTCTCGGGTTTTTGTGCAGGATGCGCAGTATTTTCTGCCATGGACCAGAAAGGTATCGTGATATCGTTCCAGAAATTTGAAGGGCAGGTGTCACGAAAGTTCCCGTTTTCCGTTTCCATCCAATCCTTGGGCTTTCCATCCACACGGTATGGTGCAATGACCTTTTTCCTGATTTTAACGGCATCAAGATGAAATGTGTACTCGTTGCCATTTGTTGCAAACCAAATGTCTTCCATGCCGTTCTTCCAGTTTGCTTTTGCGCCCCGTCCCTTTTCGCGCTGCCAGGTAATGCGGCTTCTTACATGGAAGAAGTCATCCAGTACTTTCCCTATCAGCAAACTTGTTTTCCAGTCACAACAAACATACATGGAACCATTGTCTTTCAACAACGGTTTAACAGCAGCTAACCACAGGCGAGTGTACTCCTCGTACTCAGAGGGCTTCCTCTTTGTAAAAGTTGTTCCATTAAATGATTTTGTGATATTGTACGGTGGGTCAGCAATAATCAAATCAATGCTTTGAGAAGGCAGCAATGAACACACATCAAACATAGTACCAAGAATAGTTTTGTCCACAACTCCGGTAAGGTCTGTCTGCTTTTGTGTGACTGCAATACAGCGGTCAAGATACATTTTTCCTTCACGTACTTCTGTGCTGATTGTTTTGTTCCTGCCAGATTTTGTCGTTGTCATAGCTTTCTCCATTACGCAGTATCAGTGTCAGGAGAGGCAATTTTGCAAATACCAAAAAGAGTGCAGTACAGATATTCGCAAATACGTACTGATACAGGCATAGCAACTTTTTCGCGTTTGCAGAGTGTGCTCTTTGTTCCAGATGGCATGCCTGAATCCGTTCGCAGCCTCACCTTTGTGATATCTTTTTGGAGAAGATGGATCCAGAGGTTTTTAAACTGAGCCTTTCCCGGGGCGTCTGTCCTGTATTGCTGGCATCCTGGACAGAAAGCGCGGGCTGTCTGTCCTTGCAGAACACCTCCGGGATTGTGAAGCGCAGCACTGAAATGCAGGTCCGCAGAGGGCACCCGGCAGTGGAATGTGTCCGCCAGTGGCGGTCTGGGTGACGCATTGAGCGCAGGCTGGAAACAGTCTATCCCCTTGTGCGGATGGCTATGCCTGTGCCTGAAGAGGTATGGGAGCTGAGAGAAGGACGAGAGTCAGTGGGAGACGGGCGAAAGTCAGTGGCTCGCAAATACTGCCCAGGACACAGGCAGTCAGGCAGAAAGAGCTCAGCACACCCTGCACAGTCAACGTCATGCACCATTGCCAGGAAAAGAAAGGCGGCCAGCATGGCGACAGCTGCGTCCGACTTCCTGTGAGCCGGAGCCTGCCCGGGTACTCCCTTTCATGTATTGGGGTGACGCCCGGCGTCCTGAGGAGTTTTGAAGAAAGTGCACAGCACAGACAAAGAGACATTGCTTGCCATTACGCCTGCGCAACTCACGGCCTGTTTGCGCAGCAAGGGCGCACGGCTGGTTGGCGAATTTGCCGGTACGGCTGCTGTCTGGAACTATGGCAGCGAGGAGTTGCTGGTGCCGCTGGCTGCGGCCTGTTCTGCGGCAACACACAAGATCAGCTATCCAGGGCGCATACCGCAGCAAGCGCAACGCTTTATGGAGAGCCTGCGCTTCGGGCAGACGGAACAGGGCAGTTTTGCTCTGCAGATTTTCTCTCCTGTTGCACCACAGCTGCGCAGGCAGGAGTCACAGCTCGATCAGCCTGAAGAGCCATACGAAGGGCGCGTACTCCCCACCCTGCAAAGCAGTCTTGAAGCCCTGAATGCCGCAGTACAGCCGGCCGGCAGGGATGCCAGCCCTGCACATTTTCAAAAGGCAGCACAGCAGGGAGTGACGACCAATGTGTGTGATGCCCTGACAGGCATGTTTGAGAGCCTCATGCCTCAGTCTCTGGAGTTCTCACTCACGTATTCCGTGCATCGGCAATTGCTGTCTCCCCTTGTACGTCTCAGTGTGGATGCCGGTGTTCTTCCTCGCATTCGCGAGGTGTCATCCCGCATCAGGGAGACTGTGCCTGTGCCGGAACAGCGTGTGCGCGGTCTGGTGACAGGGCTTGACTCAGAGGGTCCTGGCGAAAGCGGCCAGTTCTCCATCAGGGATGTCATGGCATCGCGTCCCCGTGTGCTGTCCGTACAGCTTTGCGGCCAGGACTACATCCTGGCGCGTGCCGCCTGTGCAGCCGGAAAGCTTGTGGAGCTGCGCGGCACAATCGTCAGATCGGGGCGTACTTTGCGCCTTGTGGCGGATTCTCCGCTGACCAGTATTGCCGATGACGCGTAGCGAAGGGTGTCAGACATGGCACACGGCACCCTGACTCAGGGGCCTACACCATGGCCAGGAAGAGAAAGGCCGCATGCAGTGCGGCTGTCAGGCAGACAAAGATCTGTTCTGCTCGTCCCCCAAGGCTTGTGCCGGCAAGGGTAATGGTCAGGGCCTTGTGGGGACAGGAGGTAAGGCAGTCCCGGCAGAGCACGCAGGAGGGCCCGGGGCGCCCACACTCAAGGCGCTTCCTGTCCCAGGCTGTATAGCGGCAGGCCCGGATGCAGGCGCCGCAGCGCGTGCACGCACTGGTTGTGCGCAGCCGCCAGGGGGAGAGCTTTGCACACAGGCAGGCCACAAAGCCTAAGGGACAGATCATGGTGCAGTAGCAGGGCTGGCCGTATCTGCGGCTGAAGAGCAGGGCCACAGGGACTATGAGCAGGCCCAGAGCAAGCCCCAGGGAGAGGGCCAGAGCCAGCGGGGCTCCGCTCAGACGAAGCACAAGGGCAGTGAGACAGGTGAGAACCAGCATGCCTGCCCGCCACCACATGGGGTGAAAGCGTCCCGGGTACCTGGCCTTGTACTGCCGATCTTCAGCGCGCATTGTGTGGTCTGCACTGGCAGCATCCCAGGAGCCGAAGTAGCACAAGTGGCTGCACCAGGCAGGACCTGCCAGCAGCACGGTGACAAGGAAGAAGATGAGCATGAAGCCGGGCTCTCCCCTGTACAGGGCCCCTGCGAGCACAATGCCAGGCACAGGCAGATGGGGTGAGCCTGTCATGAAGAGCAGGCCCAGGCCCAGCATGGCCAGCGCAAACTGGGCAAAGAAGACAGCAGAGAAGAGGCGCCAGACAACAAGCCTGGTCGTGTGGGCCTTTGTGCGGTCCATGAGCCTGGCACAGACAAAGGCTGCCCACAGGGCGGCACACAGGGCCTGCAGAGGCCCTGAACCTGGCACAAGACGCTCGGAGAGCAAGAGCCAGGGAGCGCGCAGCAGCACCGGGGCCATGAGTGCCAGGGTCAGCATAAAGGCTGCAGTCTGCACAAGGGCAGTGTCAGGCTGTTTCACAAACCAGGTCCTGCCACGTTTGCAGACCAGCAGGGCAGCTGCCTGGGCAACAAGGGCCACGCCACAGAGAATGAGCACCAGACGCAGCCAGGGCTGGCCCAGGAAGAGCCGTACCTGGAGAAAGTCCGCACAGGTGAGAAACCACTCCACTGAGATGCCAAGCAGGGCAAGGATAGTCACAGGACGCATCCAGGCTGCCCTGGCACAGCAGACAAGCCCCCAGACCACGGCTGCAGCAGCAAGGCCTTTGGCGCCCATGCGGTAGCAGTGGGCTGCAAAGAGCAGCAGCGAGAAGTGCAGGAAAACCAGGGTGAGGACGTTGCCCGTGCGTGTGCCGGCAGACTTGCTCTGCGGGGTTGCGGCGGCAGAGAAGTCCCTGTCAGCTGAAAGTCTTGCGTGGCAGGATGGGCGAGACAGTCTCTCAGAGGCCGTCTCAGAGGCGTCGGGACTGCTTTTCGCAGTGGGACCAGGGCAGGCCATGTCCGAGGGCTGAGAAGGGCTGTCAGGGGCAGTGCCGCGCAGGGGCTGACAGGGAAGCTCAGGGCTTGCCTTCAGCGCAGCCTCAGAGAGTGCTGCCATGTCGCCTTTGCCAGTGCTGTCAGCAGGGATTGAGGTCCGGGCCTGTGCCTGATGGGGTGCCGATGATGGTGCAGTACGTGCGGACATAGGGGAAGACTGATGGAAAAGGCAGGGTCCGGGACCCTGCCAGTATGTGGATGCGTGTTTTTTGCCTGTTCTGGTGGTGTGCTGCTTAATGCTTGTGCAGCTTGTTGAGCAGGTGCACAGAGCGCTTGAGGGCCCTGGGCCGTGTGAGCATGCGCTTGTCCCTGACAACGCAGGCACCGATGAGCCTGCAGCGCAGGCCTGCGGCATTGCAGAGCATGGCAGCCACCACCACGATGAGCGAGCCGGTAAAGCAGGGCACAATGGCAAAGAGATAGCCAAGGTGTTCAATCTGCGGGCCGCCGATGACGGCAATGAGGGCTGTGGCACCACCCGGAGGATGCACCGTGCCTGTGATGAGCATGATGACAATGGCTGTAGCCACAGCACAGGCAGCAGCCAGGGGAACACAGGTGCTGAAGGTATGGGCAAAGAAGACACCTGTCAGGGCGCAGAGCACGTGGCTGCCGATGACGTTGCGCGGCTTTGCCAGCGGACTGTTCGGCGCACCAAAGACCAGCACTGCCGAGGCTCCGAAGGGGGCTATGATCAGGGGCAGATCCATGGCGCTGCCCAGATACCTGTCCATGAGGGCCACACCGCCCAGGGTCAGGGCAGAGCCGAGCCAGACCTGCAGCAGGGTAATGATGTCTGTTCCCCGCAGGCCGGGGCAGATCCAGGTGAAAAAGGCCTGTTTGAGATTCACGAAAGCACCTCCTGCTTCCCGGGCCTGTCCCGGCGGGGGGACCTGCAACACGTCCGGGACCTTTCTTCGCGTGATGCGAGACTTCGCCTGAAAAAGCCTTTGCTTGCGAGAAAGGAGATGTCCGTGCAATAGCACATCAGCCGGAACCTTGTGAACACTTTGCCATTGCTGTGAAATTCTTCCCGACAGGGTGCAAAACCTGTTGCCTGGGCATCAGATTCGGGCAAATGTGTCAGTTCAGGGCAGGGGAATATGCTGTGAAAAATAACACAAACACTGCTATCCCGTCAGAATGGCTGAAAAAATTTTTTCAAAACCGTTGCACAGGTCACACGCTGGCCACGAGGCTTCGGCCGGAGCACTTGACATCCTCCCCTGCCTAAAGGCAGGGGATTCCTGACTTTAGCCAGATGAGGTTCCTGCTGCGGAAAGAGCGAAAGACATGCGTCGCTATGACGTACGTTCCCACTTCTCCCCCTTTGC
>CASEWR010000163.1 GCA_949291675.1 uncultured Desulfovibrio sp. | reverse complement strand
TACAGCATAAGGACAGCGGTTCGGAGGACGTCGTATGATCAAGGAACAGTACACAGGTTCAGGCAAGGTGCTGCTGCTTGCCGGTGGCGGCAAGATTTACACGGATATTGCTGCCCGCTTTGTGCGCTCTGAGCGCAGTCTCGAGGACATTGTGGCCTCTGAGTATTCAAAGAAGATCGTGGAAAACATTGTCTCAAGCAATCACGGGGCAGCGCTGGAATTTGATTTCTTTCTCTTCGGTATTGAAGGCTACAGTCGTGTGACAGAAACACAACTTGTTCGTAAAAGAATTGCCTCCTACCTCATCAAGTCCGGCCGGGCAGAGCTTGGCGGCAAGCGTGCCTTCTCTGTGGTTTACCCAGAATCTGTGGCAAACTTTGCTGCCACTGTGACGTTGCCGGACGGCCAGACAGTCTCCCTCACAGGCCATGACCTCGCTGCCATCACCTCGCAGTGGTATGACGCAGGCCTGGAAGCAGGCCTGCCGGAGCAGGATCTGCGCTACCTCAAGCCCCAGGCAACTGAGTTCAAGGCCATCATCGGCATGAATGCCCATGCCCTGCGCGACTGGTTCGCCATCCGCTGTTGCCGCAATGCCCAGGCCGAAATCCGCGACCTGGCCAACAAGATGCTGCGCCTGTGCCGCAAGGCTGCCCCGGATCTCTTTGCCGGAGCAGGCCCTTCCTGTGTGCAGCTTGGCTACTGCCCGGAGAACAGACTGATCAATCCTGCCTGCAAGGGCCGTATCCTGACCAAGGATGAGGCCATGGTCCTGCTCAAAAAGCACAGGCATGAGGCCTTCTCGGCTCTTGAAGACGACAATGCCTGATTTCGTCTGAAATGTGCCTGACGCGGGGCCGGCAGGACCCGGCACGTTTCCAAAGACGCAAGCTTCCCCTTGCGTCTTTTTTCGTCTCAGGCCCTGCCATCCCTCCTGTTCGACCTCTTCATTCGCCAGGACATGAAAAAACGGCCCTTCCCTAATCTCCAAGGAAAGACCGTTATTTTGCAAGCTTATGGTGGACCCACTAGGACTCGAACCTAGAACCAGCCGGTTATGAGCCGGAAGCTCTGCCAATTGAGCTATGGGTCCGCCGAAAGGGTTTCATAAGCCGGAGACTGTATCTCTGTCAAGATCGGCAAAACGCCCGATCACAGAGGCAGTCCGGGACTCAGGCCGGGGTTCAGACCTGGCTGCTGCTGGCCATCCAGCGCTGACCGCCGCCGTGCCAGGTCTCTTCCATGCGCTGCTGCATGTCCTTCATCTGGCCTTCGCACAGAGCCCTGGGCACCAGGGTCAGCCCGCAGTCAGGGCAGCGCCAGAGCTGCAGAGTGAGGCCGCCATGGGCGTAGAGGGTCGGTACATCTTCAAGGACCAGGTCCTTTCCACAGCTTGCACAGCGCCATGCCCCCTTCTCTGTTTCAGCCCCGGCAGGCACATTCGTACTCCGTGAGCGGGCCTGGTTCACCTTCTCGCCCCCGGCCCCGGGCACCAGGGTGCGATGACACCAGACGTCGTGCACCAGAAGACAGACGCCCTGTTCATCCTGCCCATCCAGCTCGTCCTGATCATCTTTTTCCAGACTGTACTCCACCCAGAAGGTCACGGTGCGGGGGCGCCAGCTTGCCAGCCGCCTGCCAGTCTGCGGGTCTGTCAGATAGACCTGCCTTGCTTCGGCATACGCCAGCACAGCCTCCACGTCCTCCTGCAGTATCTGCCTGGCCTCCAGCTCAGCCAGCATGGGACGGACGTAGCGCATGCGCACCATGGGCGCAGCAGAAGGCAGCTCCACCCCGGTCAGACGGCGCACAAAGGCCCGTTTCAGCTCCCTGCGCCCCGCCCTGCGGGCAGAGAGTGAGCTTGCAGGACGCTTGCCGGCACTGCCCTGGTCAGCCATGGATTGCTCCGTGTCCTGTCCTGCATGCTGGCCTGCGCCCTGGTCTGTCCTCTGACCTGTACTCTGCACAGGGGAGGAAGACAGAGGCAGAATGTCCAGCAGATGCCAGGTTTCCAGCCCCTGCGCTGCCAGGTTTTCCCGGCAGAGGATGCAGCTGGTAAGGGTGGGCCCGCCCAGCTGCCTTGCCCGCAGCTGTGCCATGGCCCTGGAGGCGTTACGATCAGCGCACCATTGATTGCCGCCGTGCCCGCAGCAGGCTGTGGTTGCCCGGGTGCGCTCAGGCTCGCGGATGGCAATGCCGCATTTGCCTGCCAGACTGCGCACTGCATTCAACCAGGGCTCGTTGTGCCTGGCAGAACAGGGATCCTGAATGATAAGCTCACTGGGAAGTTCCCTGGGGGCCCCCTCAGCCGGAGCCCCCGGATTCGGCACGTCCAGCCCGTCAAGCACCTCCCAGAGCGAGGTGGAACGAATCTCTGGCAGAAAGTCCCTGAAGACAGAAAGACAGGTGGGACAGGCAGTGATGACCGTGGGATTGCCCAGTTCTTGCAAACGGGCACGCATGCCGTCCACATGGGCAGCAAAGAGGGCCTTCTCGCCAGCCCAGCGGGCCGGGATGCCGCAACAGGAAAGGTAGACGCCCACGCCGCCGGGCAGGCTGCGGACAAGATACTCGTAGACAGCCTCAACCTGTTCAGGCCTGCAGCCTGCCAGCTGACAGCCGGGGAAGAAGACATAAGCCGGTGTGCCCTCGCCCTGGCCTTTGTGCACAAAAAGGCTCTGCTCCCCGGAAGCCTGTGCCATGTCCTCCAGGGCAAATTCAAAGGCACTGATGGACATGAAGCCCTGGTCCACCAGCTCTTCTCTGGCCGCCAGACAGAGATCTGTCATGGAGAAGCTGCCAGGACAGAGCTCCTCGCACTGCCGGCATAAGGCGCAGCTGTTGATGAGGGGATTGGCCTTGCGTATGCCCTGGGCAATGGAAAGATTGTTGAAAATCATGCGCGTGAAGACGCGCGGATAGCCCTGGTATTTCTGCATGTAGGCACAGGAGTCCACGCAGAGCGTGCACTTACAGTCCAAGCAGCGGCCAGCCTCACGCACTGCCTCGTCCCTGTCATAGTGCCCGGCCCTTGCCTGCACGCGTGCCACAGGGGCCTTGCCTGCCAGCTGTGTCCAGGGACTCTGCCTCTCCCGCTGCCTGGCAGCAGTAAGCGAGACGTGCTGGGCAAGGCGCTCCATGGTCACGGCTGCTGTGCGCCCCTCCCCGCCTGCCCGGGATGCAGAAACCTGCCCCTCATCAGGCCAGCCGCCCACAGTGACTGTGTTGTTGAACTGCCCCTCCCAGAGCAGGGTCGCACTGGCGCAGGCGCCCTTCTCTGGCGCGCCCGTACAGCAGGAAGCATCCACAAAGAAGGCACTGTACCCGGGCTCACCGGTCTCATCAGCTCCATCAGATGCAGCAGACAGCACGGACAGTGTGGCCAGGAAGGCCGTGTCCAGGCGCTCGACCTGCCTGAAGGCAACCTTTGTTGCCAAGGCAGCAAACTCCTCAGCAGGGCCGCGGGCCTCGTTCCACGCTCGTGCAAGGTCTGGCCAGGCAGCACAAAGGGCAGCGTGCGGCTCGCCAGTGTGATAGAGGTCCACGGCATAGCCCTTGTTTGCAAGGTCAAAGGCACAGACAAGCCCTGCCAGGCCTGCGCCCAGGATGGCCATGCGCTGCGACTTCGGGCGTACAGGAAAGCCGGCAGCAGGAGCAGGCAGCGCAGAGACCAGCCAGCGCTCAACCTCAGAGACGGACAGCGCGCCGCCAAGTGCTGCACGCAGACAGGGAGACTCACAGGGATGGTCACAGATGCGTGAGACTATGCCTGGCAGGGGCAAAGAGCGCTGCACACATTTGCGGGCCTCCCGCTCTTTGCCGGCAGCAAGGAGGGTGAGCATCCCCCGAACATCCAGGTTGAAGGGACAGGCCACCTGACAGCGGGACGGGTTTTCCTGTGTGCAGCGGGCTTCCAGGGCATGCATGCCCTTCTGATCAAAGGTGATGGCCATAGGGGACTCCGGGATGGCGTTTGGTCTGGCAGATGTCAGCTTAGGGAGATGAGCCTAATAATGTATTACAAGAGATTGGCTGCTGTATAGACGTATAGATAACAAGTATGAAGAGGAAAACTGACAGTTTTTTCGTCTCGCAGATAGATGGTAGTCATCTAGTACTCAGCAATTTATTCTTGAAGATTTAAAAGTTTTACAGTTTTGATCAAGTGGTCTTTTGCATTTGTATTAGGACAATCTACAAATTTTGCGCACCATAGATCAACAAAAACAAATCTTTCTTCGCTATTATGCATATTATCAATATAAAATTTATCACCTTGTTTTATCATTTTAATAATTAATTTTATATATTTTTCGAGATTTTCATCATTTATTTTCAAAAAATTTGAAATTTTATTTATATCTATATTCCCAGACATGATATCGCGAGACAAGTCCCTGTCAATCGCATATATAAAAATAGACAATATAATAATTAAGCTATAACCTACTTGATATTTTTTCTTAAAACAATCTTCTTGTGAGAGACATCTATATACTTCTATTAGACGAGTTATTTTTTGCAAATTTCTTAGAGAAATATTATATTTTGTAATTAATATGTTGATAAATTTACGAAGTAATGTTTGTTGTTCGACCTGTATCATGTCGTGTTCTTTTACATATTTATCAAACAATATAATAGAATTATGGATATTTTCCGTTTCTTTGGTTTTAGTTTTCGAAGAGAGTGTTATCTCTGTTTTAAAAAATTTTTCAAGATACACATCAGAATCTACATCTTGGCCGTAGCGCTTACAAATAATAGCCTTAAGCTGTTCCATATTGGCCACAAAGATAAATTTGATGCCTGGGATATCAAAGACGTGCTTGACCAGTTCGAGAATAGTGAGGGCAAAGTCCGGCCGGCATCTGTCCAGCTCATCAATGAAAAAGAGGATCGGACACTTTACGGCAGACACTGCAATAACGCTTTTTAAGGCATCAAGGTTTTTTTGGGCATCAGCGTACTGATCGAGGAGGTTGTCTATGGTCTGATCGAGCAGACTCTTCACACCTTCACGGGCAGTTTCGGAAATCTCTTCCGGCGTCTGTTTCAAAACATGAACTAGAAACGCATTGCTCACGACCTTACAGAATATCTTCATTACTGGCATAGCCAGCTGGAAGATCCTGTCTTTCATCTCCTCATGGAATTTTGCCCTGATAGCAGCCAGAATGCACAACAGAGGATCGTCTACGGTCTCGGATGCAAAGGCATTCAGATAGATGACGGCCCGTTTCTGTGGCTGGGAATCTCCATCTGTATCTTTGGGGCGCTGGTCATCTCGCTCATTTATCAGGTTGATGAGCTTATGACAGAACTCTGTCTTCCCCGTACCCCATCCACCGTTGATGGCCATTGGGCAAACATCTATCTCCGCATCCAACAGTTTGATGATCTTTTCAGCAATGCTCTTTCTGTTAAATTCATCACGGAGCTCAAATGTCATTTCTTCCATGGTAATCTGGGTATTCACAACAATATCCTTAATGAGCACACAAATTCTTCAATATGTAGTCATTATATAATAACTTTTTTAATCAGATTGTTTTATTATAAAAATACAATCTTAATATTCTTTGTGTCAAGCCAAATTGCAATAATTGTTGCACACTGAGTGAGGAGAATATACAGATTAAGGCATGGAAATGACGAGTTGATACGTTAGGAGTCTGCCTCAGCCCAAAAGTTCGTGAACGTACCCTGGCTTCATGCTTCTTCGTATCCGAAAAACTGCAGAGCTCTTATCAGTCTGTTTACTTGCAAGATCGCACGGAGGGGGAACGGGTTTCCCCGTTCCCCCTCCTTACAAACGTCGTCAGTACGAAAGTACGTACGTCAGACTACGCTGAAACGCTGTTCCCTACTTGGGCATGGCAGCGAGCACCTTCTCGGGGTAGGCCGGGAGGTGACGGATGCGGGCGCCGCAAGCATTGTAGATAGCGTTGATGATGGCCGGGTGCGGAGCAGTCAGAGGCATTTCGCCCACACCGGAGGCACCGAAGGGGCCGTCCTTACGAGGAGTTTCCACATAGATGATTTCCATGTCATCCGGGATATCCTTGATGGTGGGGATGCCGGCGCCAGCCATGGTGGCATGCTTCTTCAGGTCTTCATAGTCCTCGGTGAGGGCCAGGCCGACGCCCTGAGCCATACCGCCGTAGATCTGGCCGTCCACAACCAGGAAGTTGTTGACCTTGCCGATGTCGGTGACGCAGACAAGGCGATCCACTGTGGTCTTGCCGGTCTTCACGTCAACGGACACTTCGGCGAGGAAGAGGCCGTACATGTAGCAGCAGAAGGGCTCGCCCTTACCGGTTTCCACATCGCAGTCCGTGCAGGGGGCGGTCCACTTGCCCTGCTGCTTGGGCTCCTTGCCCTGAGCAACCAGCTCAGCGCGGGTGTACCAGCCGCCTTCGGGCTTCTTCATGACGTCGATGAGCTGTTCGCAGGCAACGCGGATGGAGTTGCCCACCACAACCTGGGAGCGGGAACCGCCGGCAGGACCGGAGTTGGGGGTCTTGCTGGAGTCGTTCATGACCAGGCGGATCTGGCTTTCGTCAATGCCCATGGGACGCAGGGCCTCGTGGGCAGTGCCGAGCATACCGCTGGTGGCACCCTGGCCATGGTCACCCCAGGAGGCGCCGATGGTGATGGTGCCGTCGTCGTTGATCTCGGCCCAGGCTTCGGAGGAGTCAGCGCCGTCAAGGCCGGCAGCGTAGACGCCGAGGGCGATACCGGTGCCGCACTTCACTGCGTCAGTGCTGCGGGCAGCGGTGGCCTTCTTGGAGGCCTCGTAGATGGGACGCATCTTGTCGAACATCTCGGGCAGGGAGAAGACTTCAGGCACCTGCTGGGTCGGGGTGGTGTCACCGGGACGGTAGATGTTCACATAGCGGAATTCGAAGGGATCCCAGCCCATCTTGTGGGCCAGTTCGTCCATGCACACTTCGAAGGGGAATTCCACTTCAGGTGCGCCGTAGCCGCGGAAGGCGGAGCCCCAGCAGTGGTTGGTGCAGATGGTGCGGCCTTCGCCACGGATGTTGGCAATGCCGTAGCCGGCACCGATGTACTGGGAGCCGCGCAGGGTGAGCAGGTCACCGAATTCGGAGTACGGACCATGGTCGCAGTCCCAGTCAGAGACAAGGCCTGCAATCTTGCCGGTCTTCTTGTTGGCAGCAAGCTTCAGGGTCGTCCAGAAGGGCGAACGCTTGCCGGTGTAGTTCTGCTGCTGTTCGTAGTTGTAGTTCAGGTGCACGGGACGGCCGGTGGCCAGGGCAGCCACACCAACCAGGGCTTCCAGGGTGGGGCTGAACTTGTAGCCGAAGGTGCCGCCTGCGGTGTTGCCCACCATGACCAGGTCCTTGCCCAGCTCAACGCCGAGGCCGGGAGCGATCATCAGGCCGTGCAGATGGATACCGATGGATTTGGAGTGAATGACCAGCTGGCCCTGATCGTTGATGTAGGCAAAGCCCACGTCGGGTTCGAGGGGCAGATGGGGCTGACGCTGGGTGTAGTAGCTTTCCTCGACCCACTCGTTCTCGGGATCGCTGAAGCAGGGCTCAGGATCGTCGCCCTTCACCACATGGGTGATGAAGTAGGTGTTGGGGGTGCCGGGGTGAATTTCGATGGCGTCGGGAGCCTTGGCGGAAGGAGCATCCATGTACTCGGGCAGGAGCTCGAGGTCCACCTTCACCTTTTCGGCAGCTGCGCGGGCATGCTTTTCGCTGTCAGCGCAGACAATGGCCAGGGCGTCACCGTACTGGAAGATCTTGGTGTCGTTGAGAATGGGACGATCCCAGCCGTCGCCAAGGTTGGAGGGGAAGGTGATGAGACCGGTGATGCGGTTCTTGCCCTTCACGTCCTTGTAGGTGAGCACGCGGTACACGCCGGGCATCTTCTCGGCTTCGGAGGTGTCGATGCCAAGGATGTTGGCGTGGGAGACCTTGGCCTGGGTCAGGGCAAGGTGCAGGGTCTCGGGCGGCATCTTCTGGGCAAGGTCAGCACCGTATTCAGCCTGGCCGGTCACCTTGGCCACGCCGGTACGTCTGGGCATGCGGGTGCCCCAGATGCGGCCGTCTGCGGGCTTCTTCCAGGTCAGGTCGTCCATGGTCTTCTCGCCGCGCATGACAGCTGCGGCGTCCATGACTGCGTCAACCAGCTGCTTGTAGCCTGTGCAGCGGCAGACATTGTGATGTTTCTGGAACCAGTCGCGCACCTCTTCTCTGGTGGGAGAGGTGTTTTCCTGCAAAAGCTGGTAGGCGGACACAATGAAACCGGGGGTACAGAAACCGCACTGCACAGCGCCATTGTAGATCCAGGACTGCTGCACAGGATGCAGATTGGTGGCAGTGCCCACGCCTTCCACAGTGGTGATGGAGGCAAAATCGGGCACACGGCGCATCTTGGTGATGCAGGCGCGGGTCACCTTGCCGTTGAGAATCACGGAACAGGCACCGCAGGCGCCCTTGCCGCAGCCGATTTTCACGCTTGTGAAGTGCAGCTGGTTGCGGAGCACATCGACAAGGAAGTCGTTGTCATCGCACAGGACGCGGTATTCGGCGCCGTTCACAACGAGAGTTTTGGTAAGCATGCATTCCCTCCTGCCCGAACTGATGCTCCCCTTTCAGGGCATGTTGTCCGGGCCTGGACATTAAAGGAAAAGGTCACTGGACCTCTGGACCCATTGGATTCCCCGGGTGCCATATCCTGCCTGGCACTTGCCTTGACAAATTCTCCTGCAACCCCCGGGCTTCCTTCTGCCCAATCGTCAGGAAAATGCAGCGAGACAAGCCTACAGGCAGGAATATGGCATGGAACTCAGCTGCGTGAGGAAACCTCCGTGACCAAGACGGTGCACGTCGCGAGCCGAGAGAATCTGTCCGGCAAGAAGCCTTGGCACGACGATGTCGAAGATGCTGACCTTGCAGTACATGACGCCACCGGGAAGGCCGAGCACAGGCACCTTTCCGGCCGGCCCCTCAAGCCAGGCCAGCATGAACATGGCGCCCGGATAGACAGGAGCTCCATAGCAGACGACCTCGGCACCGGTACGTCTGATGGCGGCAGGGGTCTTGTCATCCGGGTCAACGGACATCCCCCCGGTCACGCAGATAAGGCCGCAGCCCTTGTCCGCGAGCTCGAGGATCTGTGCGCAGATCACCTCTTCGTCATCGCCGCTGAACAGCTGTGCTGCGACCTCGCAGTGCAGATCTGCAAAGCGCTGGCGCAGGACAGGTCCGAAGGCGTCTTCAATGCGGCCCTTGAGAACTTCCGAGCCCGTAGTGACAATACCGATGGACGGACTGGCAAAGGGAGTCACGGAAAGGATGGGGCGGGTGATGGTCTGCTCCATCTTCTCAAGCAGCGCCTCATCCACCACCAGGGGGGTGACGCGCGTGCCTGCAAGGGCCTGCCCCTGACACACGCGGATATTGCCGGGAAGCGTGGCCAGGGTCATCTCTCCCAGGGAGTTGAACGCAAAGAGGAGCTCCTCATCCACGTTCAAAAGGCCGTCACAGTC
>CASEWR010000162.1 GCA_949291675.1 uncultured Desulfovibrio sp. | reverse complement strand
TACCCTGGTCCATGCTCCTGTGCACAATTTTTGCGCTGAAGACCTTCATTTTCAAGAGGTTGTGCCTGGTATGTCCTTACAGTGCAGCGAGAAAGACATCCGTACGGCATCCTTTTGAAATGTCACTGATTCTGAAGTGTCTATCCGTCCCGGCAATCCCTTCAAGGACGGCAAGGTGACCCTGGTTGCCTACTCCGACGTCATTGACATCCAGAATGGTGCGCCCTGGGGACCGGATCCGCGTTTCCTGACGCGCCCCGAGACCTGAGCAACCTGCACCTATCCGCATGAGGTCATGATCGCCAACAGGGAAGCGATCGTGCTTGACGGCGGAGCCAACAACGTGTTTGTTGGTCCTAACGGTCAGTTCCGCATTGTCATTGACGAATTCGACGGCACCACAGTCAAGGCCTGGCATGTGGAAACCGACAAGGCAAAGACAGGCAATCTTGCCACCCGCGCAGAAGGTCGCAATATCGATCTTGTGGTCGGCAAGGCCTGCCGCTCCACAGTGCACTTCATCAACCGCTGGTACGGGGCAATGTATGACGAATTCCTGAAGGGTAAGGACGTCTTCAAGTAGCTGATAAAACTCATCTTTCTCCCTTTGGGATGACTTTTGACTGACGCGGTGCGGAAGATTCTTCCGCACCGCACGTGTCTTCGGGCAGTCCCGTGGTCTTTCCCTCAATCCGGGACTTGCGCCCATCTTCAGCCAGGTTCAAGCCATGTTTGACAGGTATTCACGAAGAAATTTTCTCAGGCTCTCTGCTGCCCTGCTGGCCGGTGGTGCTGCCATCAGCAGGCCTGACCAGGCAAAGGCCATAGGCCATGTGCCAAGGGCCCGGGGGGCAGTCCGCCTGTTCAAGGGCTACTGCCCCTTCTGCCAGGTGCGCTGTACCTATACTGCCAGGGTGCAGCGCGGGCGCCTGGTCAGCCTGACAGGTGACGCGGACAACTACTGGACAGGCGGCGTGCCCCAAGGGCATGTCCATGGTGGAGCTTGTCAACAGCCCCTACCGCATCACAGAGCCCATGTATCGCGAGCCGGGGGCAGCTGGCGCAGAATTTCCTACGGCGAGGCTGTGCGTATGACAGCCGCGCGTATGCGCGAGGTGCTGGAAAAGTACGGGAAAGAGGCCGGCAATCGGGTCGCCATGACCATGCCCCTGTGGGACTGTCTTGAGTCCGAGGTGGCAGCCCTCATGGCATTGCGCACTGTGGGCTGTGTGCAGGCTCTGCCTCCGGGCGAAACCTGTGTGTCCACAGCCTCCAACATGCTCGGCCACATGCTCGGGGTGAACAGCGGCACAACCCAGGTGGACGACATCTGCAATGCCCGGACCCTGGTCCTGTGGGGCGCCAATGTGAGCGACCTCTACCCGCCCTACACCCGCTGGCTTGCCAGGGCCAGGGAACAGGGCGTGCGCATCATCTACATTGACCCGCGCAAGACGCGCACCAGCATGTGGGCGGACTCCCAGCTGCGCCCCACACCGGGCACAGACGGCATGCTGGCTCTGGGTGCCATCGGCTACATCCTGCGCGAGGGCGCCTACAACGAGGAGCGGGCCCGCTTCCACATGGAAGACTTTGAGAACCTTGCTCCCAAAACCACACCAATCAGCATTGAGCAGGTCGCCAGTGTGACCGGGCTTGCTGCAGAAGACATCACAGCCTTCTACCAGACCCTTGCCCGCAGCGAGCGCACCATTGTCTGGCTTGGCGGCTCCCTGTCCAGGCAGACCAACGGCATTCACACGGTGCGCAGCATCATCCTTCTGCAGGCCTTGCGCGACAATCTCATTGGTTCCGGAAAGGGTATGCTTACCTTCCAGTCCGGCAAGCCCGGCGGCATTGATGAGCTGGTAGACCACTTCTTCGGGGAGAACAACACCCCAAAACTCAATTTCCGCCGCATCCGCATGTCCATGGAGAAGGGGCGGCTCGACATTCTCTTCCTCAATTCAAGCTATCGCCGCTATCCTGATGCCCAGGGCGTGCGCAAGGCCATAGAGAAGGTCCCCTTTGTGGTGCACATGGGCTTCTTCCTGGACGAGGAGTCCGAAGTCTCCACCCTCTTCATTCCTGCCACCTTCGGTCCCGAGAGTCAGGGCTGTGGCTACGGCAACGAGAATCAGGTGGCCTGGCGCGAGCAGATTCTGCAGGCCCCGGGTTCCTGTGTGCCCGCCTGGAAGTTCTACCACGACGTCGGACGCCTGGTGGACCCGAAGCGCTATCCCGACTTCTCCAGTCCCGAGGAGATCTGTCTCATGATGCAGACCTTTGTGCCCTCCTGGAGAGGTATTTCCATGGAGCGTCTGCGCTCGTCCTCCACAGTCACCTGGCCCATCTTCGAGGAAGGCGGCAGGGAGCGCACAGGCACTGTCTTCAGTGAAGGCAGACTTCTGACGCCCACAGGCACCATGGCTGTCAAGGACAGGGTCTTTGGAGAGATCAGCCGCTGGACCCTGCCCAAAAGCCATCCCCACGGCAAGAAGGCGTCAAAGGAGTTCCCGCTTATCCTGCTGCAGGGCAAGCAGCTGTGGCACTGGCAGCAGACGCTGACCAACTTTGCTCGTTCCATGGCCCAGTTCTCTAACGGACGCTTCCTGCAGATTCACCCTGACACTGCAGCAGCACTCAAACTGCAGCAGGGGGACAAGGCAGCTCTGGAGACAGCCAGCGGCAGCCTTGAGGGCTGGATAGACATTACCGAGAACGTGCTGCCCGGCGTGGTCTTCACCCCTGCCAACTGCTGTCGCACAACGCCCCTGGAAGAGAATCGCAGTCCTTCCATCTGTGATATCCTGCCCAACAACTGGGACCGCATTTCAGCGCAGCACAACTGCACGGGCTGTCGCCTGCGCAAGCTCTGAGAGGACTTTTCATGGCGCGATACATCATGGCTATAGATTCGGGGCGCTGCATGAACTGCAAGGCCTGCATCATTGCCTGCCAGCAGCGCAATAACGTGCCCTACGGGCTTGCCCGCAACTGGATACGGGAAACTGTACGTCCGCAAGAAAAGGCAGGCTTTCACTTCCAGCCCGGTGCCTGCATGCACTGTGATAACCCCTCCTGTGTACGCGTCTGTCCCACAGGGGCAACCTGGAAGGGTGCAGACGGTGTTGTGGAAATAGATCCTGCCTGCTGTACTGGCTGCGGCAGCTGCATTGAAGCCTGTCCCTACCATGCCAGATTCAAAAATCCCCGCACAGGCACTGCTGACAAGTGCGATTACTGCAGGGGAAGCGGCGTGGACGGTATCCCTGCCTGTGTCAGTGTCTGTCCCACCCACTGCCGTATCTATGGCGATGCCGATGACCCGGCCTCGGACGTGGCACAGGTGCTGGCAGCCCGCAAGCACATCCATATTGTGCCCGAGCACAGCGGGGCACGTCCTACCCTGACCTATCTTGATGCCACAGACCCTGTACTACTGCCGGAGGGCCCTGTGACCAGCAGCCCCATGGACGTCATGCCCCATCTGGCAAAGGCTGTCACTGTGGCAGGCGGCTTTGTGCTGGCTGCTCTGGCCGGTACCCTGATCCGCCAGCGCATCAGTCCCTCTGACCGTGAAGAGGCTGAGCTTGCCAGGGAAGAGAAGGCAGACGCGCAGAACAGTCCTGATGTTCAGGACCAGGGGAGGTCATCATGAAGTCTGAAGTACAGACCGATATGGTCCGGCGTCACACTGTGCCTGCCATTGTCATGCACTGGTTCAATGCCCTGTGCTGGCTCTTTCTGCTTGCCACAGGCTTTGCCCTGCTGGCTGGCGACATGCAGCCTGTGGGCGAGTGGTGGGCAAGTCTGTGGAAAAGCCTGTGCGGCGGCTCCCGCGGCCTGCTGGTGGCTCACCTGGCAGTGGGCACCATCTGGTGCACTGGCTCGGCGATCTACATTGTCCTGCGCCTGCGCAAGGACGTGCTGCCCTTTTTGCGGGCCATCACCCGCTTCCAGGGAAAGACGGATCTTGTCTGGTGCTGGAAGAAGGCCCTGTGGCTTGTCCTCGGTCCGAAGCGCACGAAAAAGCTCGGCGTGGACCCGGCACTGCCGCCCCAGGGCTTCTACAATGCCGGCCAGCGCATGGTGGCAGTCATCGCAGTACTGGCCAGCATCGGCCTTGCCGTCACAGGCCTCATCATGGGCTTTTGTTCCGGCACCTCGGCCCTTGCTGTCTCTGAAGAGGTCATGCAGTGGTGCATAGTCCTGCACTTTGTCTGTGCAGGTGTCATGGCCATCTTCCTGCCTGTGCACATCTACATGGCAGCTTTGGCTCCTGGCGAGGGTCCGGCCTTCCGCTCCATGCTGACCGGCTTTGTGCCTCTGGAGCATGTGCGCAGCCACAATCCCCTCTGGTACGAGAGCTTGCGCAACAAGGCCTCTGACTGACAGGCAGCATCAGATTGAATGCTCGAAAGGGCACAGGACTTCACTGCCGGAGCCTGTGCCCTTCTCTCGGAAGAAATTGTCGTTAGGTGCGCAAAAAATACGAATGCATGCAAACCGGCCTCAGCCGGGCCTTAGAGGGCAGTTTGAGGGGGCTTCAGGTGCTAAACGCGAACAGGCCGGAGTCCCTGTCGGCAGCAAAAGCTAGCCGGCTTGTGTGTCCTCTGGCTCTGTGTAGAACCAGGTCAGCTCGTGCTTGTTGCAGGAGAGATGCCGTATCTGCGAGCCCTTGATGGCTGCAAAGGCAGCAATGACATCGTGATCCTTGTCGGACTGAAACTTGATGGTACACAGGGCATGGCGCATGGCCCTGGCCTCGATATACTGCTGCACAAGAGCCAGCAGGCGCTGGGGATAGCAGATCATGTCCGAGAAGAGCCAGTCTGTCCGGCCTGTGAGGTCAGGTGTCAGGGCAAAGCCGCTGCCAAGGCAGTGATTGACGACGGGCATGCTCTCGATGTGGGACGCCAGGGGCGCCTTGTCGATGGAAAAGACCCGTGCGCCGAGATTGCCCAGTACCCAGGTCCAGCTGCCAGGGGCAGCACCGAGCTCCAGGCATAGTTCTCCGGGCGCAGGACGCGTGCCGAAGATGGTGAAGGACTCCCACAGCTTGAGATAGGCACGTCCGGGAGGGGCCAGTTTGTCTTCCTCGAAGTGCACCTCACCGTCTGCAAAGCAGGATGTAGTGGTTGCAGAGGCCAGCACAAGGTCTCTGTCCCAGAGCAGGAAGCCGCCCAGGGGCTTCGGAACATAGTCCTCGCCAAAGACCAGAGGGCGCTTGTTCACATGGGGAAGCGCCTCTTCGATGAGAGCAGCCCTGCGGTTGAAACCGCTGTCCCTGTCCATGTGGGCAGCCCAGCGCCGCTGCACGGCAGACAGTCTGCGGGCCGCGTCATTGATGGAGGACACTTCCAGCCAGAAGGGTGCAGTCCAGCTGGTCTGGGCCCAGTACGGCACATCCTGTCCCTTTGCCAGCACAGCCCTTCCCCGTATGGCAAGCACCCTGTCTCCAAGCTCCTCTGCCAGGGGCCTGAGCAGGCCACGCGGAGCAATGTGCACGGAAAAACTGCCTTCCTCCGGCAGACTGGCCAGTTTCTCGGGAGCATAGCGGCTGATAAGCTCGGCAAGACCCGGGTCCTCGCCAAGGCCATGCAGCCTGCGGCCATGTCCCTTGCGGGCCTGTGCCTGATCAGGCTTGCCCTCGAAGCTGCGGGGACGGCCGGCACGGTCAGAACGTTCAGGGCTGCCTGTACGGCTCTGCCTTGTGCCCCCTTTGCCAGTGAAGGACGAGCGGCCAGCCCCGGCTTTTCCAAAGCCCTGGCTCTTCCTCGCGTCGGACGTACGTTCCCTGGTGTCGTTCTCCCTGGCATTTGCAGGACGTCGTGCCTTGTTGTAGGCAGAAAAGGTCATACAGGCCCTCCAGTGTGTGCGCTGCGTTCGTGTTGTCTGGCATGTATCAGAAAGCGCCGCGCCAGGACAGAGCCAGCATGTGCGGATCGAGGGGAGAGTCATCGTGAAGTTTGCTGAAGGCGG
>CASEWR010000161.1 GCA_949291675.1 uncultured Desulfovibrio sp. | reverse complement strand
CGTGCATTCGGCCCAGTCCCCGAAGGTGGCCTTGTCGCCGGGCATGAGCACGTACTGCAGCTCATGCACAACATCCTTGTCCACATGGCGCATATCCATGTAGAATGGCGGGCCGGAACCCTCCATCTGTTCCTGGAAGGTACCCTGAATCTGGTTGTTGCGCACGCCGTTTTCCATCATGGGGTCGTACTTGCCCATGAAGCGCTCGCCAAGGGCATTGATTTCGTGGGCACCGGAGCTGTTGATGCCGTTCATGCCGGGACAGCCGTAGCCCTTGGGCAGCATGGTGGCACGCTGATAGGTGTCCAGTTCCGTCACGGCAGCGCCGGCATCATAGCCGAGCACCAGACCGCCGGAGGTATTGTAGGGGTACTGCCACACGTTGAAGGGGTTGCGGGAGCTGTTGTTGGTGCTGCGTGTGGCGGAGCGGCCCTGGGCAGAAACAACGCACTTGGCCTTCACAATGACAAATTCGCCTGTGCGCACGTTCCAGCCAAGGGCACCACAGGCCTTGCCGCCATCGAGGAGGATCTTCACGGCCATGGTATTGTCAAGGCTTTCCACGCCGGCAGCGCGGACCACGCGGGCCATGGAGCGCTTGATGGTCATGCCGTTGGAGATGTGGATCCACCAGTGGCCGGGCTGACCAAAGCCCTGGGTGCGCAGGTAGGTGCCGTCTGCCTTCTTGCTGAAGTTGACGCCGGCCTTGCCGAGCTTGTCCAGGAAGTAGGGCATGTGGTTGTACCAGCCGTTGCGCAGCATGGTGGGGGTGTAGCCGTTGAGGGGCTTGGCGTAGAACTTGATGAGATCGTCAACGGTGTCGTAGGGAGCACCGGGTTCGTCAAGAACGGCCATGTAGTGGTCATTGCCGCCGCCAATGGCGCCGCAGCTCTCCAGCTTGCCCTTGTCCATGATGATGACATCAAGGCCCTGGTCGCGGGCACCAAGTGCAGCACCACAGCCGGAAGCGCCGGCGCCGATAACCAGCACGTCAGTCTCTACCAGTGTGCCGAGAGGGTGTTTGCTTGTTTTCATAATATGCAGTCCTTCAGTTTCCAGATTGCGTCAGCGGACAGATGCGCCGGAACGTGGGCAACGACTGTTCCGGCACCTTGTGAAAAAAAAGTCGTACAAAAGCCATTGTGTTGTCAAATCAATAAAAATCGTTTATTGTTCGATTCAATCGAACACAAGCAAACACGCTCACACGCACCAGACACAAGACAGACACTTCCTGACATTTTCAAAGACTTCCAAAGACTTCCGGACGGGGGGCCACATGATTCCCGAACTCAATGGCGATTTTCTGCAGTGGCTGCGCGGTTTTTACTATGTGGCCAGGACAGGCAGTGTGCGCAAGGCTGCAGAGCTCATGCACAGAAATCCTTCGACCATCAGCTATCAGATCAAATCTCTGGAAGAAGAACTGGGCACAGTGCTCTTTGACCGCTACAAAAAGAGCCTCATCATCACCAATGAGGGCAAAAAGCTCCTTGGCTGGACCATTTCCACCTTTGAGACCCTGCAGAGCATGCGCTCAGCAGTGGGCACATCAGACGGGCATCTGCAGGGGGAAGTGTTTTTTGGCACAACCCTGCCGGTTGCGGTCATGGCAGCGCCTGTGATCGCCCGTTTCCTGCGCGAACATCCTGATGTCAGGGTGCGCCTTGAGCGCCACCTCAACACAGGCGTCATCAAGGGTGTCAAGGAGTCACGCTATGACTTTGGCCTCACTGGGCTGACAACCCTGCCCAGGCTGGACAATTTCAACATCTTTCTCAAGGCGCGACCCCTGCTTGTGGTGCGCAGGGACAATACCTGGAATCTGCCTCCTGTGCCCACGGAAGAGGATTTGCAGGCCCTGACCTGGGTGGTCTTCTCCCCGGATGAAGCAAGCCAGGTGTATCGTCCCCTGCATACCACAGCCGCACGCTTTCAGAAGAAGGTGGCCATTTCCGTCAACAACTATCACATTGTCATGCAGTTCATCAGGGCAGGGCTCGGCGCAGGCATCATGGATGCGCTGTGCTATCGAGCCACACTCTTTGGTTCGGACTGGAGTACCATTACCTGCTATCCCCTGGATCATCTGCTGCCCAATGTGCTCTACGGGGTGCTGACCAGACGGCACAAGTACATCAGCCCCCAGGCGCAGGCGCTCATAGACGTTCTCAGGGAGCATTTTACAAAGCTCGCCTCAAAGCCCCTGGACAATCCTGATGAGGTGACGGACCAGCAGGTGTCAGGGGCAGAGTAGTCTGTGCCAGGGGTTGCACAGGCCAGCCCCGGCCGGACTTTGCCGGACACAAAATTCCGGGCACAAAAAAACAGGGAGCAGTTCACAAAGGGGTGTGTGAACTGCTCCCCACGTCTATGGAGAGAGCCAGCCTGAAGGCAGTCTTTTTTACTTGGTTACAGGCTCTTAGAAGAGAATCTTGCCAAGGACCACAGTGACCACTGCGGTCACGGCATAGATCATGAGCAGCACTGAAGGAGCGGTCTTCCAGATGGTCTTGGTGTCGGACCAGTCATTGCCATGGAGCAGGGCTGCGCTGGCAGAGGCTGCCGGGGTGAGGAAGGCGTAGTGCACGCACATGACGATCATGATGAGGGGAATTTCCGGAGCAACGCCGGTAGCCTGGCAGTAGCTGTTGAGCACAGGCATGAAGGCCACGCCCACGGCACCGTTGTTCATGACCTGGGTCAGCAGCATGGCTGCAAAGCCGATGAACAGGGCAAAGAAGAGGGGGCTGCCGCCGGAGATGAAGGGCTCAAGCAGTTCCATGAGGAAGGGGGTGATGCCGCTTTCAGGCTTGGCCATGGCGCCGGAAAGAGGCTGGACCAGAGCAAGCAGCAGGACAATACCCCAGGTCACGCCCTTGTCGGTCATGATCTTGAAGTTGAGCAGGGCCTTGCCGTCCACCTTGATGGCAGCCATGATTGTCACCAGCAGGATGACGATACCGGTATTGCCGATGGACTTGAGGAAGCGGCAGATGAAGAGGTCCTTAGGCAGGAAGTTGGGGGCAAGGAGCAGGACAACCAGGAGGATGAGGAAGAGCAGGATAACCTTCTGAATCTTGGAGAGCTGCAGGGCGCCTTCGGTATCCAGCTTGGAGACGTCAAGGTCCACCAGCTTGCTCATGTCAGGCCTGAAGAGGAACTTGCTCATGAGCACAAAGAAGACTGCGGAGAAGGCACAGATCAGGGTGGCAATGACCATGTACTTGCCGTAGTCAATGCCCACACCGGACATGGTTTCGTAGGCAGAGAAGACGGTCAGGGGCACCTGCTTGAAGGGGATGATGGACATACCGACCTGGGCGGCAAAGACAATGCCGAAGACCATCATGGTCGGATAGCCGTCACCCTTCTTGTAGCCGCACACCTCGCACACGCCGTAGAGAATGCTCCAGCCGATGATGGCAGCGGGAGAGGCGCTGGTGAGGCCGCCGAGCAGGAAGATGGAACCCAGGAAGGTGAGGGTGAAGATCCAGGGTTTGCCCTGCACGAATTTGCGGGTGATGAACCACAGGGAGATGAACTTGGAGAGGCCGTAGTGGCTGATGGTGGCGCAGAAGACAAAGATGAAGAACATCATCTGCACAACAGGGTCACCAAAGCTCTTGTTCAGCAGCATCATGGGCTTGTAACCGCCGATGAGCATGAGAGCGAGCAGGCCTGCCATGGACGGCCAGACGATTTCCACAAAGATCCAGCCGTAGAGCACGCCGAGGAAGATGCCGATGAGGTTCATGCCCAGGGGCGTGAGGGGCTCAACGGGCGGCAGTTGCCCGAAGGCAAACATGATGAACAGACAGATAGCAGAATGCAGATAGTAGACCGGTGAATTGAAGCTCTTCTTGGGAGCTGCGGCGGTCTGAGCAGCTTGAGGTGCAGCCATGGATAGTTTCCTGAAAATCCTGAAAATTTTCTGTAGAGGCATCGTGATGGAAGACTTGTCCTGCATCGGACGTCCCGCATCAGATGTCCCGTACGCCCCGGAAGGCACAGCCACGTCTGTCCGCATTTCGTGAACCTTTGCCAGTCCGGTGTGTGGGGTCGTATGTCCTGGTTGACCGATCGTTGCCCCGAATCGGTGATTGTGAAGAAAGTAATAAGCTGCTGAAACTGTTTTTGTCTATTCAATAAAAAAGACCTTTTGTTTGATACAATCAAACACAGGCTGTGTGGCGAAGATCTTTTTTGTGCCAGGGTGTGGACATGGGGCTGCACATTTTGTCGCGCAACACTGTGGAACCTGGCCTGTTTTGATTGTGTAATCAGTCAGGATACAGAATGGCGACACGTTTTTTCGTCAGAAACGGGATTTCGGGAAATGTTTCACAAGTTGAGCATGCACAAGCACCAGGTGCCCGGACGAGTTGTTCCAGATTTCACAGGCGCTGTCAGAACCTTGCACTGCCTGCATCACAGCCTGCCTGCACCCTGGACACTGTGGCACAAGCAATTTCTCAGTGTTTTGCTAAGGAATTTCTGCAACTTGTGCGGAAAAGAACATGCCGGGCGAAAAAAACGCCCCGCCGCTCAAGGCAGCAGGGCGCAGCATATCTCAAGGGCAGGCTACGTGCTCAGAAAGAAGGTCTCAGGGGTTCTGCAGGCAAAAGCTCCTGTGTGCACGGTCTCTTTGCGTGCACGGGAGCCTGTGCTGCTGCACATGGTTGAGTGTCAGCCATTCTGATATGTGGCTATGACGACACAGCGTTCTCGTCCCGTGAGTCTTTCAGACGGTTCCGTAGCCGTCACAGTGCAGGCAGTTCGGGTTCTGGCCACGACAATAGGGACAGAGTCTGCCGCTGGTCTGCTTGTGTTTGCGGGTGCTCTTTTGCGGCAGGGCTGTCTCATGAGGCAGACGTGCCGTGGGAAGTTCACTGATGTTGAAGGAGATCCCATAGGCAACAAAAAGCCGCTTCATCCAGTGTTCGCAGCCGGCGGGCAGTTCCAGATCCTTCGGCGTGGGCATGGTGATGACTCTGTTTTCCCATCGCTCCTTGCGGCTGGTACTGTCAGCCAGGCGTCGCGGATACCCGTATTTCTTTTTCAGGCCCTGGATGACAGCCGTGTGATACGGACAGTTCTTGTCTCCGCCGCCTGTAAAGATCAAAAAGACATACTGTCGTATGGTGTCTGGTGGAAACACCCCGTGTCCGATGTACAGATGGTCCTGCAGCTGAGGCAGTGTCTGCGTGCTGACGCTGGTGTATAACTTGTCTTCAACGAGTGTCAGGGCCCGGTCTATCAGCGGGCTGTCTCTGCCACTTTCTTTCTGTTTTCTCCATTGCTCCACAGTACCGCCAAACTTCCGGGCACATATCTGTTCAATGACACCTGAGCCAAGCTGGAAAACACGGGCAGCAAGGTAGTTGAGAGAGTCTCCCTGCCCCTGCTTGTTGTAGAAGGTGAAGCAGCACTGATCCACAGTGCCGGCACCAGTGTCTGTGAACAGATAGATATTGCTTGAGCGTCCAGGGGAAGCCGGGGAGTTGATGAAGGCCTGAAGATTGGCACTGACTTCAGGATACACAGCGCAGAAACGCCTGGTGAGCAGTTTTCTGTTCAGCAAGGTCTCCATGTCTGTCAGAGTGATTTTGTCCAGCGCCGGCGCATCAGAGCTGCAGGCTATGTCCCATGCCTTCCTGAGCAGTTGCAGAAAGAGCGCTTCTGTTGCCTTGTCAGTGATGTTGCTGACCGGAATTGCCATGGTCACATACATGTCATCCTGAGGATGGGCACCATAGTCAGGAAAGCGCTCAAGGATGCACTTGCGCACCAGTGTCAGTGCCCGTGTCAGAAAGAAAAGGGCTGCGCACTTGACAAAATCTGCAAATCCGTCTTTGCCGGGTCTGAGACCTGATGCCTTGGCAAATGGCGTCAGAACAGGGGAATTGTAGCGTTTTGCAGCAATGTCTGCCAGCGCCATCTTGATATGCCAGAGGCCACCCTCTTCAGGGTACTGCACATTGGCAGCGTTCGGCATGAAGCAGCCATCCCTGTACACAATGGAGCTTGAAAGCAGGAACTGGTCTTTCCCCTGGCTCCCCTGGCTGTCTTTGAAGGTGAAGACCCAGGCTCTGTTGCGACGCAGCTCCCTGTAGACGCATTTTGAATAGGACGTCCCGAAGTCAAAGCCCACCTGAATGATGTACTGGGCAGTACGCTTTTGGGGTTTCCTGGCAATGCTTTGCTTCAGTTTGTTGAGTCTGTCCTGTAATGACATTGTCGGACTCCTTTGCTGCAGACAGAAAGACAGGGGGCTGCCAGGCTATTGTCCGGCACTGTTGTAGAAGATTCCCATGGCAATGCTGCTGACTACCGGGTTGAAGACAGACTTTTTCTCAAGTTCTGCAAGTTGTCTGTCCATGTTTGCCTGCGCTTTTTTCAGGCGACCAAGATTTGCACTGGACATGTCTTTCCTGTTCTCAGCAGCACCCTCCTGTTCCTGAGAATCCAGCATGTCCTGGAGCTGTTGTATCCTGGGAAGAAAGATATTCTTGATACGTTCTTCACGTATGGTTTTCATGGTTTCGTTTTCAGCCTGGAAGACTTCTGCTTCCTGGAAGAAATCTTCATCCATTTTCTGATTCAGAGCATTGAGCTCCTGACGAATAAAATCTGTTGGAATGTCATTTTGATAGGGCCAGTCCTTACAGTTGTCAAGAATCTCTATGAAGATCTTTTCCCCTTCATACATGGTGAACATTGCACCTGTTTCAAGATTACGTATTCCGTAACTCAGTTTCTTGTATGGGGTGATGCCGGATATCTCCCACAATTGTATGGTAAAGACATAGATGCCTTCTTCCAGAGAAGACACACTGACTTCCAGAGCAGAGGTGCGGCAGAGGTTGTGCCCTTTGTCCCTGTACCAGGAAGTGATCCAGCGGACAAGGGGAGAGAGGTGATTGATGAAGGAAATCCTGCGCTGCTTTGCAATGGGCAGGGACTTCATGACACGTCTGTCGAAGGTGACGTTCACAGGATCCGCACGCAGTGTTCTGGCCATGATGGAGCGATCATTGGCCATGTAGCGTGTGAGGTCGTCGCGTGCCTCGTTGCTCAGTCGCATACGCAGGCAGCCGGGCTCGGGAATGTCCTTTTGCAGCAGTGTGCCCTGGAAGTATCGTCCGAAGAAGTCCTGGACATAGTCTTCCAGCTCCTCGGAACGGATGTAGTGACCCATATTGTGGTCTTCGGTGATCTTGCGCTGAATGTAGTCGGAAAGACCGATGAGCTCCACGCTCTGTTCTTCGAGCATGGTGATCTCCCGCATCTTGTTGTACAAAACCTGGGCTGTCCGCTCAATGCATCTGCTTTGCTGCTCGGGAGTGAGGGCAGAGGAAAAGAGATCCAGCGTCATCTGGCGTATTTCCTTGCCGATAATGGCCTCAATGTCTCCGAGTGTGGAGCGAAAAACATCGAGCTTTTCATGAAGGCGGGTGTAGACCCTGTCTTCAATGGTATCGGCAATACTGAAGTTGACGATATGCAGCACCGGAGATGTCTGTCCCACGCGGTCAATTCTGCCAATGCGCTGTTCCACACGCATGGGGTTCCAGGGCATGTCATAGTTCACCACCACGTGTGCACACTGCAGATCAATACCCTCACTGCCAACTTCCGAGGAGAGCAGAATCTTCGTTTCCCCTGCGGTAAAGCGCGCGACTTCCCTGGTGCGATCTTCCATCTTTGTCCTGCCACTGATGGTGGCAGTGGCAAAGCCCAGCGCATTCAGTCGTCTGGCAAGGTAGTTCAGTGTGCCATGGTAGCAGGCGAAGATGATGATGCGCTCGCCGGGGAAATTGGCGATCACTTCCTGTAGTTTTGCAAACTTGCTGTCGCAGGCTGCAAGTGTTTTGGGGTCCGGGATATGGAAAGAAAAGCCCTCCCAGGCCTGCTGCATTAATGTACTGGCAGCAAGTTCTTCTGCATCTTCCATGTCGAAGGACTCAAACAGGGACTCAAACAGGGACTCGTATCGAGCCTGCACATCATTCTCTTTCGCGGTCAGCAGTGAGACGGCATAGGCGGGAAGGCAGCTTGCAGCCATGAGCTGGCGGTTGATCAGGGCGAAAGCCTCAAATTTGGAAAATCTTCCTATGCGGCTGCGAATCTCCCGCTCTATATTGTTGTAGAAGGCACGCTCCTTCTCTGTATAGTCCACTGTCAGAACCCAGGGCTTGCGTATGGGACGTTGTTCCTCCACCTGTCTGCGCAGCGTCCTGTTGATATAGGTGCCCAAGATATTCAGCTTCTCGGCAAGCTCCGTTGTCTGGGCAACAAGTTCGTGGGTCGGTTTTGCCATCTGCTCCATTCTGGCAACATTGCCCTTGAGCTGTTGAAAGAGGGGAGAGGTGTTGACGTAGCTGTTGTACTCCATTTCCTCAAGGCATCTGTGGAGCTTTTCATAATCAACAGGTAGTGCAGCAAGGGCCATGGCTGCGTGCACCGAAGGTTTGTTGATCTCCTCAAGATAGTCAAAGGATGCCAGTGAGGCAAAGAAGTCTTTGTCTACAAGTGAGAGGAGGGAGTGCAGGTCCGCGCTTTTGTTGTTGACCGGAGTGGCAGAGACGAACAGCACACCCTGGGCAGCGCCGCACAGAGTTGTTCCAAGCATGTGGGCCGCTGTGCTGGAAGTACGCATGTAGTGCGCTTCGTCGAAAATAACCATATCAAAGGGGAAGCAGTCCGTATCCTCCCAGTGCTGCAGTTTTCTGAGCAGCCTGCCCCTCGGAGAGAGCGTGTCTTCTTTCTTCTTGCCAGGGGCAGCACGCAGAACTTCAAGATCGTTTTTGGGAGGGCGCAGGGCAGCATAGGAGCTGATGAGGGCAAATTCCTCACTTGAGCCGTTCCTTTCAAAGTCTTCAACACTCTTTTGGAAAAGCTTGAAGTCCACCTGTCTGGCGTCAATGAGAAACTTGTCCCTCAGCTCAGCTTCCCACTTGTCCATCAGTGTGGGCGGGCAGATGACCAGCAGGCGCCTGGCCTGCTGACGGGCCTGCATTTCCGTCCAGATAAGGCCTGCTTCAATGGTTTTGCCAAGGCCCACTTCGTCAGCAAGGATGAGACGTTGTGTGGGAGAGCGGATGAATTTGAGAACAGGTTTGAACTGATAGGGGTAGAAGTCCACCTGCGCCGCTTCCATGGAGTAGATGAATTCGTTGAGTGTTCCCTTGAGTTTTTCAAAGGTCAGAAGCTTTTTCAGGTCTCCTATCTGGCCAAAGCAGCCTCTTGCCATCTGCTCCATGGGATCATCACTGAGCTCATCCACAGGCAGGACAACGTCAGCCAGCATTTTCTTGAGGACGCCCGTCAGCGTGCGTACTTCAATATAGGTATTTTTGCCCATGGTGAAGCTTTTGCCGGTAAATTCCACAACTTCCATGGGATTGTTTTTCAGCTGGAGTTTCTGGCCGGGGTGGAAGGGGCAGGATGTCTGGTCGGTCATGGAGCAACTCCGTGAGAAGGGATTCTGAAGAGACAGCTTTGCAGCACTTTACTCTCTATGTCAGACAGAAGGTATGTCTTCAGTTGCCTCGCAGTATAAGCCGACAAACTCTCTTGTGCAAGGAGAGGAAACAGAGATCCTGGTTGATACGAAGTATTTTTGTTCTGAAACAACAGGTTTTGTACAGGCTGGCCCGGGGCAACCATAATAACCTGGAAGTATCAGGGGCAGCACAAGTTGCAAACTAAAAACGCCCCGCCGCTCAAGGCAGCAGGGCGCAGCATATCTCAGGGGCAGGGCAGGCTATTTGCTCAGAAAGAAGGTCTCAGGGGTTCTGTACGCAGCGCATTTCTGCTCAAACTGGGCCTTTGCCTGGGTGTAGATGTCACTGTGATAGTCTCTGGCCTTTGTGGGACAGATGCTGATGCAGGCGCCGCACCAAGTGCACAGGCTGTCATTGGTGATGCGCACATTGTCCGTGTCTATGGCGCCGGTGGGACAGACTTCAGCACAGGCACCGCAGTCCGTGCAGTCTTCCGTGGCATCGGGCGTGAAGGGCAGTTTGATGGTGATGTCCGCATTCCAGGCAGGGTCGCCGGGCACGGTCAGCGACGTGCAGCCGGACAGGTCCTTTTGCAGCAGTGCCCTGCACTGCGCTGCAAACCCGATCATGGCCTTCTTGTCCTGAGCATCCGGGCGTCCGGCTGCCACAGTGGGGAAGATGGAGTGTTCGGCCACAAAGGCGCCTGCAGCCACCACGACAAAGCCCTGCCGGCTCAGCATATCGCGCATCTGGATGAGGGCATTGTCGTAGTGACGGTTGCCGTAGACTGCCACAATGATGGCAGGCGTGGCAGTGCCCTGCAGTGTTGTGACCATGTCCACACACATCTTCGGGATGTAGCCTGCATAGACGGGCATGCTGAGCAGCAGCACTTCGTCTGCCGGAATGGACATGGTCTTTGTACAGGACGAATCTGTACAGGATGTCCTGGTACAGCACTTCTCTGCCCAGTTTTGGGAGAGAACGTCATCAGTCAGCTCTCTGGCAATGAGGCGGGCACAGGTTTCTGTGGTGCCTCTGGCACTGAAATAGTAGTTGTGCAGTTTCATAGTGTTTCGCGCGTGCCCCGGATCTTTGCAGATGCTGTCTTGCGCACAGGAGAACGAGGGTTTGCGCTGCCTCCTTTGGGATGAGGG
>CASEWR010000160.1 GCA_949291675.1 uncultured Desulfovibrio sp. | reverse complement strand
GCTCAGATTGGAGTCAAGGCCCTCCATGGCTCTGATGATGGCGCGTCTCTCCAGACTCTCCAGCGTTTCAAAAGCATCGCTGTCCCTGCTCTGCTGGCCTTTTGGGAGAAGGTTGGGAATGCCGAAGTGATGTGGCAGCAGGGGCTGTCCTTCAGAGAAATACACAGCTCTTTCCACAGCATTCTCCAGCTGGCGAATGTTTCCAGGCCAGGAATAGCGGACAAGGCAGGCCATAGTTTCTTCAGGAATGGGCCAGATCTGGCGGTTCAGCAGCTTCTCATAGCGGTGCACGAAATATTCAATGAGCTGGATGATGTCCTGACCGCGATCGCGCAGACTGGGCACATAGATGCTGAGAGTACTGATGCGATAGTACAGGTCTGCCCTGAACTTGTGCTGCTCAGTGTCCTTGCGCAGATCCCGGTTTGTGGCTGCGATAACGCGAAAGTCAACAGGTATGGTACGCAAACCTCCCACACGTTGTATTTCCCCTGACTGCAGGACACGCAGGAGCTTGACCTGCATGTCGAGGGGCATATCGCCAATTTCATCCAGGAACAGGGTGCCGGTATCTGCAAGCTCTATCTTGCCAGGCCTTCCGCCCTTCTGAGCGCCTGTGAAGGACCCTTCCTCATAGCCAAAGAGTTCACTTTCCAGCAGTTCCTTGGGAATGGCGCCGCAATTGATGACCACAAAGGGGCGTGATCTGCGCTCGCTGGCATTGTGAATGGACTGGGCGAAGAGTTCCTTGCCCGTGCCAGTTTCGCCAAAGAGCAGCACAGGGGCTGCACTGCCGGAGGCAATTTTTGCCAAACGCAGTGCTTCCAGCAGGCTTTTGCTGTTCCCAAGGATTGACTGGAAGGTAAAATGCGCTTCAGCGCCCACAACCTGGACAGCCATACGCATCATCTTCTTGTGCTCAATGATGGTAATGAGCCCGCCCACAAACTCCTGCTCCGCAATATGAATGGGCGCATACGTCATGTAACATGACATTCTTGTACGCCGGACAATGACTTCCCTGTCGCTGTCCACCTTTCCGGACTTCAGACAGGCGTTCAGGTCACTTTTCTCAAGAAAGTTATCCAGATGCTGTCCCTGATATGCTGAGGGCAGCTGCAGGAGACGCATGGCACTGCTGTTTGCCTCAACAATGCACCCGGTCTGGTCAACAGTGACAATGCCTCTGGGATCGGATTCCACCAGGGCGCTCAGGTACTGATTCTTGATCTGCACATCGCGAAAGCGTTCCTGCTCGCGCAGCTGTGATGTCACTGTTTCCGCAGCCTGCCGGACAAGCCCGAGAGTATGAATGTGCATCTTGTCTGAATTGCCGCTCAGGGAGACAACGCCAATCACCCTGGTGCCGTCAGGGGAAAAGATGGGAGCCCCGGCATTGCTGATATTGCGCACGCTGTTTGCGTACATGTACTCACCGGGAATGAACACAGGGCGTCTGACAGCCAGTGCAAGACCAATGGCACAGGTGCCGAGATCCTTCTCTGTCCAGCGGTATCCCGGGACGCAGTGTCTGCGCTTGAAGTGTTCGACAAGTTCAGCGTCGCCAACAATGTAGAGAATGTAGCCCTCTCCATCCGCAATGGCCATGCAGAAGCCGCTGCCGTGCAGCAGTCTGTAGAGTGAGTCAAGCTGGCCTTTGGCAATGTCATAGAAGGATTGCATGCTGAGAATGCGCTTGTTCAGTGCCTTCTCGCTCAGTCTGTGCTTTTCCGGTGCTCCATCCATATTGGGGTCAATGCCGTATTTTCGTGAACGCTCCCAGGAAAGACGGATGATGTCTTCCATGTCGCTGAAGTCTGTAGGCAATGGAGAGAGCTTCTTTTCCTGCTGCTGAAAATTGTAACGAATCATTACATTTGGCCTCAATATGTAACAAAAAGTTCCAGTCTGATGTTTGAGAAAGTGAAAATGACGCTATTACAGTAGTCTATTGCCTCTCTGTTTTCTGTAGTTCAACTCGTATTGTAACAATATGTTACAGCTTCTTCCTTTGTTTCAGGAAAGCAAAAATTGCTAACATACTGAAATTACTAAAATCAAGTGCATAATAAGCCCTGGCATAGTTTGTGCTTATACAAGAGCTATATTGCTGAAAAAAGCAAAGAATCCCCAAAAAGATTCTTTATCTCCACAGTATGCAAGAAACAGTCCAGATGTAAAACTGGCCAGACAAAGGAGAAAAACTATGTCCATTCAGCGTTATGGCAAACCAGCACAACCCGGGGCACTTCCTTTTTCCAAAGCAGCAGGAGCTGATGGCTGGCTGTATGTAAGCGGACAGGTGCCACGTGATGCTGATGGTGAAATTGTTACAGGCAGCATTACTGTTCAGGCGACAGTGACTCTGAACAACCTGAAGAAGGTTCTTGAATCCGCAGGCTACAGTCTTGAAGATGTCGTCCGGGTCACAGTCTACCTCGATGACCCCAGGGATTTTGCCGGCTTCAACAAAGTGTATGCGAAGTTCTTCTCTGCAGAGCATGCTCCGGCACGAGTTTGCGTCCAGGCTGCCATGATGAGCGACCTGCGCGTGGAAGTGGACTGCATAGCCTACAAGAAGGAACAGTAGGCAGACAACAGACAGGAAACAGTACGAACGGAGCAGCAGAATCAGTGTGCCATGCGCTGATTTCTTGTCAGCTCGCCCGCAGCTTGTCCGGCAAAACCAGAGGGGAGAGCCAGCGGTAAGAACCAGGGGCAAGCCCCACGGGGAAGGGGAAGCTGCGTGCAATGCATTGTCCGGAGCATCTTATGCAAGCTACAGAAAGCGATGTCCTTGTTGTCGGCGGGGGTGTCTCAGGTTGTGCTCTGGCCTACGGCCTGAGCGGCAGGGGCCTGAAGATTACGGTCCTGGATGCGCCTACTCAAACAAATATGGCTTCACGTACCAACGTGGGGCTGATCTGGTGCCAGTCCAAGTTTCTTCATCTGCCTGACTATGCCAGATGGGGTTTTCTTTCCTCTTCTCTGTTTCCGGCACTGACCAGGGAACTTGAGGAGATTACCGGGGAGCATATTGATGTCAATTATACTGGCGGCATCATCCCCACTCTGAGTGCGGAAGATTATGACAAGCGAGGGGACTATATAGACAAGCTGCGCGTTGCCCTGGGCGAGTACCCGGGCTGCATGATCGACCGCACGGAACTTGAAAAGAAGCTGCCAGGCATACAGTGGGGCCCTGAAGTCTGCGGTGCAGCCTGGTGTGAGGCAGATGGCCTGATTGATCCGCTGGGACTGCTCAGGGTGCTGCGTCTGGCTCTGCCTCGTGTGGGTGTGAACAGGAAACAGACGCTGGTGTACGATGTCAGACCAGGCAAGTCCGGCGGATATGAAGCCATAACAAAGGACGGTGTCTTCTCCGCGCAGCGCCTTATCCTGGCTGCAGGACTGTCCAACAGGCGCCTTGTGCAGTTTGCACTGAAGAAACTGCCTGTTTTTGCAGACAAGGGCCAGGTTCTCCTGGTGGAGCGCATGCCCTTTGTCATGCCCATTCCTGTGCTTGGCTGCACACAGACGTTTGCCGGCACAACCATCATCGGCTTCAAGCACGAGCGGGCAGGCCATCATATTGAGGTGGAGCCCGAGTCCGTTTCCACGGAAGGTGCCTGGGCCATGCGCGTCTGGCCGGAACTCGGTCGCAGGCGTGTCATCCGCACCTGGGCTGCACTGCGCATCATGCCGGATGACAATATGGCCATCTACAGCCATCTGCCCGGTCACCCGAATGTGACACTGATCAATACGCACAGTGCGGTGACCATGGCAGCAGCACATGTCCGTCTGCTGCCGGACTACATCCTTGGCGGGGAACTGCCGGAAGTTGCCAGGGGCATGACGCTCAGACGTTTCGGATTTGCCTGCTGATGCTGTTCTGGTCTGCCGGAAAAGTGTGATTTCAGCAGCCAGAGAAGAAAGACCGAGGAAAGACAGAGGAATGACAGATGCAAACAGAGGCTACAGCACAGTCGTGTACAAAGGCAGCAGCACAGACTGTACATATACTTTTTGAAGGCAGGGAAATTGAAGTTCCTGCAGGGATCAGTGTCGCTGCAGCTGTTCTCGGGCATGCCCATGCCGGACATACCTGCACCCATGCTGTTGATGGAAGCAAAAGAGCGCCGTGGTGCCTTATGGGTGTGTGCTTTGAGTGTCTGATGGAGATCAATGGACAGCGTGATGTGCAGTCCTGCCTCGTCAATGTTGAGGAAGGTATGGTTGTACGGCGTCAGCACGGGGACATGTCATGAACAGAAATATGGATCTCATTGTTATCGGCGCAGGTCCTGCGGGAATGTCATGTGCGCTGGCTGCGAGAAGATGCGGCCTGGATGTGGCTGTTGTGGATGAACAGCCAGTTCCAGGCGGACAGCTCTTCCGCAATATCACAAGTCGCCTTGCACAGACCTTTCACGACGACAGAGAACTGAAAACAGGCTGTGATCTGGTCCGTGACTTTGAACAGTGCGGGGCAGTCCACATTCCCGGGGCAGTTGTGTGGGGAATGGACACCCACAATGTCTTCTATTCGCAGGACGGGGAGTCCAGGAAAATCACAGGCAGCTTCATTGCCGTGGCATGCGGCGGCATGGAGCGTCCGGTACCCTTCCCGGGCTGGACACTGCCCGGGGTGCTGAGTGCAGGCGGAGCGGATATCCTCCTCAAGTCCGGCGGCACCTTCGGACAGGACGGGGAACCGGTTGTCCTGGCAGGCAATGGCCCGCTGCTCCTTTCTCTGGCCTGCCATTTGCTGGAGAAGAAGGTACCCATTGCCGGCTGGCTCGATACCGGCAACTGGACCCAGCGTCTGCTTTCTGCAGCCCTCATGCCGGCTGCAGTGCTTGATATGCCCTATCTTGCCAGGGGTATCGGCATGTTCTGGCGCATTGTGCGCTCCGGGGTCAGGATAGTGAGCGGGGTACGCAATATTCAGGCTCTTGGCAGCGAGAGAGTGGAAAAAGTGCGCTGGAGCTCAGGTGGTACGGATCATGAACTGACTGCTGGAACGCTGATTCGTCACGAAGGCATCATTCCCCGCACCCATATAGCAAACTCTCTGGGCGCAAAACTGTGCTGGGACAAGGTGCAGCGGTACTGGTATCCGGCCTGCAATGAAAATGGCCAGAGCAGCATTCCCTCCCTGTTCTTCACTGGTGACAGCTCCTATGTGCATGGTGGTGATGCCAGTCTGCTCAAGGGTGAGCTTGCAGGCATAGAGGTGGCTCGCAAGCTGAAGGTGATAGATGCCGGCGAGGCCGCATACAGAGCTCGTTCTGCCCGCAATGCCCTGCGCAAACTGAAGATTGCACGAGCCTATCTGCTGCACAGCTTTGCCCCATCGGCACAGATTTTTGACGTGCCTGATGACACCATGATCTGCCGCTGCGAGTGTGTCACTGCAAAGGATATCAGACAGGCAGTGCAGGCAGGTTTTCTGGATGTGAACGAAGTCAAGCGGGTGACACGCTGTGGCATGGGACAGTGCCAGGGACGCATGTGCGGTCAGGCTCTGGCTGAGCTTGTGGCACAGGCACAGGCACTCGGGCCTGACGCAGTGGGCATGCTGCATATACGCCAGCCCTTCAGACCCGTCACCCTGGAGCAGTACTGCAAGTTGCACGTGCCCAGGTAGAAGATACAGCAAAAGTGTCTCTGTATCCTGCGGATGATTCCCCAGTATAAAAATATATTTCAGCAGTGAGGAAGTACTATGACCATACACTGGATAGATTACGGCATTATCATTCTCTACTTCTTTATCGTCATCTACATTGGCTACTGGGCAATGAACAAGGTGAAAAACTTTGATGACTATGCCGTTGCAGGAAGAGGACTTCCGATGTCCATCTTCTTTGCAGCCATTGCAGCCACATTGTGTGGCGGCGGTGCAACCATCGGTCGTATCTCCTACATGCATACGACAGGCATTGTTGTCTTTGCCGGCCTTATCGGTGTTGTCATCAATCAGATCTTCTCCGGGCTCTACATTGCCGGGCGAGTGCACAGCATCAAAAATGTCTACAGCATTGGCGACCTCTTTGGCCTGTATTACGGTCGTGCAGGACGTCTGATGTCCAGTATTGTCGCCTTTTTCTTCTGCCTTGGCCTGTATGGTGTGCAGATTCTGGCCATGGGTGCCATTCTGCAGACGGCAACTGGCATTGATCTGATTCCTGCTGCCCTGATTTCCTCTGTCATTACCCTGGCATATACCTGGTCTGGTGGTATGCTTGCCGTGACCATGACGGACGCTGTGCAGTATGTGATCATCATTATCGGCGTGAGCCTGTGCGGCTATCTGGCCATCGACAGCCTGGGTGGCTTTGACGCCATGATGGCCACCCTCAATGCCATGCCGCAGTATACGACCAATCTGCAGATTTTTGCTGACTGGGGTCCCATACAGTTCCTGGGTCTGTTCCTGAGCTTTTTACTTGGTGAATTTTGTGCGCCGTACTTCATCCAGCGCTATGCTTCAACCAAGTCTGCCAAGGACAGCAAGGCCGGCGTGCTCATCTTCTCTGTGCACTGGGTTTTCTTCCTGGCAACAACAGCTGGTATTGGCCTTGCCTCGATGGCATTGCAGCCCGACGTCAAGCCTGATCTTGCCTTTACCAACCTTATCCGTGATGTGCTTCCCGTTGGTGTGACCGGTCTTGTCATGGCAGCTCTGCTTGCTGCAGTCATGTCCTCCGGTGCTGCCTTCATCAATACTGCCTGCATCATCTACACTCGCGACATCTACAACAGGTTCATCAATACAGAAGCGACACAGGCTCAGATGCTGCGCCAGTCGCGCATGTCCACACTCATCATCGGCGGCGTCTCCATTGCCATTGCCATCATCTTCCAGGATGTGTTCGGCCTCATGATCTACATTTTCAAGTTGTGGCCGTCCGCCATTATCCCGCCGCTGATGCTGGGTCTCCTCTGGGGCAAAATTTCTCCCTATGCCGGCGCCCCTGCAGTTGTCATTGGCGTGCTGAGCTGCTTCATCTGGGGTGACAAGATACTTGGTGAACCCTTCGGCATTCCGGCAAACCTTGTCGGCATCGGCCTCAACTGCCTGACTCTGTATGTCGTCCACAAGATGACCAGGGACAGAGAGCCCGTGGGCAGCTATGCTCCTGAACAGCTCTGATTGAAAAATATGCAGCAAGAACAATGACTGCCACTACAGGAGAACTCTATGGCTCTTGAATGTACAAAGATCCTTATCTATGTGTCCTTTTTCCTCAATATCTGCTGCGGCATCTGGGTGTGCACAGGAATCGTTCAGTGGATTAACGAGATGAGACATATGGAAAAGTAGACACAAAACAGTTCATTTTACAGCAGATACGCACAGCCGGCTGCATGTTCAGACTGAAGACAGCAGCCAGCTGACGGTCGGACTGCCGGCAGTGTCTGCTGTACGGAAACAGGGCAGCACGCAGCGTGACTGCCCTGTCTTCATCTGAAGCGTTCAGTACTGAAAGACTGGAGGGCATATGACATACTCAGAACATGGCACAGCAACATCGCCCGGACTGCTGCGCGGGGGCAGGCTCTACTATGACATTCCCATTGGCGTTCTCTGCCTGGAGTCGCTCTTTCCCAAGCCAAGAGGCCATATCCGCAATCCCCTGACATATTCTTTCCCGGTTGTGACCAGGGTTGTACGGGGAGCGGATATCCCCGGTCTGCTCTTTGGTTCTGCTGAAGACAAACAGAAGCTCTTCCCTCTCTTTTTGGAAGCAGCAAAGCAGCTTGAAGCAGACGGCGTGCAGGCTGTGACAGGCAGCTGTGGTTTCATGGCCCTGTTTCAGGAAGAAATGAGCCGCCAGCTTACGGTTCCTGTCTTCATGTCCAGCCTTGTACAGCTGCCCCTGTGTCGTCTCCTGCATGGCAGGGATGCCCGCATAGGTGTGCTGACTGCCTCAGCTGCAGCGCTGACAGCGCAGCATTTTGCCAATTGCGCCACTGATATGGCTGATATACCGGTCCGGGGCATGGAAGGGAACAGAGAGTTCTGGGAGACGATTATCGAGGGCAGGCGGCATGATTTTGACATGTGCCGGCTTGAGCGGGAAATCGTGGAGACAGCAAGAGACTTTGCCAGCAGGGAAAAGCTGGATGCACTGCTTCTTGAATGTACAGACCTCTCGGCTTTTTCCGCAGCTGTCCAGGCTGCAGTACAGCTGCCGGTCTACGATATCAATACGCTGGTTGAGTACGTACAGTATGCAGTCTGCCGCAGACAGTACTGATTTCCGGCCGGCAGGCTGTGACACACAGGGCCATGTCCATATGAAAAAGGACATGGCCCTGTCTTGTAAAAGAGACTGAGAGTCAGGATGCGGGGCCTCAGCAGGTCAGGGCAAGACCGTCACTGCGCGGGTCTGTGGCTGCATCCACAGTGCCGTCATCCTGTACCAGGATGGCGCCGGCATGGCCCATGGTTGAGGTAAAGTTGGCAAGGTACTCCACGCTGTGACCAAGCTCCTGCAAAGCCCGGCCCACATCTGCCCTGATGCGGCCTTCCAGCTTGAGGGTGGTTGAGTCATCACCCCAGGTTCTGCCGTAGAGGAAGCGCGGTGCTGCCACTGCGTCCTTCGGGGACATGCCGAAGTCCACAATGCGGCTGGCAATGGCAGCCTGGGTCTGGGGCTGGCCGTCGCCGCCCATGGTGCCGTAAACAAGCCATGGCTTGCCGTTTTTGAGCAGCATGGGGGGATTCAGGGTGTGCATGGTGCGCTTGCCAGGCTCCAGCACATTGGCATGATGCCTGTCCAGGGAGAAGAAGGAGCCTCTGTTCTGGAGAACGACGCCTGTGCCGGCAGGAATGATGCCAGAGCCAAAGTCGTGGTAGATGCTCTGAATGTAGGAGACAGCATTGCCCTGTGCGTCCACGCAGCCAAGCCACACGGTGTCGCCCTGGGGCGAGAGGGAGGGCAGACGGTAGTTGCCCACCTTGTCCATGGGCAGGGAGCGGGCCATGTCTGCCAGGCAGGCAGGATCCAGCAGACTTGTGTAGTCAATCTTGGTGAAGGCGGGGTCTGTCACATACTTTTCGCGGTCTGCAAAGGCGCGCTTCACAGCCTCGGTCATGACATGGTACCAGGCTGTGGAGCCTTCTCCCATGGCCTGCACATCAAAGCAGTTGAGCATGCCTAAGATCTGCAGAGAGGTCAGTCCCTGGCAGTTGGGCGGCAGGTTGCAGGCAGTACAGTCACGATAGGCTGTACGCAAAGGCTCCACAAACATGGCCTTGTGTTCGGCAAAGTCCTTTGCCGTGAGCAGGCCGCCCACGTCTGCAAGTCCCTGCACCAGGGCTTTTGCCAGGCGTCCTTCGTAGAAGGTTCCGGGACCTTCTTCTGCGAGCAGGGCCAGGGTTGCGGCAAGCTCGGGCTGGCGCAGGGTCTCCATGGCCTGCAGGGGCCTGCCGTGTGGTGTGAAGATGCCGGCAAAGCCTGCATACTGCTGCAGATTGTGGCGGCCTGTGTCATCCACCTTCGTGTCTTCTGCTATCCAGTCAGCCATACTCTGCGTGAGGGGAAAGCCTTCTTCTGCGTATACTCTGGCCTGTTCCAGCAAAGTTGCCAGGGAGAATGTGCCTGCCATGGCAGAGGCAGAGTACTGCAGGGCCAGGTCCCAGCCCGAGACAATGCCCGGCACTGTGATGGCAGCCAGGGGGCCGCGGCTGGGAACGGCTGCAAGCCCAAGGTCCTCATAGACCTTGCAGCTCACCTTTTCACCGGCTTTGCCGCTGGCATTGATGCCGGTGAGCGCGCCATCGGCAGCATTGTGGATAAGATAGAAGGCATCACCGCCAATGGTGCACATGGCGGGATAGACTACGGCCAGGACTGCGCCTGCCGCAATGATGGCTTCCAGGGCGTTGCCGCCCCTGGCAAGGACGCTGTGGCCCGCTTCTGTAGCCAGATAGTGGGGCGTGGTGATGGCAGCCCTGGGGGAAGTGCTTTGCTGTGTCATCCGGTCTCGGCGCTGCGCTTGGCGCGGGGCGCCGCCTCCTTTGGCATGAGGTTGGCCCTGCAGGGGGAAGGGCTTGAGGAAATTCTGGGGGATCTGCAGGGCAGGGGAAAGCCCCTTGCAACGTTCATAGTCAGAAGGAGGCGGCAAGTCCATCACATGGACCAGACAAGCGTCAGAAAAGCGTCCGGAAAGGGTCAGGAAAGGCTCAGGAAAGGCTCGGAAACGTGGTACGGAAGCCGGCTTTACGCCGCGCAGCAGGCTAAAGCAAGCTTCCTGAACGTCAGGCTTCGACTTCCCTGCGAACCTGCGTGCGCACTGCGCAAGGCAATGCCCGTGAGCCCTTGCTGTCGCCTGACACCCTTGCAAAGAAAAGGATCCTGACGGTATACCTTTTGAGAGAGCAGCTGGCTTACGCAACACAGCAACAGTCCGGGGACGTCGGGGTATGTCTTTCTTGTCTCCCGGGCGGCTGGTGATGGCTGGCTCTGAACTGGCGATGGTCTGGCAATGGTTTTGGAGGGACGCCCCATGGATGCCCGAGCCCTTGAAGAACGCACACGTATCAACACTGAGCTCAAGGAGCGCCTGATGCAGCGCCTGCCAAAGCCTGGCGACTATCAGAGCGACATTGAGTCCATGCTTTTTTTGCGTCGTGAGGAGGCCTCCGACTCTGAGAAGACCTTTGAGCGACCCATGGCTGCCTTTGTCATTCAGGGCAGCAAGCTCTCGTACTTCGGTGGCCGTGAGTACTTCTACACAGAGAATCAGTGTCTTGTGGCTGGCATTGACATGCCGGCCTCCTTTCGGGCCATGCCTGCGACAAAGGACAAACCCTTTCTCTCTGTCTTCTTCTATCTGGATGCAAACCTGATCAGAGAGCTCTCCCTGGAGATGGCACAAAAGATCCCTGCCTGGTCAGGCGAGTGCGAAGGCGTGGCAGTGGAAGAAACAGACCCTGAGCTTCTCGACGTTGTCCTGCGTCTGGTCAGAGCGCACATTGCACGCGTAATATCAAGCACTTAACCATATAACACACCAAGGGGCCGTGGTGAGCAGCTTTGAACACAGCAGCCCCTGCAGGCCGATTGACATCGGCAGGCAGGGGCTTTTTATGGCCTACTTGAAGCCTATGGACGGGGCCGTGTTCACGGCACGCCGTCGGCCTTCTGCGTTCGTATGCTGGTAGACCTTCAGCAGCATCTTCTCGTCCACATGGCCCATGATCTCGGCAATACTCTTCAGATCCGCGCCAAACTCCAATGAGCGGCTTGCGAAAGCGTGCCGTAAATCATATGGCCGTATGCGACGCTCTATGCCGGCTCTTTTGAGCGCTGCTTTCCATGCCCCGGTTATGCAGCGGACAGGCCTGAGCTTATGGTGGATTACCCAGGGGCAGCCGGTGGCTGCGTCTTCGCTCTCCCATCTTCGCAGCAGCGGAAGAATGTCTTCGCGAATTGGGACTTCACGTGCCTCTTTCTTTGCTCCCTTATCCGCGTTGGGCATCCGTATGATGGCAGCCTGCAGGTCAACATCAGCCCAGCGAAGTTTGAAAAGCTCACTGGGGCCAATACGTGCACCGGTGGACATGCCCAGGACTATGACCCGCTGAATGTGCGGGGCCGCAGCGTTGTAGGCAAGCAACAGCTCTTTCGGGGAAGGCGGGTCAGGTGTCTTTGTGACAATGGCAGGCAACTGCATCCCGGCAAGTGGGTTGCTTGCCAGAAGGCCCCATCTCACTGCCCAGTTTAAGGCCGTATTGCAAATTTTGACGCGCCTGCAGGCTGTGTTTCTGCCTACACCCCTTTGCTGTTGCACCTGCAGAAATGCGTTGACATCCTCTATGCTCAGACAATGCGCCTTCCTGTGTCCGTAGATGGCCAGAAATGGCTGCAGATGGCTGAAGCTTGTTGCGCGAGTGACAGGGTTGCCCAGTGTGTCGAGGTATTTTCCCAGGACTTCTTCCACAGTCACTGATGCAGGTGCCGCTTTTTTGCGCCGTCGCTTCACAGCCCTGATGATGGCCTTTTCCTTGTCGAACACCTTGCTCTGTGCTTCGTCGAAGGCTTGTGCTTCAGCTTCGGTGGTAAATGACTTCTGGCGGGACTTGCCTGTCCATGGTTCACGGTATTTGACGGTCCATGGCTTTTTACGAAATTTCAGGCGTACAATCATTTGAAAACCTCCTGTCAGATTGCACGCCCGAAAATGCTATCCTGATACTGCCAGGGTCAATTCTTACGATACTCCGGCGGGAGCTGGTTTCGTTCTTTTTCTGACACATAGGACTGCCAGCAGTGCCTGTCCTGCCAGAAGAAGATGTTATCTACCAGCTTGCGCGGCCAGGAACGCACGCCGTCTTGTTCCCAGCGGTAGCACAGAGAGGAAAACGACTCATCTGCCCAGGTCTTTTCCTTGTAGAGGAACAGCCCGACAAGGGTATTCAAGAGCTGATCCAGAGCAATGAGAACCTGTTTCAGGTTGTGCAGGAAGGTGTCCATTGCTCAACTATTCAGCCCCGGACACAGCCTGTGCAGTAGAGGCAAGCAGTGCCTCGTAATAGGGCAGGGCGTTCTCGTAGTCGATGGTGATTGCCTGCACCTCTGCATAGGTTGTGGCGCTTTCAATGGCTTCGCGTGTCTGCCACTTGTATGCGTAGAGGGCCTGACCCCAGATGATGAGTTCCTGTTCCATTGTCTTCAGGTCAGCCAGGGTCACTTCATGCAGGGTATTGTCAAAGGCCATGAAGTTGGTGGTGGCAACGCCTGTCGTTTCCATGTAGGTAATCAGGCCGCTGATGTTGACCTTTGCCGTATCGTTGGCATTGATGGCAAAGCCGACGCTGGAGTTGATGCTGGCCTTGCTCGATGCGCGGGTGTCATCCAGTGCCCTGGAAAGCTCGGCAAGCTTTTCTGTCTGAGCCTCTTCAAGTGTGGGGTCAGGCTTGGCAGGCTGTTCCAGCACCGCACCTTCAGGCAGGGGGCCAAGGTCTTCCATGTAGCGGGCGCGACTTGTCCAGTCATCTCCCTCATCAGGAAGCCAGTAGGCTGTGCCGCCCTGTTTCACACCGTGTTCGTCGGTATGCTGGCGATGGTCCTCGACAATTTCCCATTCCGTGCCGGTCCAGCGGGCTGCATACCCTTCCTGGACTTCTGCAGGCGGGACTACGGTTGTT
>CASEWR010000159.1 GCA_949291675.1 uncultured Desulfovibrio sp. | reverse complement strand
CATGTGAGAGGAGTTGAACAACTTTCCTTGAGCAGGTTGAGGGAGATCTGCTTGCCCGTATCCTCCTTGATGCCTCTCTGGATCATACCCAGGAGGGTGATGGCAAGCTTATTGGTGGCTGTGCGCACGAGCAGGTAATTGGAGTCCGTACTCTGAATCCTGTCCTGATCCATGACCACGTCAACCAGCCAGTGGAAGGATTCTACTAACCAGTGTCTCCTGATGACCGTGGCGTTTCTGGCGGCGTTGTCTTCACGCTCGAAGGAGATGCTGGATATGAACAAGCGCCTGTCCGAGGTCTCCTTGTCCTTGTTGACGCCCCCCCCTTTTTCACGGAGTCACTGCTGTACCGTCTCCACAACCTGTTGAATTTCCTTCTTTTCCAGCGTTGCCTTAATGGGGTTGCTGGCCTCGACCTGCTGCTGTCGGTGGAGTTTTTCCTGTTCTCTCAGATATGCAGGGCTGAAGCGCCAGACGCCATCTTTTATGCTGCCCAGCTGTGTGCGCTTGTCGATCCCGCGTTTTTTCTCCTTGCTGTATTCGACGCCGTCCAGACGGTAGACATAGAAGATTGTGCGGCTTGGATTCCACGCACCCTTCGCCACGTCCCTGAATTCTTCAGGCACATACTGCCGCATTTCGTCGATAGCCGCCATCGCTGCCCCCCTGAAAGTACATTAATTAAAAAATGTATATCAGAAACTTAAAAGAATATCAAGTAAAACTTTATAAGATATCCTGTTTTTTCAACAAATTACGAAATAAGTTCGGCAATTCCGCTCGGCCAAAACGTGGGGTGTCTACGTACTGCTCACGAGGCTGGGTGTAATCGTCGTGACCATTCTGGCTGCAGGCCGCCCCTTCAAAGGGCACAAAAAAAGGTTGGAGCGGTGTTTTGCCATTCCAACCTGTTGTCTTCTTTCATGGTGCCGAAGGGGAGACTCGAACTCCCACTCCCTTGCGAGAACTAGACCCTGAACCTAGCGTGTCTACCAATTCCACCACTTCGGCGCGAGGAAGATACTTACGCCATTCGGCCCCGCTGTGCAAGTGTTTTTTTACAAAAATCTGAAATTTTTCTGACAGACAGTGTCCGCTGCTCTGGCAGCAGCACCCGTACCGGCACCCTCTCGGGGACGCAAGGTCTTTGCATCAGACATTGTTTCCCAAAGTCAGCCACTTTTCCCACACATTGCGTCCTGACAGCCGGTGTTCTACCCTGCTGCGGGCCGCAGGCCTGTGCGCCCGCAGCTCAGGCACTGGGCCGGCAGCCCTTCTCTGACACACTCTCTGACTTTGACACACTCTTTAACACACTCTTGTTTGCCACACTCTTCCCGGCATACCCTGCCAGAAGGACACAGATATGGACGTCCATCGTCTTGCCTTGCGCAGATCGCTGATTACCTGGCTGTGCACAGCCTGTCCCGGGCTTGTACAGGCCATGAAGGAGACGAGCCAGGTACATCCGCTCACCCCTTCTGTCTTCCACATGGAGGACAGCGTCTGGACCCATGTCATGCTGGTCCTGCATACTGCCCTTGAACAGGCAGGACAGGCGGGACAGACGGACTTTTGCCTGGAGGACATTGTCACAGCCCTGGTGCACGACGTTGCCAAGCCCCTCACTGCCTGTGTACGGCCAGCAAAGCAGGGAACCGGGTATCGCATCTCCTTTGCCGGCCACGGCCCCCTGGGCACACAGGCTGCCGTTGACTGCAGCTGTGCCCTGCGCATGGCGCTTTCCCTGCCTCTGAGCAACAATGCCATTGCCCGCATTGCTGCTGTTACTTCAGGCCACATTGCCTTCTACAATATCTCTGATGCATCCCAGGCCCTCACCTTCTGCAACAGGGATCCGCGCCTTTTGCGTACCATGACCAGACTTCTCTACTGCGACATGCAGGGCAGCATTGCCGATACCACCTGCAAGGGCTTTACAGGCAACCTCGCGTTGTTGCAGGCAACATCCGAAGTCCTGCGCACAGCCGTCTTTCCGCAGGAGACGGAGAACACAGCCTTTGCCATGACCAGCGGCCCAGGGGTGCATCTGGTCTGCGGCCTGCCCTCCCCAGCCAGGGACCGCTTTGCCGCCCGGCTTGCCAGGGGCAGGCAGGTCGTGCATGTGCAGTCCCATGCCGGCCAGCTCAGCTTGGGCGCAAAGGCTGGTTCAGACGTACAGACTGGTTCAGGCGCACAGACTGGCGGCTCCCGCACAGGCAGGGCTGCCGGCAACCTGCTGCCCCCGCTGCTGGCTGAAGATGTGAGCAGGCTCAATTCTGCACAGAAACAGGCCCTGGCACGCAACAAAACCCTCTTTGTCTCCACCCTCAGGCAGCGTGCCTCTCAGGCAGAAGCTGGCCTTTTCGTGTGCGCAGACCTTGCCACCACGGCTGCGAGAAACGCCGTGTACAGCCTCATCAGCACTGCCCTGCCCGGCGTGCCCCTCACCTGTACCTATATCCTTGTGCCCTCTGCCCCGTGGCATCCTGCCATGCCCGGCCCCCTGGAAAAGGGCCTGCCAGCGCATCAGCGCGAACTGCAGGTTCCAAGTCTTTTTCGCGAGCCTGCCCTTGCGGCTGCGGCCATTGAGCTTGTGACAGAAGAGGGCCTGTACGGCAGCCAGGCGGCCAGGCGGCCTCTGAAAAAAAGCTGAAAAAGCGTAAAGAGCTGCAAGGCCTTGCGACCGTATGGCCCTGCCGGGAAAATCTCCTTTCCGCTCTCTTGCGTAACTTTTTTCTGCCCCCTATACTGACCCCCGCCAGGAACACGGGAGCCTTTTTCTCCCCCACAATTTTCACCATCTGACCAGTCTTGAGCGTAGCACGCTCATCTCCAGGAGACATTATGGCCTTTACTGCTGCCATTCTCGGACTGGGCAACATTGGCCGCTGTGTGCTGAGGGCTATCGAAGTGACCCCGGACTGCACCTGCGTCGGTGTTGTTCGCCGCCAGACCTCAATTGGTACGACTCCCTATGATCTGCGCGGAGTTCCGGATTTCCCGAGCTTTGACGACCTGTGCGAGCATGTGAGCAAGCCCGACGTTGTCATCATGGGTCTGCCTTCCCGTCTCAGCCCTGGTGCAGCCGGCGAGCTGCTGTCCAGAGGCTTCTGCACTGTGGACAGCTTTGATATCCACGAGCGCATTGTCGAGGTTGTAGGCCATCTGGAAAATGCTGCCATCAAGGGCAAGGCCGTTGCCGTGACAGCCGCAGGCTGGGACCCCGGCACAGACTCTGTCCAGCGCGCCCTCTTTGAGGCCATGGCTCCGGTGGGAACTACCTTCACCAACTTCGGCCGCGGCCGCTCCATGGGGCACAGCACAGCTGCCCGCTCCATTGAAGGTGTTGCCGACGCCACATCCATCACCATTCCCCTTGGCGGTGGCCGTCACTCCCGCCACGTCTACGTGGTCCTGCAGGAAGGCTACACCCGGGAGCAGGTGGAAGCCTCCATCAAGGCTGACCCCTACTTCGCCCACGATCCTCTGGTCGTGACTGCCGTGAAGGACAGCGCTGCCCTGACCAGGGTGGCTGACGCCTCCCATGGCGTGCTCATGGAACGCATCGGCGCTTCCGGCACTGCCCACAATCAGCAGCTGCGCTTTGAAATGCGCATCGACAATCCGGCCCTTACTGCCCAGGTGCTGGTGGCAAGCGCCAGAGCTGCGGTCAGACTGAGCCAGGAAGAGCGCTACGGCTGCTTCACGCTCATTGATATTCCGCCCATCATGCTCCTGCCCGGCGACAGGATGGAACTCCTCGGTCGCCTGGTTTAGGCCTGTCTTTTCAGTGTTTGAGGCCGCTCACGCCAGGGCGGCCTCCTTTTTTCACTTTCTTTCCAACCGCTGCGCCCGCATTCGCCCCTTCCCAGAAGGGCCCGCCCTGTTCCTCGCAAGGGCAGGGCCTGTGCCAGGCTTTCGCAGCGCCACAGCAAGGATTTGTCATGGTTCAGGATCTCAAAGCTGATGCCCTCGCCTACCATCGTTTTCCCCGCCCGGGCAAACTCGAAGTGCTGCCCATCAAGCCCTTTCATACCCAGAAGGATCTGGCCATGGC
>CASEWR010000158.1 GCA_949291675.1 uncultured Desulfovibrio sp. | reverse complement strand
CTCAATCCGCGGACTCCTGAAGAGCTTGACGAGGCCACTGTGAGGGCTCTTGATAGCGTCACGGAGTCGGACATCAGGGGTTGGTATGAGTGCTCAGGATACCCTGTAGCATATTAAATGTTTAATTGGAAAATGCTCTAGAGACAAGCTGAATTTTCCAGTGGGGCTTAAGCGACGCCCAGCTCGGCCTTCAGCCAGTGCTTGATGTTGTCAGTCGGAGCGCTGATGCCCTTGAGACCGTGATTTTCCTTCTCAAAGTCAGCCAGCAGCATTTCCGGAACAGGCATGGTGTACAAATCGGTGGCGTTTTCGGAATTTCTGTGCACCAGGCGGATCACAGGCTTCTCACCCCAGGTATCCACCACAAAGTAGTAGGATTCATCGCTCTTGGAGCGCACAGGCGGATACTCGGAATGCCAGTCGTTGTTGCCCCACTCAAGGTACATGGTGACAGCGTGCTCAGGAGTGAGATTCCAGGAAATTTCATATGTTGCAAAATCCTTCAGTGTGCTCATGACGCAACCTCCAGAATTATGAGTGAATCGGTAAGGATTTCACTATCAGGAATAGTTCTCCTTTGCAAGAACTTTTTTGTCACTTTCAGGACTTTTTCTGCGTTCTGGTGCGGATCTGCCTGCACAGGCCCATGAAGGCCTCGTACTCGTGCTTGCGCAAGTTGGCTCTGGCAAAGAATCTGCGCCAGGGCATGAGGAAGTAGGCAGGATTGTCGCCGTGGATGACGTCCAGACGCAGCAGCGCCTCTTCCCAGGACTTCATGAGGCGCTCGCTGTCCTCGGCAGTGATGAAGGGCTCTTTGTTGCCTGCTCCTGTGCCCTTTGGCAGATGCTGCTCACTGGCCCGCACTGCCTTGTGGCACTCGTACAGGGTCAGAAGCACTGCCTGGGCAAGGTTGAGAGAGGAGGCTTCCGAGGTGGGAATGGTGACAATGTGCTGGCACAGCTCGATGTGATGGTTTTCAAGGCCCCTGTCCTCAGAGCCGAAGACCAGGGCGACTTTACGACCATCAGCCTTTGCCTTGGCCACGAGCTCACCCACTTCCCAGGGCGTCATGAGGCTTCTTCTCCAGCCTCCGGTGCGGGCTGTAGTGGCAATGGTCACATGGGTGTCGCCAAGGGCTGTGAGCAGATCTTCTTCCAGGCGCACTCGTTGCAGCAGTGACTGGCCCTTGGGTGTGGCAAGCGGGGCAGCCTTCTCGGGTATCCAGCGCTCAGGGGTCACCAGACGCAAGTCATCACAGCCCATATTGGCGCAGGCACGCACTGCCATGCCCACATTCTCGGGGAAGCGGGTGTTCACAAGCACCACGCGCACATTTGCAAGCTCCATCCTTCTCTCTCCTTCAGCGCTCACAGAAAGCGCACCTGCCCCTCATCTGCCATTCGTCCGCCATTCATCCGTCGGTCATCTGCCTGTCATCTGTCTGACACGGCACCCAGACCCTGCTTCCGCCCTGCAGGTCCCCCTCTTCTGCCCGACCACACCCTGCTCCTGCCAGGCCCATGGCCGGCAGGAGGATGCTGGGACAGCTCGCTGCCCCACAGGCTGTCTTCTCGCCTACACAGGCAGGCTCTGCACAAGGCCGAGCACTGTGCTCATGGTGTCACCAGGCACCTGGGGTGCTGGTGGCACTTCCGGCAGCCACTCGAAGTGGAAGGGCAGATTCTTCGGATCCGGCCAGATGTACTGCATGGTGACAGCCCAGATGACCACACCGCAGCCAAGCTTGCAGGCAGTGCCCAAGAAACGGCCGAACATGGCGCCAAGTGCTGCTCTGGCAGCAGTCCTTGTGTCCATGCCGCGCAAGAGTTCAAAGACAAAGCAGCCGCACCAGGCACCGAGCATGGCACCAATGAAGGCGCCTATGCCAAAGAGGAAGGGTGCCAGCAATATGGCACCGGCAATGGCGCCTATGACGCCGCCCACTGTGCCTGTATTGCTTGACCCGTACTTTTTGGCCTGTTTGACCTGGAGGAAGAACTCCAGCACTTCGCCCAGCACGGCCACAGCCAGCACAATGAGCCAGTACCAGACACTGAGGGTGCTCGGTATGGGCAGCACAAAGTGCCAGACAGCAACCAGGATGAGCATGATCCAGTTGCCCGGCAGGCCAAAGACCGTCAGCAGAAGCATCAGGCCCAGAACAAAGAGAAAGGCACCAGTAATGGCTGTGATTCCCAGGGCAAAGAGTTCCACCTGCGCTGACTCCCTTACAGGAACAGAGCCCCTGCAGGGAAGACGGGCAGTCTTCCCCGCAGGGGCAGTTCTGTACCGTGTTACTTGCTGTTGCGCTGATCCTTGAAGCGCACGGCCTTGCCGTCGCTCACAGGCAGCGAGTTGCTTTCCACAAGCTCGATCTTCGGTGTCACCAAGATTTCGCTGCGCAGGGCATGGGCAATCCTGGTCTGCAGCCCGCGCAGGATACGCAGGTCTTCCACGAAGTACTCTTCTCGGATTTCCACCTGCACGCGCAGCACATCGCCCACCTTGTCATTGTCGAGCAGGATGAGGTAGTTGCGGCCCACTTCGGGGAAGCGCATGAGCACATCTTCAATCTGCTGCGGGTAGATGTTGACGCCCTTGCAGATGAACATGTCGTCGCTGCGGCCAAGGATGCGGTCCATGCGGCGGTGTTCGCGGCCGCAGGGGCAGGTGCCGGGGATAAAGCGGGTGAGATCCCTGGTTCTGTAGCGCAAAATGGGCATGCCCTCGCGCACCAGGGTGGTCATGACCAGCTCGCCCACTTCACCGGGCTGCACGTGCCTGCCGGTCTCGGGGTCCACGATTTCCGCAAAGTAGGCATCTTCCCAGATGTGCATGCCGTACTGCTGCTGACACTCAAAGCCCACGCTGGGACCGTTCATTTCAGAAAGGCCGTAGCTGTTGTAGACCTTCATATTGAAGAGGTTCTCAATGCGCTTTCTGAAGGCCTCGGTGTAAGGCTCTGCACCAACCACTGCGATGCGCAGGGGGAGCTGGGCCGGGTCTTCGCCCATTTCCCTGAGACGCTCGCCAAGGATAAGGGCATAGGAGGGCAGGATATGGGCCACAGTGGTCTTGAAGTCCTTGACCAGCTTGATCTGACGGGCAGTGTTGCCTGCACCGGCAGGAATGGTCATGCAGCCCAGACGCTCGGCACCGGCATGAATGCCCAGGCCGCCTGTGAACAGGCCATAGCCGGACATGTTCTGGAAGACATCCTCGCGGCGCACGCCCACCATGTGCAGACAGCGGGCCATAAGGTCTGCCCAGGTATTGAGGTCATTCTGGGTGTGGGCGATGGCCACAGGAGTGCCTGTGGTACCACTGGAACAGTGCAGACGCACAAGATCGCCCGGGTCCACAATGACCAGACCAAGGGGATACTGAGAGCGCAGATCGTCCTTGGTGGTGAAGGGAATGCGCTCGATATCCTCAAGGCTTTTGATGCTGTCAGGATGCACACCGGCTTCATCCAGGCGCTTTCTGTAGAAGTCACACTTGTTGTAGACTCTGCTGACCACGTTTTTCAGACGTGTGAGCTGTGTCTGTTCAATCTGATCCCGGCTCCAGAATTCCGCCGGATCGTAGGCATCTGCATGCATGGTTCTTCCCCCCATACTCATACTGTATCGTTGCTGTCCTCAAAATGGACGTACTGGACACGTTCTGTTTGGTGTCAGACGTCATGTAAAACGTCATGCTGGCGCCATGCTGAATGTCATGAAGAGCAGCTTTTTGTCAGCTGCCCTGATTGTGCATACATTTGCGTCAGAGATCTGACCAGCTGCCGTCTCCTGCAGGGAGCCTGCGCCCGTATGCACCCGCATACACCATCAGGCCTGCCTCTGGCACCAGGCCGCAAGCAGGCCAAGGGAGCCTGCCAGCATCATGCTGCCAAAGGGAGCAAGGAACTGGCCGCAGCCGGCAAGCAGATTCCTGCCCGGGCCGCAGATGAAGGTGGGCTCATAGCCGGCCTCCTCGCAGACAGGGCCGTAGGCTGTGCCATGGCCGCCGCTCATCTGTACCACATCTGCAGGCAGAAAACCTCTTCTGAACTCGCCAAGATCTGCGAGCAGCTCGTCTCGTGTGCGCATGGAGGTATGGTGCTCATAGATGCCGCGCACAAGGCCCTTGTAGACCAGAGCAGCAAAGATGTGGCCATTGCCCACGTTCACAAAGGTGGCACCCTCGCGATAGCTGCGCCGCACAAAGGTCTCATCCAGCATGGCACCAAGCAGCACGGCAGTGGCCGTATCTGCCACAGGACCACCAGTGGCAACATTCAGGGAGCCAAGGCGGGTCATTTCCGCAGGCGGCACGTCAAAGAGCCAGGACGCAGGGTCAGGATTGGCCTCCAAAAGGGCAGTGTAGCGGGCCATGCGCACCTTGCGGTTGCCTTCTCCCCTGCCCTGGAAGCCATGGTCCTGCACAGCGGCAAGGATGAGGTTGGGCAAAGGCAGATGATGGGCTGCCAGAAGGCTCTGCCATAAAGACAGGGAGAAGTCTGCGAGGGCAACAGGCACAAAGCCTGCAGGACAGGTCTCACACAGCTCCACGCCCATGGCCTGCACCTTGTCAGGGTCATTGTGCAGAGCAGTGGCTGCAGCAGCTGTGGCAGCCACATGGCAGCCCTTTTTGATGGCCTGTGTGACAGCACAGGCAAAGCCTCCGCCCATGTTGCGGCCTGTGAGCCAGATGTTGCGAGCCTGCGCGGCAAGCTCGTCTATGCGCTCCTCCACGGACACTGCAGGGGATGGCAGGACAAACTTGGGCCAGTTCTCAACACAGGTATCAGGCAGGGCAAGCAGGACATCCTGCGTGCCTGTGCCGATGTCGAGACTCAGCACTGGCCCGGTCTT
>CASEWR010000157.1 GCA_949291675.1 uncultured Desulfovibrio sp. | reverse complement strand
CCATGGGCAAGGTCTGCGCGAAAGTCACTGTAGGCTGTCTTTTTCCAGATATCGACAGGGTTTGTTGCAAGGATGTTGCCGCAGACAAGGCGCTTGTCCGTGAGCAGGGTTTCCTGGCTGAACATTTCTTCTCTGAAGGGCACGTTGAGGTAGATACAGGGCGAGAGGTTGCCTTCTGCGTCCACATAGCAGCTCTTGTCCACATCCTCCCTGCAGATGCCGGTCTTTTTGCCAGGCAGGCAGAAGCGCAGGCCAAGGCCTCTTGCCTGGGCCTCAGCTGCTGTTTCCTCCAGAAGCTCCCTGGCCCTGGCAATCTTTGCCTCTTCCTCCGGCTTGTAGGCCCACTCCCAGTGTGCAGGCAGCACAGGCATATCCAGGGTACTGATGACACACTCGCTCACCCCCCATTCTTCCATGAGGGCTGGCAGGGAGCGCACAGCCTCAGTTCTGTCTGCCAGCATAAGGTAGGAGAAATGGATGTGAGGCAGGGAGCTTTTCAGCTCGCGCTTTGCGGCATTGAGCAGCTGCACTGCCTTTTTCACGCCTGCAAAGGGCACATTCTTTCTGGCAGCATTGCTCTCCTCGTCTGTGCCCACCAGTGAGAAGGCCACAATGTCCATGCCTGCTTCCACCACTCTGCGGGCCAGGGCAGGGTTCATGACCAGGCCGCAGGTAGTCGTGGAGACCTGACAGCCTGCCTTTCTGGCCAGGTGCACATAGTCCGTGAAGCGGGGATGGGCAAAGGGCTCACCCCAGCCCTGCAGGTGGACGCGGTGTGAGAGCAGCATGAGGGGTGTCAGGGCCGCAAAGACCTCATCGCGCATGTGTCTGGCCTGCCAGGCACTGTGCAAAATGCCCCTGGGGCAGTAGGCACAGGCTCCGGGACAGTAGGAAGTGACCTCGACCTGAATGTGCTGCAGGGGCCGCGCTGCACCGCCAAGGCGGGCAAGGAAGCGCTGCATGGGGCCTGGCAGCAGCTGTTCGGCATGCTGTAAGGCATCTGAGGGAGAATGGTCGCGCATAAAAAACACCTCTCAGCGTCTGCCGAAGAGCCTGGCAAAGAAGCCCTTTGCCGGCTTTGTGATGGTGCACTCTGTAAGGGGGAACCAGGGCTTTGCGCCCCACTTGCTCTTGAAGAAGCGTATGCCCTCGTTGATGGCAAGGCCTAAGTTGCTGCGCACCTGACCAAGCTCCTGACTGTGCTGCAAAAAGGCTGAGAGCAGGGCATCAGCTGTGCCTGGCGGCGCATCGGGGCTCTTCAGGGCAAAGAGGTAGAAAGAGGTTGTGTAGGAGGCATGGTCGCCCACCACAAGGCCAGCAAGAGCGCCAGTGTCTGTTCTGCGCGCTGAGTAGAGCACGATTTTGCCGGGATTAGCGCGCACAAGGGCAGGCAGCTGGTTGAAGATCAGGGCAGAGTCACTGCTCAGCTGTCTGTCGCCAGGGCGGGCTCGCATGTGCGTGATGGCGCTGGAAAGCAGTGCATCGTGCTCAGGCCCCCAGGCAGAGCCGGTCTCTATGCTGCACTCCTGCGCTGCCCTGCGCACCATGTTGGTCACCTTGCAGGAGAGTCCCGTAACAGGCAGGGTCAGGCCCTGGTAGACGTCCTCATGCGCAGTCATGGTGCAGTCAGCAGGGATGCCGGGCTTACGCGGGGCAAGGACACTCAATGTCTCCACAAAAGGCAGCGCAAGGGCCTCCTGAACAGCTGCATCCAGGCCTGCACAGGCTGCAAGAACTCGGGGACAGGGGTCATCCGTGCCAGTGAAGAGGCCTGCCGTTTCCTTCGGGTAGCCAACCAGGATGAGGGCAGAGCCTGCCCGCCAGGCCAGGAAGTCCTGCACGCGCATGGGGGTGCAGGTGCTGACTGAGCGCACATAGTGCTCAAGCTGTTCGGGGACCAGGGCCCGCTGGGTGTGATCGCTGAAACTCTCTATCATGGTCCTCCCCTTGTCCGTGATGCACCGGCACTGTCGTCCGCCATCAGGCACTGTTCAGTGCTTACCAGCCTAAGCTCCTGCTCCAGAAGCTGCCGTGCGGGCAATGTGTCACAGTAAAGCCGTCCTGCTCCAGCATGGGACGCAGGTTGATCAGATGGGCAGATCCCACCAGGGCCAGGGCATTGCCTGCCTCAAGGTAGGGCAGCATGCGCTCGCGGAAGCGCTGATCGCGATCGCCGATGATATGGCCTGTGCGGGTGGGGAACTCTGTGGTTGTGCCGGTCAGGCCCATGAGGTCGCCGGCAAGAAAGGCCTTCTGATTGGCCTTGAGGTACTTTGGCCAGTTGCCGCAGTCCCTGAGAAAGTTCACGGCACGCTGCACAGGGACTGCCCGCAGGGCTTCAACCTGCTCCTCAATGTCTTCCATGGCCAGCACATGCTTGCCCTCGGCATGGGCCAGGCGCCAGGCCTCAAGGTCCACGGAATAGCGCCAGCCGCAGCGCTCAAGAAAGGCGCACCACAGGGCAAAGAAGGCAAACCAGTGCCTGGTTCTGCGCAGATACCAGCCCACATCGGCCTTGTTGGGGGCCTCCATGTTCAAAAGACGCGGCCAAAAGCCCTCGGGACCGCGCACCATGCGCTCAAGACGGCGGCGCTCCTCCTCAGTGAGCAGATCATAGAGGCAGGCAGAGGGCTCTGGCGGGGTCTTGCCTGCCAGGCTGACCTTTTCCAGGCTGGCATCATCAAGGTGTCCCTCAAAGAGCACAGTGTCCACCTCGCGGTAGAGCTTCTTGAAGGACTTTTCAAAGGACTTGCAGAAGAAGTGGGCAGTGCCGCCAAGCCAGGACGTGCGCCCGTTCTTTTCCAGCTTCCAGAGCATGCGGTAGGGACGCTGGGCATAGTCATGGGCCCTGCGCTCGCGCTCGTCCATGTCGAGGTCCAGGCTGGCTTCCATGCTGTGCAGAATGATATTGACCGAGACCTGCTTTTTGGCCTCAATCCACTGGGCCTCGTTGTAGGGGAAGGCCGCAAAGCCGCCCCACTTGCGCTTGAACCTGGCAATGCCGGCATTGACGCCAAGGCCTAAGTGCAGCCACGTCTTGCCTGCCTTCCTCGCTTCCTCAATCATGCGGGCAACCAGCACATCCGAGGCATGGGGCACATAGTGATCCTTTGAGTGGGCACCGAGCAGATAGGTGTCAAAGCCCGGCATGAAGGTGTCCACCACAAGACAGGCAGCCAGATGATTGTCTGCAGTCCAGGCATTGAGCAGGAAGATTTCACCGTCCGGCGTGGCCAGCAGCTCTTCGATAGTGCTGTAGAGGGCCTGTACATTGGCTGGCAGCTCGTGTCTGGTCAGGAACTCACCCCACAGCCTGCGGTGGGCAGCCGTGAAGGTCTCCCCCTTCTCTATTCTGAGGCTCCGGCCGAAGCTGGCTGCTGTGTTCTGCATACGCTTCGGCACAGGGCGGCGTACGTCCAGCAGGTAGTACACGTCCTTTTTGCCTGCCTTGTCAGCAAGGCGGGCAGGTATCTCTGGTGCTGCAATGCGGATGTCCCTGGCCCCGGTGCGGGCAATGACTGCCTGCAATGCCTCGTCAAAGTCCGCAGCAGAGCCTGCGGCGCCCTCCAGGGGGTAGCCTATGCCCAAAAGCCAGTCTCTGGCAGAGAAAAAGAGGTAGTTGCCTTCGCGCAGGGCGCGTCCGCCGCTGGCTCTGGTCATGAGGGAGACAGAGTGCTCGGGAACGCCGCCGACCTGTGCGTACAGGGCAGAGATGTCGATGTGTTCGGTAGTGGCTTGTGTACTGGCTTTCGTGTCGTGCGTGTCCATGGCAACATTCCGGACTGAGGGGAACCAGGGCCAGATGGCCCGTGAGGGTGATTTTGTACAGGCTTGCTGTGCTGCTGGCAGTGCTGCCAGGGATCTTTGCAAAGATGGCGCAGACTGGCAAGCACTGGTCAAAGCAGGTTCCATGTCCTGGCCTGGCAAGCCGGAAGAGCGGCTGTTGCTGGGCAGAAGCGGCAACAATGCAGAGTACACTTGATGCCAGAATGCCTTGAAGAAAACTTTGTGACAGTCTCAAGTCGGCCATGTTGGCGGATTTGCGGGAAAATTGCAGCAGTAGGAAAAAATTTTTGTGCCGAATGCTTGACAAGCAGGTCTGGAAAAAGTACATAAAGAAACGCGCCGCGGGGTGGAGCAGTTCGGTAGCTCGTCGGGCTCATAACCCGAAGGTCGTAGGTTCAAATCCTGCCCCCGCAACCAAGAAAATCAGGCACTTACAGTTTTCTAACCGTAAGTGCCTTTTCATTTTTCTAACCTATTTCTAACCAGAAGGGGAAGATAAGTGCTGACGCTTGCGGTGCGTCCAATGGAAACATACCGGAGGGGTATTCCGGGCTGTGCTCTTCTCGCTGAGACAGTAACTCACTTGAGGGCGCGTCTTACCCCATTCCTAACCATTTCCTAACAATTATCTGAGTTCAACAAGAATAGAAGTGGGTTGTCCTAGGGTCAGGACTCGTTATTTTCAAAGGAACAAAAACAGGGTATGCAGAGGGCATGGAGGTGTCGCATGCGTACCCTGTTTTATCTTTCCGAAAAGCCAGTTGGAGCGTATCAAACCGTTCTTTCCCCGTTCTCACGGTGCCCCGCGTGTCGATGACAGACGCGTCGTCAGCGGCATCATATACGTCATCAAGCACGGGCTTCAGTGGAAGGATGCACCTGATGAGTACGGCCCGCACAAAACGCTGTACAATCGATTCATCAGGTGGAGCAGATTCTGTGTTTTCAATAAAATTTTCACTGAGTTGGCCAACAAAACGTCTTTTGATGGCTCACTGATGATCGACTCCACTCACCTCAAGGCTCACCGCACGGCGGCAAGCCTGCTCAAAAAGGGGATTCTTCGCGCCTCATAGGACGAACAAAAGGTGGCCTGAATTCCAAACTTCATGCCGTTTGTGATGGGCACGGGCGTCCTGTCCTGCTTTTGCTGACGGAAGGACAGGTCAGCGACTACAAGGGGGCGGCCATTCTCCAGCACTTGCTTCCCGATAACAGCATATTTCTGGCAGATGGAGGCTATGACGCGAGTTGGTTGCGGGAATCTCTAAAAGCCAAAGGGATAACCGTCTGCATACCACCGCGGAAAACCAGAAATGAAGAACTTCCTTTCGACAAGACGCTGTATAAAGGTCGCCATCTTATTGAAAATACATTCAGCAAGTTGAAGGACTGGCGACGTATCGCAACCCGATATGACCGCTGTGCCCATACTTTTTTCTCAGCCATTTGTCTTGCTGTCACTGTTCTCTTCTACCTTAATTAACGAGTCCTGACCCTAGCTAGAAAAAAAGAGCTAGGCTCAGGACTCATTAAAGGTAAAAAATAACGATAGCCGCAAGGTGAATTGCTGAAAGGAATGTATGAGCACAGCGATCATAGCGCATGGCTATGTGACGCCAGTCATTCACCGGGAAAACATGTGTTCTATCTTGTGATGCTGGAGATATTGTTTCTTGTTGCAATACTCATGACTCTTGTATTTTTCCGAGAAGGAATGCAGGGAGTGCAACCTAGATTTTTCAAAAAACTGCGAATCCATCCGGCATCATAGCCCCTGTCAGCAAGAAGTATTCGGGTTGAAGGCAGAGTTGGCAAGAGACATGCCGCACCGCCATAATCACTGATGCTTCCGGCTGTCAGCAATGTCCGAATTGAACGTCCGTCGAAGTCGCAGACTACATGTAATTTGGTGTTCAATCCTCCTTTTGTGCGTCCGATACAGCGAGAGGAAGCCCTTTTTTTCTCAAACTTGCGGCAGTTCTGTGAGCTTTCAGACAGGTAGCATCAATCATGAGAAG
>CASEWR010000156.1 GCA_949291675.1 uncultured Desulfovibrio sp. | reverse complement strand
AGCAAGGCGGGCAGCATACGCTTCCTCAGAGGGCAGGGTATACTCAAAGGTAATGGGGGTCTCCATGTACTGGGCATAGATGCTGCGTATGGCAGCAGAGTCGCTGGCAGTGGCAAGACGGCAGAGCATGACAACGTCCTTTGGGCAGCCTGGGTGAGAAAATGACAAAAGCTCTGTTACGCCCATTCTCCCAAAGAGTCTATCAGGCACATACCCGGGCGCACACCAGACGCACGCGAGGCGCCGGAAGAGACCAGACCGCGCCACATGCATCAGATGGTCAGGGCGCGGTCAGAGCGCGCAGACAGGGGCCGGCAGCCGGGAACTGCGTCCGGCACAGCTCTGCCTGCCCGGCTCCTGCTGGCGGACCAGTCTGCTTACAAAAGCCTTGCGAGGAGAAAGCCTGCCCAGACAAGCGCAAGGAAGAGCTGGGCTGTGAACTGAGCTGCGCTGCCCATATCCTTGGCCTTCTTTGCAAGGGGATGCCACTCGCCGGAGATGCGGTCCACAACGTTCTCAATGGCAGAGTTCACAAGCTCGGTGATGATACAGATCACAAGAGGCAGGATGAGCAGCACTGTTTCGCTCCAGGAGGAGGCGATGACAAAGGCCAGGGGCACAGCAATGGCAGTGAGGAGAAGGATCTGCCTGAAGGCCTCCTCGTCTTTGAAGGCAGCCTTCCAGCCGTCAACAGAGTAGCGCACGGCATGGACAAGACGTTTGATGCCATGTGTCTGTGGTTTCATTGTTCCTGCTCCCTGCTTTAAAATCGCTGCACCCCTGTGCTTTCCACCCCTGCCGGTATACAGAGAAGATGACGTCCCTGACAAGGACCCTGGCAAGGTGTCATGACAGGGAGCTATGGCGTGCGCTCATCTGCCGCAGCGGCGCTGTTGCTGTGCACTGTTTACGGAGCCGGCACAGGGACTGTGCAAAAACGGTCCTGAACATGTACGGTGATTTTGTCTCAAAACAGGGCAATATGGTTGTATAGTTGCAACGTGACGAGGCCATTTTTGCAAAGTTGCGGCTCCTGAAGGCCATGACTGAACATACAGACAAATCATACGGCCATGGTTCGCTCCGGGATTTTCTTCGTGATTCCCGTCGAAATCCTCGTTGGGATCCTCGTCAGGCTCCTCGTCAGGCCCAGAGCAAAAAGAGCTACAGCCCGGCTTGACACTTTCTGCGGCAGAGAATAGGAATCTGAAATCCACATTCGTTTTCCAAAAGGCTGGCAAGGGGAAACAATGGAAGCATTAATACACGCTGTTCTGCAGGCAACAATTGTCTCCAAATGCGTGCTGGTTCTGCTGCTCGTCATGTCCGTGGGCAGCTGGGCATTCATGTTTGCAAGGTATCTGACGCTGCGTCAGGCCAAAGCACATGTGTTCTACGGACTTGATGCCATTGAGCGGGCAGGGAAACTTTCTGACATTCTGCCGCTCATTGAGCAGGATCCAGGTTCACCACTTTTTCGCATCACCAAGGGTGCAGCAGATGAGTTTGACCGCCTTGGCAGGACAGGAGACCTTGAGCGTCTGGCCAGTGAGAATGTGCGACGCGCCCTGCATTTCGGCATTGCCCAGGAAATTGCCAGGCTGAAATCCGCCCTGGCTCTTTTAGCCACAGCTGCCAGCACAGCACCCTTCATAGGCCTCTTTGGTACTGTCTGGGGCATCATGCACAGCTTCACTGCCATAGCCCAGATGAAGTCCGTCTCTCTGGCCACAGTGGCTCCGGGCATTGCCGAGGCCCTGGTTGCCACGGCCGTGGGCCTGTTCGTGGCCATTCCCGCTGTTTGTGGTTACAATATCTTCAGGGCCAGGATCTCGGAGATTGAAGGGCTGTGCGTGAACTATGCCGGACATCTCCTCAACAGGCTGCAGCATGAGAGCGGCCGCCATGCCGACGGTCTCAACTTTGCCGCAGGAGAGTAGTCATGGCTGCCTCATCTTCTGACGACGATTTTGTTGCTGATATCAACGTTACTCCCTTTGTTGATGTCATGCTGGTGCTGCTCATCATCTTCATGGTGACAGCTCCCATGATGA
>CASEWR010000155.1 GCA_949291675.1 uncultured Desulfovibrio sp. | reverse complement strand
CCCTGCTGCTCTTCCTTGAAGATCTGATGGCTGTGCACAGTGCCGGTTTCGGTACGGATGAGGTAGAACTCAATGTGCACGCTGGCAGCCCTGGTGACACCAGCCGCAGAGCCTTCGCGGTCATGCCAGTCCAGCACCTGGGGCACGAGCACAAAGTCCTTGCCTGTCTTTCTGGCAAACTTTGCCCAGGGCTCCAGTGCCTGGGGCTCCGAGGTGGCCCTGTAGTTTGTGCTGGCAGCCAGGAAGGGCGGCAGTGCCGTCTCAAAGGAGATGGCACGTGCACTTTGTGTGCCCTGCATGAGAGCCTTTAACTCGGCATCAAGCTGCAGGAGCTGATCTGCCGGGATGCAGCCCTGATTTTCGGGCAGATGGCCCATGATCAGATTGCAGGCATTGGTAGGCTGCGAGAAGGGCATGACGGCAATGGAGTAGCGCGGGCTCAGCACCCTGGGGACTTCTGCAGTGGAGGCGGGTTTGCGCTGGCAGCCTGCAAGAATGGTCACGCAGACAAGAACAAGCAGGGCAAGGGTACGAAAGCGCAGCATATGTCCTCCTTACATGGACGTCCTGATGGCAGGGACCTTGTGTCTGCCTGTCCTGATGCCTGTCTTTGCGATCGTCCTGATGATCGTCCTGACGAACGAGAGGGACAGGCAGTCAAGCAGACGGGGGAAAGTCCCGGAAAGGTGGCCTCAAGGCCTGAGCAGGCTTACTCTGCCCCGTTGAAGTCGATGACCAGCTGCTCGCTTGTTTCGCTGGCGCGCCTGGCAATGGAGCCGATCTGCCAGGCCTTGTGATTGAAGGCCTGAATGCGGTTGATGGTCTCCTCAGCCTTTTCGCTGGGCACAACCAGGACGTAGCCGATGCCGGTGTTGAAGATCTGGCACATTTCTTCCCAGGAGAGGTTGCCTGTTTCCTTAAGCCAGTGGAAGACAGGGGGAATGTCCCAGGAGCCGAAGTTGATGTCAGCCTCCACAGTGGCAGGCAGAACGCGGGGAATATTGTCGTAGAAGCCGCCGCCAGTGATGTGGGCCATGCCGTTGATGGGCAGGTCGCGCCACAAGGACTTCACGGTCTCCACATAGATGGCAGTGGGCGTGAGCAGCACGTCAGCCACAGTGCGCTCTTCTGCGCCGGGGAAGGGATCCGTGCCCTTGAGGCCGGACTGGGCGAGAATCTTGCGCACCAGGGAATAGCCGTTGGAGTGCACGCCGGTGGAGGCAATGCCGATGATGGCGTCGCCCACGCGGATGGCAGAGCCGTCAATAAGGCGCTCGTTGCTCACAATACCCACGCAGAAGCCTGCCAGGTCGTACTCGCCGTCGCCGTACATGTCGGGCATTTCGGCAGTCTCGCCGCCGAGCAGGGCGCAGGCGGACTGCCTGCAGCCTTCGGCCACACCGGCCACCACGGTCTGGGCGGTCTCGATGTCGAGCTTGCCTGTGGCAAAGTAGTCCAGGAAGAAGAGCGGGGTGGCACCCTGCACCAGAATGTCGTTGACGCTCATGGCCACGAGGTCAATGCCCACGGTGTCATGCTTGTTGAACTGGAAGGCGAGCTTGAGCTTGGTGCCCACGCCGTCCGTGGAGGACACGAGCACAGGATCGGCCATGCCGCTGATGTCGGGACGGAACAGGCCGCCGAAGCCGCCGATATCGGAAATGACACCCTTGGTGTGGGTTGTGGCAACAATGTCCTTGATTCTGGAAACCAGGGCGTTGCCTGCCTCAATATTCACGCCTGAAGCGGTATATGCTTTGGACCTTTCAGAAGACATAGGGGATACTCCTTGTTGGGAAGGCAGAGTATCAAAAATTGTATCAGAACTCAAAGCAAAAAGGACGGCTGCAGCTGATTTTTCCCTGTCTTAAGTTGTGCCTGCGTACATGCCCGGGATGCCGGCACAACCTTCCTGTATCCGCCATCCCTGACGCGACAGTGGGGCAGGTGTGGCATGAGAACTGACAGTGCAGCTTTTTCTTGCAGTACAAGACTCTGTACCGTACCGTCACAGGCAGAAAGCAGGCCGGCAGGGCAGCAGGGCCTTCGGGGCACTGGAGTATCAGGCCGGCACCTGGCCCAGACTCAGGCTCAGGCCCAGGGCCGGGGCAACAGCAGCCCGGCGCCCTGGCAGGCAACAGCTGATGCAGCCACAAGGCCGGGCCAGACGGGGCCAGAAGAGGTATGGCGGGGCCGGCATGGGGCCGGACGGGGCCGGAAAGGGCATAATGCCGAGGAGGACGTATGCGCACAGCACTGTTCTGGGAACCATGGCAGGGCAAGACTGCAGCTGGCAGCACGGCAGGGCACACAGTAACACACAATGCTGGCAACAACTCTTGTGTTCGCTGTACCTTGTGCTTTCACGCCTGCGTCATTGCAGAGGGCAGGGCAGGCTTTTGCGGGGTCAGGGTGAACAGGGGCGGGATGTTGTACACCCTTGTGGATGACAATGTGGCCAGCATGGGCCTGGACCCTGTGGAGAAAAAGCCTCTCTTTCACTTTTTACCCGGCACACAGACTCTTTCGCTGGGCACGTATGGCTGCAATTTTGCCTGCACCTTCTGTCAGAACGCACGCATTTCCAGAAGCCCTGCAGACACAGGCCGCTTTTACAAGGGGGACCCTGTCACGGCCAGACGCATTGTGGACTATGCTAAAGAGCGGCACATCCCGAGTATTTCCTGTACCTACAATGAGCCCACAGTCTTTTACGAGCTCGTGCATGACATTGCTCTGGAAGCCAGCAAGGCAGGCAGACGCATCATCCTGGTCAGCAATGGCGCCATGAGTGCAGCAGCGCTTGCGTCACTCAAGGGCCTTGTTCATGCTGCCAACATTGATCTGAAGGCCTTTCACAAGGACTTCTACAGCAGGATCTGCAGTGGCAGCCTCACAGCAGTCCTCGACAACCTTGTACGCATGAAGGCCATGGGTATCTGGCTGGAAGTGACCACCCTGGTCATCCCCGGCCTCAATGACAGCGAGCAGGAGCTCAGCAGCATTGCCGGCTTCATCCGTGACAACTTAGGCCCCGAAACACCCTGGCATGTGTCTGCCTTCTTCCCCTGCTACAAGATGCAGGACCGCGGCCCCACACCGCCCTCCCTCATTCACAGGGCCTGCGAGCTTGGCAGGGCACAGGGCCTGCACTACGTCTATGGCGGCAATGTGTCCAGGCCCGAGGACGAGGCCACCTTCTGCCCCTCCTGTCATACCCCCTGCATCAGCAGACAAGGCTTCAGGGTGCTCTCTGCCTGCACAGGCGTCTGTCCTTCCTGTGGCACTCCCATAGCGGGTGTGTGGGCCTAGCCACTGCAGGGGTGTTTCCAAAAGACAGCAGGGCAGCAGGGCGGCAGACAGCTCGGCAGGCTGTACGGCAGGCTGCCGTGCCCCGCAGGGAGATGCCGCAAGCAGGCCAGTGCTGCAGCCGGCCAGTGTTGCAGCTGGCCCGGGGCTGCAGCCCCGGACCGCAGGGAGCATGCCGCCAGACTATGCCGCCAGGGCATGCGGTAAGAGACTGGCCCGGAACAGACAGCACGCCGACCGGAAGCCGTGCAGGCGTTCCGATCGGCGTGTGCTGTGTATGCCTGTGCGCCGCTGTGCCGGGCAGTATACCGACAGCGTGCCGGGCAGTGTTCTGGATAGTATGCCTGGCAGCTCAGTGTGCTGACCGGGTCAGATGTTTTCTATGCCCCCGTAGTCGCCGGTTGCGCCGTCGTCGCCCTGCGTCTCGCCTGCGTTGTCAGCAGGTGCCGGCGCCGGAGCCTTTGCTGCAGGCCTGTCAGCCTTTTTGCCGGCCTTTGCATCAGCCTTTTTGCCTGCTGTGGCGGGCTTTGCGGCAGCGCCCTGGGGCGGATGGAAGCCTGGATAGGTGATGCCTGTGGGCCTGAAGTTGGTGCCCGGCTTGATGGGCAGCATGATATAGCTTGTCACTGTGGCAACGCCATTGACATTTCTGGCAGCCCTGACTGCGGTCTTGCGCTCCTCGCTGTTATTGGCCACACCAAGCAGGACCACGCGGTCGGAGTTGACTTCCGTGTCAATGCGGGTGGAGTTGAGATTGCCTGTGCTAATAAGGGTGGAGCGCAGTTTGGTGGCCAGCACCAGATTGTTGTTGTACGAGGGTTTGGGTGTGAACCAGTGCGTGGTCACAGAGCGCACCCTCTTGTCACGTCTGGCAATCTGCACAGCTTTGGCACGCAGTTCCTTCGGGCATTCCCCAACCAGGAAGACGTGGCCGTAATAGCTGTACACACTGATGTTCCAGCCGTCAGCAAAGCGCTTGGCCATGAGATCCTTCTTGATGACACCGCACAGGGCATTGTCCAGGCTCATGGTGTCCACAAGGCGCTCGTCCGAGGCCACACTGTACACAGAGCAGCCCTGGAGCAGGGTCAGCAGGGCCAGAAGGGCCAGAACGCAGGCGAGATGGAAGAGATGTTTCATGGGTCCGTCCCCGCAGCGTCCTCCGCACAGTGCACGCCGCACAGGATGTGAGCCTTGTGCAGGGCATACAGGGCGGCCTGTTGGGGAGGAGCGCTCGTTGTCAGTTGTCGTCAGGCGTTGTGTTCGCCGTTGTTTTTGCTGTTGGTCTCGATGTTGTCTGCTTTTCAGTCGTCCTCGTGCTCGCGGCGTATCCTGGCGCCAACGGCACTGAGTCTGTCCTCAATGTGCTCATAGCCGCGGTCCAGGTGATAGATGCGGCGTATCTGGGTCTCGCCCCTGGCTGCCAGGCCTGCCAGCACCAGGGAGGCAGAGGCGCGCAGGTCAGAGGCCATGACCGGAGCACCGGTGAGGTGGTCCACACCGCGCACCAGGGCAGTGTGGCCGTTAATCTGTATGTCCGCACCCATGCGCACCAGTTCCAGGGCATGCATGAAGCGGTTTTCAAAGATGCGCTCATCCACAATGCTCACCCCCTGGGCCAGGCACATGAGGGCCATGACCTGGGCCTGCATATCCGTGGGAAAGCCGGGATAGGGCTGGGTGCGTATCTCTGTGGCCCTGAGCGGACCGGACATGGAGGCCGTATAGCCTTCCTCGCCTGCCTCAAAGCGCATGCCCATGGCTTCCAGCACGCTGATCACCGATTCCAGCGCGTTCACAGGGCAGTGGCGCAGGGTGACACGCCCGCCTGTGATGCCCACGCAGGCCAGGAAGGTGCCTGCCTCAATGCGGTCAGGCATGATGTCCCAGGTAGAGCCTTTCAGGCTGGTCACACCCTCGATTTCAATGGTGGATGTGCCCTGCCCTGTGATCTTTGCCCCGCAGCTGTTGAGGAAGTTGGCAAGATCTGTGATCTCCGGCTCTCTGGCTGCATTGTTGAGCTGGGTTGTGCCGTCAGCAAGCACGGCAGCCATGATGAGGTTTTCCGTGCCGCCCACTGTGGGCATGTCAAAGGTGATCTGGGCGCCGCGCAGATGGTCGCAGTGACCAATGATATTGCCGCCTTCCAGGGTGAAGACTGCGCCCATCTTCTCAAGGCCCTTCAGATGCTGGTCCACAGGCCGTGCCCCGATGGCGCAGCCGCCGGGCAGGGCGACCTTTGCCTTGCCCAAGCGTGCAATGAGGGGACCCAGGCAGAGGACTGAGGCGCGCATGGTGCGCACTAGCTCATAGGGCGCCTCAGGCGTGAGGGGACCTGGTTCCATATGCACCCGTCTGCCCTCCTGGGTGCAGCTGCAGCCGAGCAGACCGAGCAGCCTGAGCGTGGTTCTGATGTCACGCAGATTGGGTACATTGAAAAAATCCTGCGGCCCCTCCAGGAGGATGGAGGAAAGCAGGATGGGAAGTGCCGCGTTCTTGGAACCGTTGACGTCAATGACGCCGCTCAAGGGGCGTCCGCCTTCTATGATCAGCTTGTCCATGCAATGTCCGCATTGAGTGAAAGTAAGGGTGTGGTACGTTGTGGTGAAGTGTGTGTGAGATGTGTGTCAGGTGTACGCAGAATGTACGTGAGATGTGCGTGAGAGGGAAGCCGGAAGCTGACAAGATACAGCCTTGCGGGCATTTCACCAGCCAGGCCGGCAATCACTGCCAGGCTCTCTGCCTGACTTGCAGCCTGGTCCATTGCCTGGTGCACAGCCAGACCATGCCCCGGCAGACCATGCACCTGGCAGACCTGTCCTTGCAGAGCAAAGCTATAGACCGAACAGGGCCAAAATGCCAGAGAGCACAGACACCTCCCTTTTTGCAGAAAATGATAACTATGTGACAAACTTAGCCCCTGGAAGGTTGGGCATGCGTCCCGGGAAACACAGCCCTGCAGGCGAAAAAACAAAAAAAATTTCAGAAAACTGTAAAAAAAGACTTGCCAAAGCCAGGGTCTTTGCGTAAGTTACTTTCTTGCGTGGCGGAAGTAGCTCAGTTGGTAGAGCATCTGATTGTGGCTCAGAGGGCCGAGAGTTCAAGTCTCTTCTTTCGCCCCATATTTGCTCATTCTCCCCGTAACCGGCATGCACGTTTGCGGGGTTTTTCTTTACAAAGCTTTCTGCAAGGCTTTCTGTACAGCTCTTTGCACAAAGCTCTCTGCAAAAGTATCGGGATGTGGCGCAGTCTGGTAGCGCATCTGGTTTGGGACCAGAGGGCCGCCCGTTCGAGTCGGGCCATCCCGACCACACTGCATATCTTCTGTATTTTCAGGAATCTTCGGGAATCTTCCTGAAGACTCAGGAATTAAAGAAACAGGTGCTCAGACTTCACAGCCAATGGTCGCTGGAAGTCTGAGCACCTTGTCTTTTGCTGCGTTCCTGCTGTTCTGCTGGTAGCCTGCTGCTACTCAACTGCTTTGGGTCTTCAGCGAAATTGCACAAGGGTTTCAGCGTACCTGCCGCTTTTGCTGCAGCCTGTGGACTGGTGCAGGCGCTGCCGGCAGGGTGCTCGACGAAAAGCAGGTGCCGTGTGCGCAGCAGGCTGCGCACACACGGGGTTAGAGGTAGAAGCGAACCCCGGCGTAGCCCACCACGCGCTCAACATCGCCCGAGACCTGGCCTGAAGTGGTATGGGCGATAAGCCTTGCAGAGCGTGCAGGCGTGGTGCGCAGGGCCTGCAGAGTGAGCAGCCCCAGGGCCATGGGGCCGGCCCCGCACATGGTAATGCCCTGCCGTGCGCAGCAGGCAAGCAGGCCTTCGGCATCCTCTGCCAGGACGAAGTCCAGGGCTGCCTGGTCCTTGCGCAGGGTGGTCTTCTCATCCTCATAGTGGTTCATGTCCGAGCTCACCAGGATGCCGATGCTGCCGCTGCGCAGGCCCGCACCTGCCTCGCTCGCCACAACCTGTGCAGCCCGGCCAAGGTCTGTCAGGTTGTGGCTGGCAATGCACACAGGGACGATGGAGAGCTCCTGACGGTCCCTGCAGAGAAACTGCAGCAGTGGCAGCTGCACTTCTATGGCGTGCTCCTGCAGATGACAGAGCCTGTCGTCCGCGAAGGGGGCATGGGCAGCAAGGCGCCCTGCCAGGTCCTGGTCCACAGGCACAGCGCCTAAGGGTGTTTCCCAGGTGCCCTGTGTCCACACGCCAAAGCGCGACCTGCCATAGCCTGTGTGATTGGGACAGAGGATGATGAGGGTTTGGGGCAGCTGCACGTTGCTGAGCGTTGCGGCAGCGACCGGAGCACTGAAGATGTAGCCTGCATGGGGCAGCATGAGCATGCAGGGCGTGTCCAAAGACGAGTTTGGGGCCGCGTCCCGGGCCGTGCCTGCCTCAGTGTGCGCTTCGCCGCCTGCCTTCGCAAAGCAGCTGCTGATGACGGCCTGCAGATCTTCAGGCCTGGCAGGATAAAAGCGCCCTGCCACGACGCATGGTCGAGTGCTCATTGCCTTCTCCTGTGCGCTTTTTTCAGATGTTGCTTCAGGCGCTGTGTCAGATGCTGTGTCAGACTTTTTCAGGATGGGAACCCGGGCAGTGCGGGACTGCGGCATCCGTCCCGTCCGGCAGAGCCAGCCCGGCAGACCTGGGCCGGCAGCCTTTTGCCGGCAGATTTTTGCCGGCAGCGGGTGCGTTGCAGGACAAGCCCCCGCTGCCTGAAGATGTGTGCCAAAGCCAGGGCTTCAGAACAGCTGCCAGCCCTCGTGCCAGTGATGTCTGACGCGCCCCTTGAGGGTCTTGCCAAGATAGGGGGTATTGCAGCTTTTCGAGGCGAGGTTTGCGCTGCACACCTGCCATTCTTCTTCCGGATCAAAGAGAATGAAGTCTGCGGGATCGCCGGGATTGAAGCGATTGCAGGGCAGGTTGAAGATTTCATTGGGACGTGTGGCCATGAGACGCACAATGTCTGCCTCACTCAGCACGTTCTCCCGTACAAGGCTCCACATGAGGGGCAGGGAGAGCTCAAGGCCGATAAAGCCGTTGGGAGCCAGATCCAGGGTGGTGTTCTTCTCGTACTCGGCATGGGGGGCATGGTCCGTGACCACAATGTCAATGACGCCTTCCTTCACGGCCCTGCGCAGGGCCTCCCTGTCCTGTGCCGTACGCAGGGGCGGGTTCACCTTGGCAAGGGTGTTGTAGCCAAGCAGCTCGGTTTCATCGAGCATGAGGTAGTGGGTGCAGGTTTCCGCAGTGACCTTTGCGCCGCGTTCCTTGCCCCAGCGGATGACGTCCGCTGCCATGGCGCAGGAGACATGGGCAATGTGCACAGGGATGTCCAGGTACTCGGAGAGCATGACATCGCGGGCCACCTGCATGGCTTCGCCCACTACAGGCTGCCCCATGACGCCGAGTTTTGCGCTCACTTCGCCCTCGTTCATAAGATAGCCTGGTGCAAGGTCACGCTCTTCGCAGTGATCCGTGAACTTCATGCCCAGATCCCAGGCATATTCCATGGCTCTGCGCATGAGCTCGCTGCTGGTCATGGGGCGACCGTCATTGGTGACGCACACGCAGCCGGCCTCTTTAAGCTCTGCCAGGGGCGAGAGGCCCTCGCATGCAAGGCCTGGCGTGGCAGCAGCGGCAGGGAAGAGGCGGGGGCCATGGGGATGGGTCTTTGCTGCCTTTTCCAGCATGTAGCGGGTGACAGCGGCAGTGTCATTCACAGGCTTGGTATTGGGCATGCAGATGACTGAGGCAAAGCCGCCGCGGGCTGCAGCTTCAAGGCCGGAGGCAATGTCTTCCTTGTATTCAAAGCCGGGGTCACGGAAATGAACATGGCAGTCTGTGAGGGCAGGCAGGAGGACAAGCTTTTGTGCATCAATGGTTTCGCATGTTGTACAGTCGCACACTTCCTTGCCATGGGGAACCATGGTGACAATGCGGCCGTTTTCCACCAGAACATCCACGCAGGACCCCAGGTACAGGGCATTAGTCAGGCAAAATTTCATATGTGATCAGGAAAGGAGAGCACGCTTCTTTCCAGCCTCCTGAGAATTTCTTGTTGGTCATGTATGTCAAAACGTCTGCCTGTGCAGGAACAGAAGCTGCAGCAGGGGCAGAAGATGCAGCAGGGAGCGTGCAGCATGCCTGCACATTCCTTTAGTTGTTGCGTGTGCCGAGCAGATAGAGCACAGCCATGCGCACAGCCACACCTGCAGCCACCTGATCAAGCACCAGGCACTGGTCGCTGTCTGCCACGTCACTGGCAATTTCCCAGCCCCTGTTCATGGGACCGGGGTGCAGGACCACGGCATTGGGATTGGCCCTGGCAAGGCGCTCCAGGGTCAGGCAGTAGCGCTTTGAGTACTCCGAGAGCATGGGCAGAAGGCCTGCTTCCTGGCGCTCAAGCTGCAGGCGCAGGCACATGATGGCATCCGTGCCCTGCAGGGCAGTGTCCAGGTCGGAAAAGATGTCGCAGCCCCAGAAGGCGGACTGACGGGGCAGGAGGGTGCGCGGCGCGCACAGACGCACCTTTGCGCCAAGCAGCTGCAAAAGATAAATATTGGAGCGCGCCACCCTGCTGTGCTCGATGTCGCCTAAGATGAGCAGGGTTTTGCCTGTGAAGTCCTGGCCCCAGACCGAGCGCAGGGCATAGGCATCGAGCAGGGCCTGGGTGGGGTGCGCATGCCAGCCGTCGCCGCCGTTGACAATGCTGCAGGGCAGAAGGTCTGCCAGATACTCTGCAGCACCGGAGCTTGCGTGGCGGATGACAATGATGTCCGGGCTCATGGCCTGCAGGGTCAGGGCCGTGTCTTTCAGGCTCTCGCCCTTGTTGATGCTTGAGCCGGACTTGGCCAGGGAGAAGGTGTCTGCAGACAGGCGCTTGGCTGCCACATCAAAGCTCGTCTTTGTTCTGGTGGAGTTTTCCACAAAGAAGAGGATGACGGTTTTGCCCTTCAAGGTGGGCACCTTTTTCACCGGCCGGGAGTTGATCTCCTGAAAGCTCTGCGCAAGATCCAGCAGATGCAGGACATCCTCGCGACTGAGCTGGGAGACATCAAGCAAATCCTTGTGATTCCAGAGATAGCGATTGTCGGTATACACGGCGGGCACACTCCAGGCGTTGAAACGTAAAGATAGACAAACGTGAAGATAGACAAAGGAAGAACAAACAGGAGAGCAAAAAAATTTACGAAGCTGTGCAGTGCAGATGCAGGAAAAATACAGGAGAAATACAGTATGTATGCAGGGCAGATGCAGGATAACTGCAGGATAGATGCAGGTACTCTTCGTCTGCAAGACCGGGAAACCAGATGCAGGGAACATGATGCATTCAGCAAACAACAGTGTACATACAGTCAGAAGACAGCAGCAATTGTGCAGACATCATGCGCAGACATCAGTTTGCGGGCACAAAAAAACCGCCTTGTTCTTGAAAAAGGAGAAGGCGGAGAGAAGAAAACAGGCAGACTGCGGTGCTGTCCAAAAAACAGCGCCTGCGTGCGGACCGTGGTGCGGGTGTCAGATTGGACAATGACGCCACTGTGTTCTCCCGGCAGACCAGCCTGTGAGCAGGACCTGAGCATGCGGGCTGTCCTGGACGCGTGTACGCCATCCTGCACGTTCAGATCAGGGCCGAAAGTGAGCCCTTCCGGGCAGTATGAATGACTCTTCCAGAAAAGGCAAGCGACGATTGTGTTTCGATGCAAAGCCTGCGCCACAGGACCCTGCACAACGTCCCCCGGATCTGCCCGGGATCTGCCCGGGCCCCGCGCAGGCGAAAAGCTTTTTTTTCCAGAGATGTTGTCAGCGCCCTTTTCCCTGTCTGCCTTTTGGTGTAGACCTTGTTCGCACAAGGGGTGATCTGCCTGATCTGTCTGCCTGATCTGCCTGCCAGGCCCGTCTGCCTGTGCCCTGAGTCATGGGGGACGGGGGACGCAGCCGGCACGCATTTGTCCGCATTTTTTGTTTTCGAGGCTCGCATGTTCCTGTCCATTCTCATCTTCATGTTCTGTGGTGTCATAGCCGGTGTCCTGGCCGGCCTGCTCGGTGTGGGCGGCGGCATTGTGATTGTGCCCATGCTTGACTTTGTCTTCACAAGTTTCGGCTATGACCACAATGTGGTGCATCAGCTGGCCCTGGGCACGTCCCTGGCCACCATCATGGTCACCTCCATTTCCAGTTCCCGTGCCCATCACAAGCGCGGTGCCGTGCACTTTGACATTTTAAAGAACATCACCCCCGGCATCCTGATCGGTACTTTCCTGGGCGGCCTTGTGGCCACGCATCTGCCGGTCTTCTTTTTGCGCGCCTTCTTTGTGGTCTTCCTCTTTGCCGTGTCTGCCCAGATGCTCTCAGGCTACAGGCCTCCGGCAACCAGGGAGCTGCCGGGGCGCCTCGGCACAGCCTCTGTGGGCGGTGTCATAGGCCTTGTGTCGAGCTTTGTCGGCATTGGCGGCGGCACCCTTTCCGTGCCCTTCATGACCTTCTGCAATGTGCCCATTCACCATGCTGTGGGCACCTCTGCAGCCATTGGCTTTCCCATTGCCGTGGCCGGCACCTTAGGCTACATCGTGGGCGGCTGGGATGCCCCGGGCCTTCCCGCGGGCTGCCTTGGCTATGTGCATCTGCTGGCTTTTGCCGGCATTGCCGCAGTGAGCTTCTTCACAGCCCCCATTGGTGCCCGCATCTCCCATGCCATGCCCACCGGCAGGCTCAAGAAGGGCTTTGCCGTCTTCCTTATCTTCGTGGCCCTGCGCATG